>NZ_JAMYKW010000001.1:0-477500 GCF_040317555.1 Mesorhizobium sp. M1406 | reverse complement strand
CATGCACACCGGCACCGATTGGGCCGCTCCCATCGGATCGCCGATCATCGCCGCTGGCAATGGTGTCGTCGAGAAGGCGGGTTGGTCCGGCGGCTATGGCAAGCAGATCATCCTGCGCCATGCCAACGGCTACGAGACATCATACAATCACCAAAGCGCCTTCGCCAAAGGCATCGAACCCGGTGTGCGCGTGCGCCAGGGGCAGATCATTGGTTATCTCGGCCAGACCGGTCTCTCCACCGGTCCGCACCTCCACTACGAGCTGATCGTCAACGGCACCAAAGTCGATTCGATGCGCGTCCGGCTGCCGGTCGGCAAGGTGCTGAAAGGCGATGACCTCGTCGCCTTCAAGCGCGAGCGCGAGCGCATCGACGATCTGCTGAAGCAGGAAGACAGTGACTCGCTGAAGGTTGCGAGCGCCAAGATCGACGGTTGATTCCGTCGGCCTCCATCCTTGCTGAATTTCTCAGCCTTGCGGATTTTCGGCATCCCGCGGCCATGGCAGCGGTTGCCCGGAAATGGTCGTCCAGGCGATGACAGCCGAAAGCAGGCAAAGCAGCGCTGTCACCGCGGAGACAGCGGCAAACGCAGCGTCGCTCGCGGCAAGCCTTGCCGCGTCGACGGCGGGCGCAAGCGCTACCGTTGCCGGTTCGCCAAAGCCAGGCACGCCGGGCGTTGCATTGCCATCCAGCGCATGCGCGTAGACCCAGGCGGCGAGCGAACCCATTGCCGCCACCGCGATCAGGCCGCCGATGCGCGAGACGGCATTGTTGATGCCGGAGGCCGCACCCGTATCCTTGTCTTCCACCGCCGTCATGATCGCGGTCGACAATGGCGACACGACCAGCGCCATGCCCAGCCCCATCAGCGCCATCAGCGGGAATGTTCCCGTCCAGAAATTGTGGATGCCGGCATGGGCGAGCAAGGCAAGTCCGGCAAAGGCGAAAGCCACGATGAGGCTGCCGCAGGCGATCGGAAAACGCGGGCCGATCCGGTCCGACAACTGGCCGACCGGCCCTGACAAAAGCGCGATCGATGCCGACAGTGGCAGGAAGATGAAGCCGACCTCGGCCGTACTCAGTCCCCAGCCGGCGATCAGCAGCATCGGCAGATAGAAAAGATTGGCCGACAGCGCGAAATAGAGGAAGAACGTCGCGACATTGGCGCCGGCGAAAGCGCCGACGCGAAACAGCGACAGGTCGATCATCGGCTCGCGCTGTCGAAGTTCGAAAAAGATAAAGACGACAAGCAGCGCGACACCGGCTGCAATGCTCGGCCCCGACATGTGGTCCTCGCCGCTGGCACTTGTCGAGGTTAGTCCATAGGCGAGCGCGCCGAAGGCCAATGTGGCGAGCGCGGCACCGCCAAGGTCCAGGCTGCGTTTCTCCGTCGCCGCATCGGCTGGAACCTTGGCCAGCAGGAGATAGATCGAGATCAGCCCGAGCGGCAGGTTGATGGCGAAGATCGCCCGCCAGATGCCGTCGCCGAAGGCCGACAGCACGAAGCCGCCAAACACCGGGCCAAGTGCCGTGGTCAGTGCCGACGCCGCCGCCCAGATGCCGATGGCGCGGCCGCGTTCTTTCTTCGGATAGGCCTTGGCGATGATGGCGAGACTGCCCGGCACCATGATGGCCGCACCGATGCCCTGCACCGCGCGAAATCCAATCAGCACAATTGCATTCGGCGCCAGCGCACAGGCAAGCGAAGCGGTAACGAACAGCGCAATGCCCGCCACGAAGGCGCGGCGCAGCCCGAATCGGTCACCGGCGGCACCCCCGGCAAGGATCAGCGCCGAGAGCGTCAGCGCATAGGCGTTGGAAATCCACTGCGCTTGCGCCAGGCTGGCACCGAGGTTGACGCGGATCGCCGGCGTGGCGATGGCGAGGATCGAGCCATCGATGAAGCCGAGCGCCGAGGCCAGGATGGCCGCTATCAGCACAAATCGCCGCTGCGCTTGCGGGCAGAAGGTTCGATTCGTGCCCGGACTGGTCAGCGGGACGGCGGCGGCGGCACTTGGTGAATGCATGAAACCTTGCTTAGACCTCCAGTGCATCGGCAACAACCAGCCAGTGGCTTGCTGTCGTTGAAACCAGCCACATTGCCGGGATTGCGCCTGTTCTGATGCAAACGGCGGCAGCCATGTTAGGTTTCCTGGGAATTTGCAACGGGGAGAAATCGATGAAGCGGCCACTTGAAGCATCGGCGGAAGGACGCGGCCGTATCGTCGGCATCACCGACGGGGTGTTTGCCATCGCGCTTACCCTGATCGTTCTCGAAATCAGGGTGCCGGCGCACGAGGCGATCCATTCCGAAGGCGAGCTGCTTGCCGCGATCGCGGCACTGGCGCCACGCTTCCTGACTTACGCCTTGAGTTTCCTGACGCTGACCATCTTCTGGTTCGGCCAGCAGGCGCAGCATGGTCTGATCGCCAGATCCGACCGACGGCTTGCGACGTTGAACCTCTGCTTTCTCGCCTTCATCGCGCTGCTGCCGTTCTCGACCGACCTTCTGGCCGACTTCCTCGAGTTCAGAACCGCCGTGCTGGTCTACTGGCTCAATCTGCTGATGCTCGGCGTCACCCTGTTCGCCAGCTGGCGCTATGCGGAGAAGAACGGCTTCCTGGCAGAGGGCATCGACGCGGAAACGAAACGCACGGTCTATCTGCGCATCGTCAAGGCGCAAATCCTGTGGGCGATCGGCGCCGCACTGTCATTCGTCAATCCCTTGCTCGGCATCGGCTTCATCCTGGTCGTGCAGTTGGTCTATGCCGCCGCGCTTCGGAGTTCACTGCTGCGCAAAGTCATCGGCTGAAGGTCCGCCGACAAACTCCACCGTCACGCCCGGCGAAACCAGCTTGGCCAGCTCACGGGCATCCCAGTTGGTCAGGCGCACGCAGCCATGGCTTTCAGTCTTGCCGATCTTCGATGGGTCCGGTGTGCCATGAATGCCGTAGGTCGGCTTGTCCAGCGCGATCCAAACCGAGCCGACAGGACCGTTCGGGCCTGGCGGAATGGTCAGGACCTTGTTGTTTTGACCCTGCTTGAAATTGATGCTGGGGTTGTAGGTGTAGTTCGGATCGAGCGCGACGCGCGACACCGCATGCGTGCCGGACGGTGACGGCGTATCCGACGAGCCTATGGTGGCGGGATAGGCTGCCACCAGCTTGCCGCCGGCATCATAGGCGAAAACCTCTTTCTTGTCCTTGTCGGCGACGATGCGGGCCACCGGCGTCGACACCAGCCTGCCGAAATTGGCGACCTTGATGATCGTGCCGGGGCGATTGAAATTGAGGTCCGGGTTGAGCGCCTTGAGATAATTCTCGTCCATGTGGAAGCGCTCCGCCAGTGCTTCGGTCACCGACGTATAGCCCATCCGGTCGAGCTGCGCCTTTTGGCTGTAGTCTTCCGGGATCGAGGCGACATACGGGCCGGCCGCATCCTCCGGCGTGATCGTGTAGTTGGCGAAAGCGTCGCCGCCGGATTGCGCCAGTGCCGACTGGATGCCGACAGCATCCGTCGATCGCAGATTGCTGCCGGTGATCTGGTTGTAGGCGGCGAGTGCCTTGTCGACATTCGAACCGAATCGCCCGTCGATGACGCCAGGCGAAGCGCCACCCCGGTCGAGCAGCACCTGCAGCGCCGCGACGTCCTGGCGTGCTCCCAGCGAAAGCGACGGGTCGATGGTCTTGCCGCCGATCTTCGGCGGCAGTCCCGCCTGATCCTCGGGCATGGCCTGTTCGGTAGGTGCCGCGGGCTCGACAGAGTCTATCGAGGCCTCGTCCAGCGGCTGACGCGTGATGGTGCGCGGCTCTGCCGGCTGCGGTGCATCGGGAAAATTGTTGTCGTAGCTGCCATCGTCCTGCAGTGGCGGCGGATAGGCTTCCACGGAATTGTCACCGTTAGGATCGTATTCGTCCGCCGGCGGCGGGATGACCCGGCCTTCCTCTTCCAGTTGCTTGCGGCGGAACCGCGCCATGTCTTCCGGATCGTCGAGATAGTAGCGGTCATTGTCATCGGGGGCGCGGCCCAGTTCGCGCAGCCGTGTCTCGCGAAGCAGCACTCGACGGTCGAGCCGCGTCTGCGGCGGTTGGATGGCGATGACCTTGCCGGTATCGGCATCGACAATGACGCGGTTGCCCCTGGCGTCGTAATAAATGTCCACATTGCCGTCCTGCGCGAGCAGGACGCCACCGTTATTGGCGGCACGGACAATCGGTGGTGCGCTGTCCTGCGTCGGCGCGGCAAGGGCATTGGAAGATAAAAACCCGCCGGCAAGTACCGAGAGGGTGAAGATCGTGCGCAGCATGGTGGCGAAGCTCTCCGGTCCGTAATTGCCGCCGCCCGGCAGTGTCCCTGTAAGGCGAACCCCTTCGCCAGCAAACCAGTTAGTCACCATATGGTTCCAACATGAACCGGGCATGAAGATGGCGGTTTCCGGCGCATCGGCGAATATTATCTAGCTTGCGGCAAGTCCCAATTCCTTGCGCACCTGCTTGGTCAGCTTCAGGGCGACAAGGCGATGGCTCTCGCGCAGATAGTCCTTCAGCGCACTATCATCCATGCTCTGGCTTGTCCGACGCTGGATCCATGTCATGCCGCGCGAGGCAAGATAGGGCGCGGGCCGCAGACCCGGCTGCTCCTTGAGCACATCATAGGCGATATCGGAGCATTTGAAGGTCACGAAAAGTTGGTCGCCCTGGCCCCAGCCGCCGATCGCAAAGACCTTGGCTCCGACCTTCCAGACATGGGCACCGCCCCATTGGACGACATGGGTCGTCGAGGGCAGCGAGGCGCAGAAGCTGTTGTAGTCGTCCAGCGTCATCAGTGCTCTCGTTTTTCGTATGAAAACGCCGCGCGTCCAGAATGGACGCGCGGCGTTGGATCAGGCCGCCGCTTCCGCCGCGACGATCGTCGGCTTCGATCGGAAGTTCAGCCGGTCGGAGCCGGCTGTCGCCTTGACTGTCGAGCCGTCAAGAATGTCGCCAAGCAGTATCTTCTCCGCCAGGGGATCCTGCAACTCCTTCTGCATCACTCGCTTCAGCGGCCGCGCGCCGTAGGCCGGGTCGTAACCCTTGGCCGCCAGCCAGTCGATCGCCTCCTGATCCAGCGAAAGCGTGATCTTGCGGTCGACAAGCAGGCTCTCCAGCCGCTTGAGCTGGATCTCGACGATGCGGCCCATATCCTGCCGGCGCAGCCGGTGGAACAGGATCACCTCGTCGACGCGGTTGAGGAATTCCGGCCGGAACGATGCCCTCACCACGCCCATCACCTCGTCTCGCACGGCGTCGACATCCTGGTCCTCGCCGAGATTGACGAGATATTCAGCACCGAGGTTCGAGGTCATGATGATCAGCGTGTTGCGGAAGTCGACCGTGCGGCCCTGGCCATCGGTCAGGCGGCCGTCGTCGAGCACCTGCAACAGCACGTTGAAGACATCGGGATGCGCCTTTTCGATCTCGTCGAACAGCACGACCTGATAGGGCCGCCGCCGCACCGCTTCGGTCAGCGCGCCGCCTTCCTCATA
Organism: Mesorhizobium sp. M1406; assembly: GCF_040317555.1. Taxonomy (NCBI): domain Bacteria; kingdom Pseudomonadati; phylum Pseudomonadota; class Alphaproteobacteria; order Hyphomicrobiales; family Phyllobacteriaceae; genus Mesorhizobium; species Mesorhizobium sp. M1406. The sequence goes on along the minus strand of NZ_JAMYKW010000001.1, from coordinate 471,977 downwards.
GCCGACATAGCCGGGAGGCGCGCCGATCAGCCGGGCAACCGAGTGCTTCTCCATGAACTCCGACATGTCGATGCGCACCATGGCGCTCTCGTCGTCGAACAGGAAGCTCGCCAGCGCCTTGGTCAGTTCGGTCTTGCCGACGCCTGTCGGCCCGAGGAACATGAACGAGCCGATCGGCCGGTTCGGATCCTGCAGGCCCGCACGCGCCCGACGCACGGCTTTCGAGACGGACTGCACCGCTTCGCCCTGGCCGACGACGCGCTTGCCGATCTCGTCTTCCATGCGCAGCAGCTTGTCGCGCTCGCCCTGCAGCATCTTGTCGACCGGAATGCCGGTCCAGCGCGAGACGATATGGGCGACGTGGTCGGGGGTGACCACCTCTTCGACCATGCCGACCTTGCCGTCCTGAGCCTCGGCCTCCTTCAGCTTCTTTTCCAGTTCCGGGATCTTGCCATAGGCAAGCTCGCCGGCGCGCTGGAACTCACCCTTGCGCTGGGCGATGGCAAGGTCGTTGCGCGCCTCGTCGAGCTGCTTCTTGAGGTCAGCGGCAAGCCCGAGCTTCTGCTTCTCGGCCTGCCACTTGGCGGTGATCTCGGCCGATTCCTCTTCGAGACCGACGAGTTCCTTTTCCAGGCGGGCGAGCCGGTCCTTCGAGGCATCGTCCGTCTCGACCTTCAGCGCTTCGCGCTCGATCTTGAGCTGCATGATGCGGCGATCGATCTCATCCAGTGCTTCGGGCTTGGAATCGACCTGCATACGCAGTCGCGAAGCGGCTTCGTCGACGAGGTCGATCGCCTTGTCCGGCAGGAACCGGTCGGCGATATAGCGGTTGGACAGCGTCGCCGCCGCCACCAGCGCCGAATCCGAGATACGCACCTTGTGGTGCTGCTCGTATTTTTCCTTCAGGCCGCGCAGGATCGAAACGGTGTCTTCCACCGTCGGCTCATCGACGAACACCGGCTGGAAGCGGCGGGCAAGGGCTGCATCTTTCTCGACATGCTTGCGGTACTCGTCGAGCGTGGTGGCGCCGACACAGTGTAGTTCACCGCGCGCAAGCGCGGGTTTCAACAGGTTCGACGCATCCATGGCGCCGTCCGCCTTGCCGGCGCCGACCAGCGTGTGCATCTCGTCGATGAACAGGATGATGTTGCCGCTGGCCGAGGTGACTTCGGAGAGCACGGCCTTCAGCCGCTCCTCGAACTCGCCGCGGTATTTGGCGCCGGCAATCAGCGCGCCCATGTCGAGCGCCATCAATTGTTTGTCCTTCAACGATTCCGGCACGTCGCCATTGACGATGCGCAGCGCCAGGCCTTCGGCGATCGCCGTCTTGCCGACGCCCGGTTCACCGATCAGCACCGGATTGTTCTTGGTGCGGCGCGACAGCACCTGAATGGTGCGTCGGATCTCGTCGTCACGGCCAATCACCGGATCGAGCTTGCCGGCACGCCCATCCGCGGTCAGGTCGCGCGCATATTTCTTCAGCGCGTCGTAGCCCTGTTCGGCACTCGCGGAATCAGCGGTGCGGCCCTTGCGGACGTCGTTGATGACCTGGTTGAGCGCCTGCGCGGTGACACCGGCCTTGGCCAGGATGTCGGCGGTCTTGGCCGATTTCTCCATGGCGAGCGCCTGCAGCAGCCGCTCGACGGTGACAAAACTGTCGCCGGCCTTCTTGGCCAGTTCCTCGGCGGTCGAGAACACCTTTGCCAACGGCTGCGCCAGATAGAGCTGGCCATTGCCGCCCTCGACCTTGGGCATCGCCTCGAGCGCCGTCTCGACGCCAAGCTTGACGTCGCGGACGTTGCCGCCGGCGCGCTCGATCAGCGATGCGGCCAGGCCCTCGTCATCGTCGACGAGCACTTTCAGGATGTGTTCAGGCGTGAACTGCTGGTGGTTGCGGGAGAGCGCCATGGTCTGCGCGGACTGGATGAAGCCGCGCACGCGCTCGGAGTATTTCTCAAGGTTCATATCTGTCTCCTTCCATCACCGGCCCGCTTTGCGGCACCGGATCAGATTGCGGTGACGAATCCGCCCATTCGAGCCGGATCCTGTTCAGCCGAGATATGGTGCATAGGCCATGCTGTCTCAAGGCGCCTTGATGTCGGTCAACGCATAATATTCCATCGCGGCACAAAACAAAAACGGCGGGGATTTCTCCCCGCCGCTCAAAGTGTTTGAAATGTCGTTCGATCAGTTGTCGATGTCGACAATGGCCGGTTCAGCGTTGCCGCCGTCGGCCGGGGCCGCAGCCACCTCGCCAGCTTCGGCATTGTCGCCACCGCCCTCGACTTGATTGGCGTTGACGCGCGGACGGCGCGGACGCCTCGGGCGACGGGCAGCACCGCTTTCGGCGGCCGCCTCATTGAGCTCGGCCCGGGCGGCAAGGCCCGCTGGCGAAAGGTTCTCGAACAACGGAGCAGGTTCGGCCGCCGCAACGGACTCGGTCGGCGAAGCGGCTTCGCCCTGAATTGCGGGCTCGTTGCTCTGGGGCTGACCACCTTGCTCGGCGGACGATGAATAGTCGCGCTGGCCGCTCTGGCCGTAACCGCCATTGGGGCGACGATCGCGATGGCGTCCACCATTGTTGTCGCGGCCACCATTGTTGCGCCCGCTATTGTCGCGGCCACCTTCCCGGTTGAGCGCAACCTCGGCCGGCATGCCTTCGATGACCGGCTGCGGGCCGGCGCCATGGTTGATCACCGGCACCTGGGCGTCGGAAACAGTGTTGTTGTTGCCGGTATTGTCGAAATCGTCGCGATCCTCGTCGCCGTCATCATCGAAATCATCGCGATTCTGCTGCGTGTTCTGGATCGGCATCTGCGCCTGCGCGGCCGCGATGATGCGATTGTAATGTTCGGCGTGCTGGAGATAATTCTCCGCCATGACCCGATCGCCGGAGCTTTGCGCGTCGCGGGCAAGGGTGGCGTATTTTTCGGCGATCTGCTGAGCCGAACCGCGGATCTTGACGTCCGGGCCATTGCTCTCGTAGTTGCGCGTCAGGGGGTTCGGCCCCTTGCGGTTGTTGTTGTTATTGTTGTTATTGTTGCTACCGCCGCCGCCACTGTTGTTGCGACCGCGCATGCGCCTGTTCTGCTGTTGTGGCCTCATCAAACTCTCTTCATTGTCATCTTGAAATTTTCGAAAACTCTTCACGAACGGAGGCGCTCATGCAGCCAGCCGCTTCGTCTCTTCACCGGCGTTCGCCCGCATCAATTGCGTTGGCGCCACGTGCCATCCTGTTCCGGTTACATCACTTGCCGGACGATTCCCGCACGAAGCTTGGGCATCGGTTGCGCAAGAAGGCAGCTATTTCCAAGGAAAACCGAATCGCTAAGAGCACTGCCTGCTTCGTCTCATCCGGTTAAGGCGACCCTAGCCGCATTCCCCGGCATTGCCAAGCGCTTTTTGCACTGCGTCAAGGCTTTATCCTTTCAAAGACAAGAACCCTGTCGTTTCCGCCAAAATCCCGAAAAGCACCGCCCGGCACGTAGCCGGCAGCAGTGAATATCTCCGAGACTTGGTCGTGCTGCGTGTGGCCGATCTCGACCGCAATCCTGCCTTCAGTTTCCAAAAATCTCGCCGCCTCCGCGGCGATGATCCTATAGGGGTTCAGACCGTCCGCGCCGCCATCCAAGGCAAGGCGCGGGTCGAAATTGCGGACTTCGTCCTGCAGATTTCCAATGTCTTCGGAGGGTATATAGGGAGGGTTTGCGGCAATTACATGGTACCGGCCCGAAACTTTTTCGAACCAGTCCGACTGGAGCGCTGTGAACCGCCCTGCAAGGCCCAGTTGCCCGGCATTGCGGGTCGCCGTCGCCAGCGCGCCCGCGGACAGATCGACACCGGTGGCGATCGCGGCCGGCACGGCGCTGAGCAGCGCCAGCGCGATGGCGCCGGTACCGGTGCCTAGATCGAGGATGCGGCATGCGCCATCCCGGACCGCAATTGCCTTGACGAAAGGCAGCATCGCGTCGACCAGCGTTTCGGTATCCGGCCGCGGCTCCAGCGTTTCCGGCGACAGCGACAGGCGCAAACCATAGAATTCGCGATAGCCTAGGATGCGATGCACCGGCTCGCCGCCGGCGCGGCGCCTTAAGGCGGCATCGATTTGGGCAACGACGCCAGCGTCGACCTTGCGTTCGGGGTCCGCGATGGCTTGCGTACGCGTGGTGCCGGAAAAATGCTCGACGATCAGCCGCGCATCGAGCGCCGGATCATCGGTAGCGGCAGCGGCAAGCCGAGCCTGCGCTTCCCGCAGCAGCGGCCCGAGCGTCTCGGGCAGTTGATCAGCCATCGATACCGATGTCGGCAAGCAGCTTCGACTGGTGATCGGCGATCAGCGCGTTGATGATCTCGTCGAGCTCGCCCATCATCACCCGGTCGAGCTTGTAGAGCGTCAGGTTGATGCGGTGGTCGGTGACGCGGCCTTGAGGGAAATTGTAGGTGCGGATGCGCTCGGAGCGGTCGCCGGAGCCAACCTGCGACTTGCGTGATTCGGAGCGCTCCTCGTCGGCCTTGCCACGCTCGAGGTCATAGAGGCGGGCGCGCAGGATCTGCATGGCCTTCGCCCGGTTCTGATGCTGCGACTTCTCCGCCTGCACCACCATGATGCCAGTCGGCAAATGAGTGATGCGCACAGCCGAATCGGTGGTGTTGACGTGCTGGCCGCCCGAACCCGAGGCGCGCATCGTGTCGATGCGGATGTCTTCGGGCCTGATATCTATGTCGACCTCCTCGGCTTCCGGCAGCACGGCGACGGTGGCGGCCGACGTGTGGATGCGCCCGCTTGCCTCGGTCGCCGGCACGCGCTGCACGCGGTGCACGCCGGATTCGAATTTCAGATGCGCAAAGACGCCCTTGCCCGACACCGTGGCGATGATTTCCTTGTAGCCGCCGGCGTCGCCGTCGCTGGCCGAGGCCGTCTCGAAACGCCAGCCGCGTTCGGCCGCGTAGCGCTCATACATGCGAAACAGGTCGCCGGCGAAAAGCGCCGCCTCATCGCCGCCTGTGCCGGCGCGGATTTCGAGAATGGCGTTCTTGTCGTCGGCGGCATCCTTGGGCAACAGCAGGATCTGGATGTCCTTCTGCAGCGCCTCGATGCGTTCCTCGACCTCCGGCAGGTCGGCCTCGGCGAGCGCCCGCATCTCGGCATCGGTGCCCTTGTCGGCAAGCATGGCTTCGAGGTCGGCCTGCTCATGCTCGGCCAAGCGCAGTGCCCTGACTTTGGCCACCATGTCCTGGATTTCAGCATATTCGGACGCCATCCGCACATAGGCATCCGGCGCCGGGCCAGCCGACATCTGCGCTTCGAGCATCTCGAAACGCTTGACGACTTGATCCATACGATCGCGGGGCAGGTTGACCATGATGAGGCTGCTACAATGGAATCGAACGGTCGTCGGCAAAGGCCTGCAGCAGCGCCCGCATCGGCAAACCCTGCGCCGGCGCCATCAGATTGTCGTCGAAGAATGCCTCCAACTCATCCAGCGGCAGTTCCGTCAGCATCGCCTTGACCGGGCCGATCGAGGCCGGCGACATCGAGATCGAGCGGAAGCCGAGGCCGATCAGCGCCATCGCCGAGATAGGTTTTCCGGCGAGTTCGCCGCACAGGGTTACCGGCGTGTGGTTGCGGACACCGGCATCGGCGATCTGCTTCAGGACGCGCAGGAACGGCGCCGACAGCGTGTCGAAGCGGTTCGCCAGTTGCGTGTTGCCGCGGTCGACAGCCATGACGAATTGGAACAGGTCGTTCGAACCGACCGAGACGAAATCGACCGCTTTCATCAATTCGTCGAGCTGGAACAAGAGCGACGGCACTTCCAGCATCGCCCCCAGCTTCAGGCTGGTCGGCAAATGATGGGCAAAGCGTGACAAATGCCGCACTTCGCGGTCGATGATCTCGCGTGCCTGGGCGATCTCGCCAAGCTCGGTCACCATCGGCAGCATCAGCTTGAGCTCACGCCCGCCGCTGGCTTTGAGCAAGGCGCGGATCTGGGTGCGCAGCAGCCCCGGCCGGTCAAGAGTCAGGCGGATCGCCCGCCAGCCAAGCGCCGGATTCTCTTCCTGGATGGAGCCCTTGAAGTAGGGCAGCACCTTGTCGCCGCCAATATCGATGGTGCGGAAGGTGACAGGCTTGCCGCGCGCCGCCTCCAGCACGTCGCGGTAGAGTTTTTCCTGGGCCTCGGCCCGGGGAAATGTCGAGGCGACCATGAACTGCAGCTCGGTGCGAAACAGGCCGATGCCGGCCGCACCCGATTCGACGAGCTGCGGCAGGTCGACGGCAAGGCCGGCATTCATCAAAAGATCGACCTGGACACCGTCCCTGGTCGTCGACGGCTTCTTGCGCAGCTCGCGATAGACCTCTTGCCGGCGCGCCCGGAACCGCACCTTTTCGGCATAGGCGGCTTCGAGATCGGCCTGCGGCCGCAAATGGATCACGCCCTCTTCGCCATCGACGATAATGGCGTCGCCGTTTTCCGCCATGGAAACGGCGCCCTTCATCTGGCCAGCGACAGGGATGCCCATGGCGCGCGCAACGATGACGACGTGGCTGGTCGCGGCACCGTCCTCGAGCACCAGCCCGCGCATCTTGTCCCTAGGATAGTCGAGCAGTTCGGCGGCTCCCATGGAGCGGGCGACGATGATGGCGTCCTTCGGCAGCGATGCGGCGACATCCTCCGGCCCACGCCCCATCAACTGGCGCAGCAGCCGGTTGGCGAGGTCGTCGAAATCACTCATCCGTTCGCGCAGATACGGATCGGTCATGTGCAGCATGCGGGCGCGCATGTCGCTCTGCACCTTTTCCACGGCAGCCTCGGCGGTCAGGCCGTTGCGGATCGCCTCCTCCAGTCGCCGGACCCAGCCGCGATCGTTGGCGAACATGCGATAGGCTTCCAGAACCTGGCGATGCTCTCCCTCGAAGGCGACGTCGCGGCGTTCGAGCATGTCGTCGATGGAGAGCCTTAGCGAGCCGAGCGAGGTCTCGAGCCGGCGGACCTCTTCCTCGCTGTCCTCGTTGAACAAATTGGTGACGACGATGCGCGGCTCGTGCAGCACGACATGGCCAAGCCCGACGCCTTCATTGAAGGACAGGCCAGTGAAGCTGACCGGGCGGCGCAGATCAAGTTCAAGGCCTGGCCTGGTCAGCCGCGCCAGATCGCCGGTGGCGATCATCTCGGCGATCACCATCGCCGTCGTTTCCAGCGCCTCGACCTCGTCGTCGCGGTAATGGCGCATGGTCTTGTTCTGCACCACCAGCACGCCCAGCGTGCGCCCTGCCCGCAGCACCGGCACGCCGAGGAAGGAGTTGTAGATCTCTTCCCCGGTCTCCGGCAGGTAGGCAAATGCCGGGTGTTCCTGCGCATTGGAAAGGTTGAGCGGCCGCGCACTGGCCGCGATCGTGCCGACCAGGCCTTGCCCCAATCGCAACTGCGCCAGATGGACGGCGTTCGGGTTCAAACCCTCGGTGGCGTAGAGTTCGAGCACCGAATCGGAGCGCAGCACATAGAGCGAGCAGACTTCGGCGACCATATTGGAGGCGATGTCGCGCACGATCCGGTCAAGCCGCTCCTGCGGCTCCAGCGGCTCTTGCATGAGCTCGCGGAGCCGTTTCAGCAAAACGCGCGGGCCACTGGCCTGATCACGCATCGCGGCTTGTTCTCCAATGGGCATTCTGCCCGACGCAGTTTCCACCGCGACCGGCGCACACGCAACAACTCAAATCGTTCTCGCTACTGCTTATCCAGACCGTAGACGGAATGCAAAGTACGAACCGCAAGTTCGGTGTACGGACCGTCGATCAGGATCGAAATCTTGATCTCCGAAGTCGTTATGGCACGAATGTTGATCGACTTGTCGGCCAGCGCCTTGAAAGCGGTGGCGGCGACGCCGGCATGGCTCCTCATGCCGATGCCGATGACCGAAACCTTCGACATGCCGGCTTCCGACTGCACGACATCGTAGCCGATCTCGCCTTTCAGCCGCTCAAGCACGGCCAGCGCCTTGTCGACATCGCCAGATGGCACGGTAAAGGTCATGTCGGTGAACTTGCCGTCCTCGGAAATGTTCTGGACGATCATGTCGACATTGATGTTGGCCTCGGCCAGCGGTCCGAAGATGCCGGCGGCAACGCCCGGCCGGTCGCCGACCCGGCGCAGCGAAATCTGCGCTTCGTCCTTGGCATAGGCAATTCCGGTGACGACCTGCTGTTCCACGATCTCTTCCTCGTCGCAAATGAGCGTTCCGGGCGGATTGAGCAAATCCCCCATTCCGGGCGCGTCGGGATCGTCGAAGGACGACCGCACGAAGGTACGCACCCTGTGCACCATGGCAAGCTCGACCGAACGCACCTGCAGAACCTTGGCACCGAGCGAGGCCATTTCAAGCATTTCCTCGAACGATATCTTGGCCAGACGCCGCGCCTTGGGCTCGATGCGCGGATCGGTGGTGTAGACCCCGTCGACGTCGGTGTAGATGTCGCAGCGATCGGCCTTGACCGCCGCCGCGATGGCAACCGCGCTGGTATCGGAGCCGCCGCGGCCTAGCGTGGCGATGCGATTGTCCGGGCCAATGCCCTGGAATCCGGCGATCACCGCCACCTGGCCCTCGCCGAAGCGCTTGATCAGGAACGCGCCGTCGATATCGAGGATGCGCGCCGCGCCATGCGCATTGTCGGTCTTGATCGGGATCTGCCAGCCCTGCCAGGAGCGTGCATGCACGCCCATGTTCTGCAAGGTGATTGCCAGAAGGCCGGCCGTGACCTGTTCGCCGGACGCGACGACCGCGTCATATTCGCGTGCGTCGTGCATCGGCGAGGCCTCGCGCGTCCAGCCGACCAGTTCATTGGTCTTGCCGGCCATCGCCGAGACGACCACCGCCACCTGATGGCCGGCGTCGACCTCGCGTTTGACGTGACGCGCCACATTGCGGATGCGGGCGATGTCTGCGACGGAGGTTCCGCCGAATTTCATCACGATGCGCGCCATGGAAGCGAAATGCCTTTGACTGAAACCGGACCCCAGCCCAAAAGCGGAATCCCGAAAAGCGGAAGACCGGCTGACGCCGGCCGCTGAATGCGCGCCTCCTTAGCCAAATGACGAAGGTTTCGCAAGGCTGGCGGCGGATTGCCGGCTTCAAGAAGGTTGGCATATTGCGTTCCGCCGCCGCGCCGCTTACGAAATACTGCCCTTTGGGGGAATTCCTGTTGGCTCGGTCTGGCAAATGATTGCTCGTCTTCGACGCGCCATGCGATGGCAATCGCTCCCGCTCTTCACTGGCTTCGCGGTGTTGGCGCTGATCGTCGGCAGCCGCGCCATGCTGGTCGAGGGCCAAAGGGCCAATCGCGCCGCCGCGCGAGAGGCAAGCGAGTATCAGGAACTGCTTTCCGGCCTGCTTTCGCTGGCGCAAGACGCGGAGGGCGGCCAGCGCGGCTATCTGCTGACCGGCGAGAAATCCTATCTCGAACCCTATCGGCGGGCTGTCGGCGCAATTCCGGGGCAACTTGCACGCATCGACAGCATGACGGCCCCGGACGACCAGGTCGTCCAGCAGATCAACCATATCAAGGACGCGCTTTCGCAAAAGCAGGCTGAACTGGCCGAGACGATTGCGCTGTACGACCAGGGCAATGCGACGAAGGCGCTGGATCTGGTCCGCAGCGGCCAGGGCAAGGCCGTCATGAACGAAATCCGGACCAGCATGGATACGATCCGACGCATCGGCGCCGCCGCCGTCGCCGCGCGCGACAGCCGTACCGACCAGGTCGAAGCCTGGCTGCGCATCGTTTCATTGGCGGCGCTGCTGGCGATCTTCCTGCTTGGCGCCTACACGATCAGGCAATCGCGCCGCCGCTTCCGCGAGGTGGTCCTCGCCCAGGAAGAACTGATGCGCAATAACATCGCGCTCGGCCATGAGATCCAGACGCGCGAAAAGGCCGAATCCCAGATACGCCAGATGCAGAAGATGGAGGCGGTCGGCCAGCTGACGGGCGGAATCGCCCACGATTTCAACAACATGCTGGCTGTGATCATCAGTGCCATGAACCTCGCCCAGCGCAAGCTCGCGCGCGGCGAACACGACATCGAAAAATTCATCGAAGCGGCGGTCGACGCGGCAAACCGTGCCGCCAATCTGACGGCCCGGCTTCTCGCCTTCTCGCGCCAGCAGCCGCTGGCGCCGCAGATCGTCGACGCCAACCGTCTGCTGACCGGAATGTCGGACCTGATCCGGCGGGCGCTCGGCGAAACCATCCGCATCGAAACCGTGCTGGCGGGCGGCTTATGGAAGATCCATGCCGACCCGAGTCAGATCGAGAACGCCATTCTCAACCTCGCCGTCAACGCGCGTGACGCCATGGGCGATGGCGGCAGGCTGACCATCGAGACCGCCAACAGCCATCTCGACGACAGCTACGCCGCCACCCATGCCGATGTCGAGGCGGGCCAGTATGTGATGATCGCCGTCAGCGACACCGGTTCGGGCATGGCCCCCGAAATCATAGCCAAGGCTTTCGAGCCCTTTTTCACCACCAAACCGGTCAACAAGGGAACCGGCCTGGGACTGAGCCAGGTGTTCGGTTTCGTCAAACAGTCGGGTGGCCACGTCAAGATCTATTCCGAACCCGGCGAAGGCACGACGGTCAAGATCTACTTGCCGCGATTCTTCGACCCGGAGGAGCCTGTCATGCCGAGCGGGCGCGGCGAGAACCCTGCGGCTCCGATCACCGAAACGATCCTTGTCGTCGAGGACGATGCCCGCGTGCGCGCCTCCACCACGGATGCCTTGCGCGAACTCGGCTACACCGTCATCCATGCCGCAAGTGGCCAGGAGGCGTTGCAGAAGCTGGCGGAAAACCCCGGCATCGCACTTCTGTTCACCGATATCGTCATGCCGGTCATGAACGGCCGCAAGCTGGCGGAAGAAGCGGTCGCGCGCATGCCGCGGCTCAAGGTCATCTTCACCACCGGCTTCACCAGGAACGCCGTGGTCCACAATGGCGTGCTCGACCATGACGTGCACTTCCTGGCCAAGCCCTTCACCATCGAACAGTTGGCGGCGAAACTGCGCGACGTGCTGGACACGAATTAGGCCGTATCGGAAATGATCCTGGTCGCTTCAGCCTGACGCAGCTGAGCTTGTCCACAGGCCGTCGGAACCTCGTTCGATCGCGTAGTGCAGCTTGCGCGTGCCGCGAAAGCCGTCGACCCGGGCCGCCCGTGTGCTCCAGCCGGCATCGCAATCCACCTCATAGGCAAGGCAGCATGGCTTGCCGTCCTGGACGAAGATGGCCTGTCCCTTCAGGCCGCGCCCGCTACCGGTTTCCGAAAGCAGGCAGGCGTCGTGGCCCTCCAGGTCCAGCCGGCGCCAGAGGGATGGAAGCCGTTTCCTGTTTCATCGTCGTCTCCTTCGAACTGGAAGCCTGTCCTCTTTTCGCCCGGCGGGCCAATTGTGTTTCGATGCGGTGCTCGACAGGTGACATGTCCTGACTGAACCTGTTGCTTTGGCCGCATCGAAAAATGCTGCCTTGACATTCGCGGTGTCACGCCCGACTTCCTAGCGCATGACCCGGAAATCGGAGTCGATTTCGGAAAGGATCATGCGCAGAATCTAAAGTGCTACAGCGTCCTTTGCGCATCCAAAAGGACGCGCGGCGCTGTAGTGTCGAGGAGACCAACCGATGCCAGAGCCCCGACGATCGACGATCGATGCCGGAGAAGTGGAACGCTTTTCCGCTCTTGCCGCCGAATGGTGGAACCCGAACGGCAAGTTCCGTCCGCTGCACAAATTCAATCCGGTCCGGCTGTCCTATATCCGCGACCAGATAGCGACGCGCTTTGGCCGCGATCCGCGCGCTGCAAGACCATTCGAGGGCCTGCGCATCCTCGACATCGGCTGCGGCGGCGGCCTGTTGTGCGAGCCGATGGCGCGTCTTGGCGCCGAGGTGGTGGGCGCGGATGCCTCCGAAACAAACATCGAAGTGGCGAAGCTGCACGCGGCCGAGGGCAATGTCAGCGTCGACTACCGCGCCACGACGGCCGAGGACCTTGCCGACGCCGGTGAGAAATTCGACGTCATCCTCAACATGGAAGTGGTCGAGCATGTCGCCGACATCGACCTGTTCGTCGCCAAATGCGGCGAGATGGTCCGGCCGGGCGGCATCATGTTCGTGGCCACCATCAACCGCACGCTGAAGGCGCTCGGTCTGGCCATCATCGGCGCCGAATACGTGCTGCGCTGGCTGCCGCGCGGCACCCACCAGTTCGGCAAGCTGGTGCGCCCGGAAGAGCTTGAGAAGGCACTTGGCAGGGCTGGCCTCACCGTCATCGACCGCACCGGAGTCACCTACAATCCGCTCGCCGACCGTTGGGCGCGCTCGAAGGACATGGACGTCAACTACATGGTGCTGGCGGAAAAAAGTTCGGTCTGACCCTATTCAGAATCGAGCGGCCGATAGCCGCCGCGCCAGTAGATCACCTTGGGCGGCTCGGCCGACACCCGGTGGCGAAGAGAACGAAACCGGCGCCGGCTGAGGCGCGAAGGCGCTCACGCCGCCTGGCTTTGCGCCTTCGTGCTGATCTGATTTTGTGCACTGGTGGTGATGAAAACGCCGGCGGTGATGATGACCGCGCCCGCCCAGGTCAGCAGCTGATAGTGTTCGCCGAGGAAGATCGTGCCGGCAAACAAGCCGACGGCCGCCGCCACGTAGCCGATCTGGCTGAGGTAGACCGGACCGCCGACCGCCTGCAGCCGGAAGAAGAAGGCGAACATCGCCGACGCCGACGCAGCCTGCGCGACGACCACCATCGGCACGCCGCTCAGGGGAGCGAAGGCCGTGACGCCGAACAGAGCGAGAATTCCGACCAGCAGTATCGCCGCCGATGCCAGATGGCTGCCGACGGCAAGCTCGATCGGGCCAGTGCCTTCCGGCCAGTCGACCGTGCGGTAGATGTTGCCGGCGGCAAGGCTGACCGGGATGAGCAGCCCCATCACCACCCAGAACAAATCGGCCGGCTCGCCGGCCTCGCCGCGCGTCACCGCCACCATGATGGCGCCGACAAAGCCGACGGCAATGCCGACAATTCCCAGCACGTTCGGGCGCCGGACACGCAGCAGGATCGAGAAGACCAGCGTGATGACCGGCGACAGCGTGAACATGATGCCGGTGTAGCCGGCGCCAAGATGCGGGATGGCCGAGAACATCAGGAGATTGGGCACGGCATAGGACACTGCGGCGGTGACGAAGAAATAGCGCAATTTGTGCGCGGTGAGTTGGACACGCTGGCCGCGCAGCAGCAAGGAGCACAACAGCACGCCGCCGGCGCCAAGTGAGATGACGAAAGCCCAGACCATGGCCGGAACGCCGGCCGCCGTGGCGAGCTTGCCGAAGGGCAGCGTCAGGCCGAGCAGGCCGCCGGTGACGACCAGCAGGCCGAGCGCTGAATCCCAGAGAAATTTCATAATCGAACCCTGTCGCGAGCGGCCCTTGGCCAGCATTGCATCTTGCCGTAAGATAATGGAAAGATTCTTAACGTCAAGATATATGGTGAGACTGTTGGACAGGGCGGCAAGAGCGATCGAGCAATGGAAGCGGGAGCGACCCGATCTGGACGTCTCGCCGATGGCCGTGCTCGGGCGGCTGAACGAGGCCGCCTCGCTGATCGCCCGCGAGCGGCTGGCGCCGTTGTTTGCCCGTTACGGACTGCAGTCCGGGGAATTCGATGTGCTGGCGACGCTGCGCCGCTCTGGCTCACCTTACGCGCTGACGCCGACCGCCCTCTATGAAGCGACGATGGTGACGTCCGGCGCCATGACCAACCGGCTCGACCGGCTCGAAACGTCCGGATTGATCCTGCGCGGACCACACCCCAACGACCGGCGCGGCATTGTCGTGCGGTTGACCGAAAAGGGTCTCGCCTTGATCGACGAGGCAGTTACCGCCCACGTTGCCAACGAGCACGAGATTCTAGCGAGCCTGACACAGGCAGAAAAGGAAACGCTCTCTCGGCTGCTTGAGAAATTGATCGGCAGCGTGAGCTAGCCTGTCAGTTTCGATCATCCGGGAACACCGGAATCGGCATGAACTCGACGCCGTCCTCGGCCAGGCTCTTGGCCTCGTCCAGCGTCGCCTCGCCATAGATGCCGCGAGGATCACTTTCGCCGAAATGGATTTTTCGGGCTTCCTCGGCGAATTTGTCGCCGACATAGTCGGCATTCTCGCGCACCTTCTCGGCCATCGCCTTCAACTGCGCCAAAGCCTGCTTCTGCGCCTCGCCCATGGCGAGCGCGATCGTTTCCTGCTTGCGTGCCGTGGAGACGGCCGGCGCCATCAGCGCTTTCCGCACCTTGTGCGAGCCGCAGGTCGGGCAATCGACAAAGCCGCGCTTCTTCTGGGTGTCGAAATCGTCGTTGCTGCGAAACCAGCCTTCGAATTCGTGCTCATGCTCGCAGATCAGGGCAAAACGGATCAAGAGGCCGCTCCCCTGAGACGCGGCGCCTTGCCCAGGCCGGCATTGACGGCAAAATCCCGCGCATTTTTCAAATTGGGGATCTTCTTGCGCGCGGCAAGCGACTGCGCCGGGTCGATCTCCGCGACGATCACCGCCGGCTCGTCATGCGCGGCTTCCGCGACGACGCGGCCCCACGGATCGACGATCAGCGAATGACCATAGGTCTCGCGGCCGTCTTCATGCAGGCCGCCTTGCGCGGCGGCAACGACATAGGCGCCGTTCTCGATGGCGCGCGCCCTGAGCAGCACATGCCAGTGCGCCTCGCCCGTCTGGCGGGTGAAGGCGGCAGGCACGGAAAGCAGGTCGGCGCCAGCCAGTGCCTCGGCGCGGAACAATTGCGGGAAGCGCAGATCGTAGCAAACGGCGAAACCCAGTTTCGCACCGTCGATGTCGGTGACGACGGCCTCGGTGCCCGGTTCATAGGCGGCGGATTCGCGCCAGCTCTCGCCATTGTCGAGATCGACGTCGAACATGTGGATCTTGTCGTAGGTGGCGAGCGTGGCGCCATCCGGGCCGAACAGCAGCGCCCGGTTGGCGAGCTTGCCGTCGGCGCGCAGGATGGCAGTCGAGCCGATATGCAGGAAGACGCCGAGCTCCTCGGCCAGTCCGCGCGCGGTCGCGACGACGACATCCTTGTCCTCGGACGTGAAGGACGCGGCGCGCGCCTCCCTGTCGCGGATCAGGGCGCCGGTCATTTCCGGCGTCTGGATATAGGTGGCGCCTTGGCTTGCCGCTTCACGCACCAGCCGTTCGAGATCGACCGCGTTGCGCGCGGGGCTTTCACCTGAACGCATCTGGATCGCAGCGGCCTTGAAAACACCCATCGCCATCTTCCTCAATTCGTCGCGCCGTTGGCGAGCAACCTGTCCAGCCGGCCTTCGGCTTCCAACTCGTGGAGGTCGTCGCAACCGCCGACATGCGTATCGCCGACGAAAATCTGCGGAAAGGTCGAGCGGCCGTGGGCGCGGGAGATCATCTCCTGGCGCAGCTCCGGCGAGAAGGAGGCATCGTGTTCGGTGAAGGCGACGCCTTTGCGTTCGAGCAGCCGCTTGGCTGCCGTGCAATAGCCGCACATCATGCGGGTATAGATGGTGACATCGGCCATGACGAAATTCCGCTGTTGTTGCCGACTTATATAGTCGTGGACTCGTCCGCCCGGAAGTCCCCCGGCAACACACGCGCGAAGGTCAGCACGTCGACGGCGGCCGCACCTCCCCTTTTCAGCGCCTTGGTGGCGGAACGCACGGTGGCGCCGGTGGTGTAGACATCGTCGATCAAAAGCACTCGGCGGCCGGCGATCTCGATTTCCGCCTCGGCGGGCACGCGAAAGGCGGCCCGCACATTCTCCTCGCGCTCAGCCCGCTCCAGCCCGACCTGCTGGCGGGTGAGTTTTACGCGCCGCACCGCCGAGGGCGCGAAGGGCAATTCGCTGAGCGCCGAGACCGCCCTTGCCAGTTCCGCCGACTGATTGAACCGTCGCCTGAAAAAGCGCCGCCAGTGCAGAGGTACCGGCACCACCACATCCGCCTGCGCGATGAGATCGGCACCGGCGCGCACCATCCAGCGCGCCATCCATGGCGCGAGATCGGTGCGATCCTGGTATTTCAGCCCCTGCACCATCTGGCGGGCGACGCCGGAATAAGCGACCGCCGCCCGCGCCCGCTCGAAAGGCGGCGGATCGGCAATGGCCTCGGCGGATAGAAAGCCTTCGCCCATATGGTGGGTGAACGGCGTGCCCATCACCGGGCACCATGGCCGTTCCAGCAGCCTGAGCTTCGGCCAGCAGGCGCCGCAAAGCACGCCGGGCTGCGAGACATGCCGCCGGCAGCCGGCGCACACCGGCGGAAACAGGATGCGAGCCGGCCAGCCGAGAGCCGATCGGGCGAGACTGCGGATCTCGATGGACTTGATCTTGGGCATCGGATCGGCCACGTGGTTGGTCCTGCGCGTCACTATATCCACTATCTTAGAGCATGGACAAACAAGGATCCGCCCGTTGCAACCGATAATGGATACCTCTCTGTGGCTGGCGCACAAGCGGCGCGCGCTTGCCCAGCCGGCCGACGGCGCGGACTTCCTCATGCGCCGCACCGCCGAGGAGCTTGCCGACCGGCTTGGAGCCGTCGAGCGCCGGTTCGGCAAGGCGGCGGTGCTGTTTTGCCAGACGTCGGCGGCAGCCGAAATACTCGCCGAGAGCGGCAAGGTCGCCGACATTGTTCGCGTCGAGACGGACACGGCTTTCCTGGACGGCGGCGGCGCCGGCTTGATCGCACCGCTCGAAACCGTGCCGTTCGAGCCGGAGAGCCTCGATCTGGCGGTCTCGCTTCTGTCGCTGCAGGCGATGAACGACGTTCCCGGCATGCTGATCCAGATCCGCCGAGCGTTGCGGCCGGACGGGCTTTTCCTCGGCGCCTTTGCCGGCTCCGGCACGCTTTTCGAGTTGCGCGAAAGCCTGCTTGCGGCGGAGACCGAGCTTTATGGCGGCGCCAGCCCGCGTGTCATCCCGTTCACCGACGTGCGCGAGGCCGGTGCGCTTCTGCAGCGCGCCGGTCTCGCTCTGCCGGTCGCCGATGTCGAGACGGTGACGGTGCGCTATGACAGCCTGTTTGACCTGATGGCGGATCTGCGGGCCATGGGCGAGACCAATGCGCTCGCCGATCGCAGCCGGAGGCCGGGCTCGCGCGCGCTGTTTGCCCGCGCGGCGGAGATCTACGCAGAGCGGTTTTCCGACCCCGATGGCCGCGTGAGGGCAAGTTTCTCGATTGTCTGGATGTCCGGCTGGGCGCCCGACGCATCGCAGCAAAAACCGCTGAAGCCGGGTTCGGCCAAGGTTTCGCTGAAGGCAATCCTGGAGGCGCCAGACCGGCAATGATCCTGCCCGCGGGCGCTAGAGCATGATGCCGAAAAGTGTGAAGCGGTTTTCGGACGACATCATGCTCTATCTCTTTGAATTAGTCCGGATCAAGGTGTGAAAGCGTTCGCAAGCCTGCTGCTGTTGTCGCTGAACAGCCAGATGATCCCGTCGCGGACCTGACCGATACCGCCGACGATGGCCAGTGACAGCACGGCGATGATCACGCCATATTCGACGGCCGTGGCGCCCGTCTCGTCTTTCAGAAAACGCAGCAGCACTGCTTTCATGGCCTGAACCCCTCTCGTCCGGACCTTACCGCCGACCTGTTAAGAAAGGTTAACGGCAAAGGCTTAACAGGCGGTGAAACCGCCGCCTTTGCGAAAACTCTTAACCATGTCAGCAGTCGCCGCTGCTTCTGCCATTGGACCTGATGATGCAGACCGAACCGGGCTGCGGCTGCAGCACACTGCGGCGCAGCGTATAGGTTTCGCGATGGCTCACCGAGCCGGTGGCCGTCATGTCGAGCCCGGCAAGACCGTCGCGAGCAGACAGCGGGCGTGTCTGGTTGTCGAGGAAAGAGGTTGCGATCAGCGCCAGCGCCACCGCGGCCGAACCGAACAGCAGCGTGATGCGCAATATCCCCATGCCCGCGTCCGCGGCGCGAAAGCCGCGCTCGGGCCGGATCGGGTCCCAATCCCTGTCAAGGCTCATGCTATCGCTCCCCAGCGTATCGGCGGCGCGGCCGCGAACGGCCATGCATCAATTTTTCACGATGAGATAAATCTTCCATTAACGCTGGCTGATACGACGCCTCGATCGGCAATCGGACGGGAGCGCCCTCAGAGAAGATCGATGAGGAACGGGATCAGCGGCGCATCGGCCGGCGGCATCGGGTAGTCGCGCATCTGCTTCGGCCGCACCCATTTCAGCGCCTGCCCTTCCCTCGGGTGGGCGATGCCGCGAAAGCGCCGGCAGATGAACAGCGGCATCAGCAGATGGAAGTCGTCATAGGAGTGGCTGGCGAAGGTGAGCGGCGCCAGGCAAGGAATGTCGGTTTCGATGCCGATTTCCTCGTGCAGTTCGCGAATGATGCATTGTTCGGGCGTCTCGCCGGGCTCGACCTTGCCGCCGGGAAATTCCCACAGCCCTGCAAGCTGCTTGCCCTCGGGCCGCTGCGCCAGCAACACCCGGCCGTCGGCATCGACCAGCGCGCAGGCCGCGACCAGAAGCAGGCGCTTGCCGGCGATCGTCACATCAATCATGCCCAACTTCACTCATGCCCGGGCGGCCGGCGGTAGTGGTAGCGATAGACTTCGTCGAAGCCGAGCGAATGGTAGAGCGCCAGCGCCGGCACATTGCCGGCCTCGACCTGCAGCCAGGCTTCCCGCGCGCCACGCAGTCGCGCCCATTTCAGCGCCGAAAGGATCAGGTTGCGGCCGTGGCCCTTGTTGCGCGCCGACTTGTCGGTGGCGATCTCGAACAGGCCGGCCAGATCGCCGTCATGCACGCAGATAAGCGTTGCCAGCGGCTCGGTTCCATCTTCGAGCGCGAACAGTCCGGCCTCGGGCTGGATGGCACCGATGATCTCCGACAGCCCAGGCCGCAGCGAAACATCCGAACCGCTGACCTTGAGCGAGGCGCCGATAAAGCGGCTGATGTCCTTCAGCGGAATCTGGTCCATGGCGGCGTCGAGTTGCGCGTCGGCCAGCGGCAGCCGCATCACCAGCGACTCGTCGAACCGGCTCCAGCCTTCCTTGTCGAGATGGCTGGCGAGATCGGGACCCGACAGCGGCGACATGCGGAACGTCAGCGGCCTGCCATAGGCATCGAAACGGCGGCTGGCCCGGCCGATACGGTCGGCAATGTGCTGGATGTCACCGGGATCGAGCGGATTGACCGAGTTCAGCCGCTTGGCCGGATGGCCGGCGGTCAGCCGCACCACCCAGGTGCCGTCATAGTGGACGGCCGCCGCGGGCCAGGCGCGAAAGCCGGCCGCTTCGTAGCGGCGCACGATCGCGAGCATGCTTGCCGGATGCCTGGAGCCCAAAACCATCAGCTCCGATAATCGCCATTGATAGCGACATATTCCTTGGTGAGATCGCAGGTCCACACCGTCGCCTTGCCGCGGCCGATGCCGATATCGGCGCGGATGCGGATATCGTCGCGCTTCATATAGGCCGACGTCGCCTGCTCGGAATAGGAGGGATCGCGCTCGCCTTCATGCGCCAGCCTGTTGTCGCCGAACCAGATCGACAGCCGGTCGCGATCGGCGGGCTCGCCGGCCTTGCCGACGGCCATGACGACGCGGCCCCAATTGGCGTCCTCGCCGGCGACCGCCGTCTTGACCAGCGGCGAATTGGCGATCGACAGCGCGATACGCTTGGCCGAGCGCGCCGATTTGGCGCCGGTGACGGTGACCTCGACCTGCTTGCGGGCACCCTCGCCGTCGCGCACCACTTGCAGCGCCAGCGATTTCAGCACCTTGCCGAGCGCCCGGCGGAACGCGCCAAGGCGGGCATCCCTAGGGTCGGTTATCTCGGGCGCGCCACGCTTGGCGGCCTTGCCCGTGGCGAAGATCAGCAGCGTGTCGCTGGTCGAGGTGTCGCTGTCGACGGTGACCGCGTTGAACGTCTTGGCCGTGCCGCGCGACAACAGATCCTGCAGGACGGGTGCCGCGATCGGCGCGTCGGTGGCGATGAAGGAGAGCATCGTTGCCATGTCGGGCGCGATCATGCCGGCGCCCTTGGAGATGCCGTTGATGGTGACGTCGGTATCGCCGAGCTTGACGGTCACGGTCGCCACTTTCGGATAGGTATCCGTGGTCATGATCGCCTTTGCCGCTTCGGTCCACAGCTCAGGCTTGCCGTTGCTGACCAGCCCGGCCAGCAGATGGCTGAACTTGCTGGTGTCGAGCGGCTCGCCGATGACGCCGGTCGACGCCAGGAAAACCTCGCTTGCCTTGCAGCCCGCCGCCTTCGCCGCCGCCTCACCCGTCAGTGCGGTCGACTCGCGGCCCTTCTTGCCGGTAAAGGCGTTGGCGTTGCCGGAATTGACGACCAGCACCCGCGCCTTGCCGGCGCCAAGATTCTGCCGGCAGAAATCGACCGGCGCCGAGGGGCATTTCGATTTCGTGAACACGCCGGCGACGGCAGTGCCTTCATCGAAGACCATGGTCAGCAGATCGGTGCGGTTCTTGTACTTTATCCCCGCCTCGGCGGTGGCGATGCGCACCCCCTCGATGGCCGGCATTTTGGGGTACTTCTTCGGCGCAAGCGGCGAAATCATCGTGGACATGCAGACCTCGGGCGGCAAAAATCGCAAGGGAAGGCCGGTTTGCCCGATACGCCGCGCGGGCGCAAGGGCGTTGTCTTCGCTTTGCAGGACGGGCCAACTCGGGATTAAGCCTGCATTTCAAATCTGTTGGCGTCGCCGCGAGCTATGGCGTTATGGGGTCATCGAGGGCAAGGACCTCGGCAAGCGTGAACTCGAACGCAGTATCGGCGAGTTCTTCCCATTCATGCTGATAGGAATTTTTTCCTTGACCCGTGAGGGCAGCTATGCTACCTGTTCGACCATGGTGCTGATTGCGCCAGTGACCCCCGCACAGGCGGGTTTTTGCGTTGGGGGCTTCGCCAACCAACACGCTGATAAAGGCTCCAAAGGAATTGGTTATCGCAGACTCGTTGCCCGGCGCGACCATCACCGCCACTTCAGAAGCTTGAAAACGGTCCGTTTCGTTTCACCGCGGCCTCACCTATACTGCCGGCAAACTTGTTGGCGAGGATGACAGAAATGGCCGAGGACGCCGATCCGGCGCGCAGATCGATCGGTGCGCGGCGCAACCCCGACAGCGCCGATGCCATTCTCGAGGCGGCCGAGGCCGTGCTGGTCGAGGCCGGCTATGCCGGTTTCTCGATCGAGGCGGTGGCGCGCCGCGCGCGTGCCGGCAAACCCACCATCTATCGCTGGTGGCCGAGCAAGGCGGCATTGCTGCTCGAGGTCTACCAGCGCCAGAAACGCGTCGACGTTCCCGATACCGGGCGACTGGAGGAGGATCTCGTCGGCTTCCTGAAGAACCTGTTCTCGCACTGGCGCGAGACGTCGTCGGGCAGCGTGTTCAGGTCGCTGATCGCCGAGGCGCAGTCGGATGATACGGCGGCGGCGGCCCTTGCCGACTATGCGCTGGGCCGACGGTCCCATACCGGCCAGATCATCGAACGCGCAAAGGCAAGAGGCGAAATCCCGGCCGACATCGATTCGGCTGTTGTTGCCGACCTGATCGCCTCCTTCGCCTGGAGGCATCTGTTGACCAACCGGCTCGACGAGGACGAAGCGACCATACACAAGGCAGTCGGTTACGTGATGCGAGGCATAGCGGCGCCCGGAAGGTAAAAGGCGACCGATGCTGGCCAACGAAAAAGGGGCGCGGCAACCCTTGGCTGCCGCGCCCCTTTGCAAAGAATTCTTTCAGGCTTACTTGGCGCTTTCCAGCGTATCGACCGCCTTCTTCAGTTTCGCGTCGGGGATCTCGACCTTGGCGCCGGCGCGCAGCGACTTGACCAGCGCGAAATACTTGTCGCGGATGACCGCCTGCTTGGCCTGGTCCTTGACGTCGTCGAAGGCCGGCGGCTGCTTGGTGCGCTTGTCCTCGAGCTTGATGACATGCCAGCCGAACTGCGACTGCACCGGCTGCTCGGTGTATTTGCCGACCTCGAGCGCGAAGGCTGCCTTGTCGAACTCCGGCACCATCTGGCCGGGTCCGAACCAGCCGAGATCGCCGCCGCTGGTCTTGCCCGAGGGATCGCTGGTGTGCTCGTTGGCGAGCTTCTGGAAGTCGGCGCCGCCGTCGAGCTGCTTGATGATGGCCTCGGCCTCTTCCTTCGTCTTCACGAGGATGTGACGGGCATGCACCTCGTTGGTGGGCGGCGTGTTGGCGATCTCCTGGTCGTAGCGGGCGCGAACCTCGGCGTCGGTGACCTTGTCGACAACGCCCTTCTCGACCATCTCGCCATGCAGCGCGCGCTGCTGCAGGAAGGCCATGCGGCGCTGGAAGTCGGGATCCTTGTCGAGCCCTGACGCGACGGCCTGGGCGGCCATGACGCGGATTTCGATGGCGGCCGAAAGGGCGGCGGCGCGGCGCTGCTCGGGCGGCAGCTGCGAGAACTGCTGCGACAATTCACCTTCGGCAAGCACCAGGTCGGCCTCGGTCAGGGGCTGGCCGTTGACCGTGGCGATCACCGTATTCGGATCGACCGGTGCCGCGGCCGGCGCTGCCGCATCCGCCGGAGCGGGAGCGGTTTGCTGCGCCATAAGCGGCGACAGCGAAAGGGCCGACAGGCCGAAGGCCAGACCGAGGCTGGCGAGCGACGCGCGGCGGAACAACAAGGACATAAGGTGACTCCGGTGGGGATTGTAAGGAGGGGGTGGCTTCCAGATCAGCCAGATCGCGGCGGAATTTGGCGCGCCCGGCAGGGCCAGCGCGGCGTTGACATCAGTTGAGCCCCCTCTTATCTGTCCAACGACTTTGCGTCCAGAACCGTTTTCCGGGCGCTTTTTGTGTTTGTCCACGTTCACGTGGAATTGATGGGGCCGGCCGGCGCCTATCTCAAGATTGAGAATTCTATCGAAAGGACCATTGGATGGTCAGTCTCGGCGGTCTCGCCCGTAAGGTTTTCGGTTCCTCCAACGACCGTCGGGTCAAATCGACCCGGCCTCGTGTCGAGGCGATCAACGCCATGGAAAACGAGATGCGGGCGCTCTCCGACGAGGAGTTGGTCGGCCGCACCGCGAAATTCCGCCAGGACATCGCCAACGGCGCCACGCTCGATGACCTTTTGGTGCCCGCCTTTGCTACTGCCCGCGAGGCGGCGCGCCGCGTGCTCGGCATGCGTCCCTTCGATGTCCAGCTGATCGGCGGCATGGTGCTGCACAATGGTGGCATTGCCGAGATGCGCACCGGCGAGGGCAAGACCCTGGTGGCGACGCTGCCGGTCTACCTCAACGCGCTCGCTGGCAAGGGCGTCCACGTCGTCACCGTCAACGACTACCTTGCCACCCGCGACTCCGAATGGATGGGCCGCGTCTACAAATTCCTCGGCCTCTCGGTCGGCGTCATCGTGCACGGCCTGTCCGACGAGGAGCGCAGCGCCGCTTACGCCGCCGACGTCACCTACGCGACCAACAACGAGCTCGGCTTCGACTATCTGCGCGACAACATGAAATACGAGCGCGCCCAGATGGTGCAGCGCGGTCACAATTACGCGATCGTCGACGAGGTCGACTCCATCCTGGTCGACGAGGCGCGCACGCCGCTGATCATTTCCGGTCCGCTCGAGGACCGTTCGGAAATGTACAACACCATCGACACCTTCATCATCCAGCTGCAGCCGCAGGATTATGAGATCGACGAGAAGCAGAAGACCTCGATCTTCACCGAGGAAGGCACCGAGAAGCTCGAAAACCTTTTGCGCGACGCCGACCTGCTCAAGGGCGAGTCGCTCTACGACGTCGAGAACGTCGCCATCGTCCACCATGTCAACAACGCGCTGAAGGCGCACCGGCTGTTCCAGAAGGACAAGGACTACATCGTCCGCAACGGCGAAATCGTCATCATCGACGAGTTCACCGGCCGCATGATGCCGGGCCGCCGCTATTCGGAAGGCCTGCACCAGGCGCTCGAAGCCAAGGAGCATGTGGCGATCCAGCCGGAGAACCAGACGCTCGCCTCCGTCACCTTCCAGAACTACTTCCGCCTCTACAAGAAGCTTTCCGGCATGACCGGCACGGCGCTGACCGAGGCCGAGGAATTCGGCAACATCTACAATCTCGACGTCACCGAGATCCCGACCAATTTGCCGGTCATCCGCATTGACGAGGACGACGAGGTCTACCGGACGGTCGAGGAGAAATACAAGGCGATCGTCAGGGAGATCCGCGAAGCCAGCGCCAAGGGCCAGCCGACGCTGGTCGGCACCACCTCCATTGAAAAATCCGAGCAGCTGGCCGAACGCCTGCGCAAGGAAGGCTTCAAGGACTTCGAGGTGCTGAACGCCCGCCACCACGAGCGCGAGGCGGCGATCGTCGCCCAGGCCGGCAAGCCCGGCGCCATCACCATCGCCACCAACATGGCCGGTCGCGGCACCGACATCCAGCTCGGCGGTAACGCCGACATGCGCATCGCCGACGAGCTGGGCGACATGCCGGAAGGCCCCGAGCGCGAGGCCATGGAAAAGGCCATCCGTGACGACGTCGAGCGCCTGAAGGAAAAGGCGCTCGCCGCCGGCGGCCTCTATGTGCTGGCCACCGAGCGCCACGAATCGCGCCGCATCGACAACCAGCTGCGCGGCCGCTCCGGTCGTCAGGGCGACCCCGGCCGCTCGAAATTCTTCCTGTCGCTGCAGGATGACCTGATGCGCATCTTCGGCTCCGAGCGTATGGACGGCATGCTGCAGAAGCTCGGCCTCAAGGAAGACGAGGCGATCATCCATCCCTGGATCAACAAGGCGCTGGAAAAGGCGCAGAAGAAGGTCGAGGCGCGCAACTTCGACATCCGCAAGAACCTTTTGAAATACGACGACGTCTCCAACGACCAGCGCAAGGTGGTGTTCGAGCAGCGCATCGAGCTGATGGATGGCGAAGGCCTCTCTGAAACCATCGGCGAGATGCGCGAGGGCGTCATCGACGAGATCGTCGCCAAGGCCATTCCCGAAAACGCCTATGCCGAGCAGTGGGATGTCGCCGGCTTGAAGGCCGAGGTCGCCGAGTTCCTCAATCTCGACCTGCCGATCGACGAGTGGGCCAAGGAAGAGGGCATCGCCGAGGACGACATCCGCGAGCGCATCACGCAGGCCGCCGACGCCGCCGCCAGGGAGCGCGCCGAGCGCTTCGGCCCTGAGGTGATGAGCTATGTCGAACGTTCGGTGGTGCTGCAGACGCTCGACCATCTGTGGCGCGAGCACATCGTCAATCTCGACCATCTGCGTTCGGTCGTCGGCTTCCGCGGCTACGCCCAGCGCGATCCGCTGCAGGAGTACAAGAGCGAGGCGTTCGAGCTGTTCCAGGCGATGCTGGGCAATCTGCGCCAGGCCGTCACCGCGCAGCTGATGCGCGTCGAACTGGTCCGCCAGGCCGCCGAAGCACCGCCGCCCGAGGCGCCCGACATGTTCGGCACCCACATCGACGGCACCACCGGCGAGAACGACTTCGAAGGCGGCGAGACCGCCCTGCTGGTCCGCCCGGAGACAACCGCCGTCGTCGCTCCCGAAGACCGCGACCCCAACAACCAGGCCACCTGGGGCAAGGTCGGCCGCAACGAAGCCTGCCCCTGCGGCTCGGGGAAGAAGTACAAGCATTGCCATGGGGCGTTCGCGTAAGCGCGGCGCCTCTTTCCCTTCTCCCCGTCACTATACGGGGAGAAGGTGCCCGAAGGGCGGATGAGGGGCGGCGCTGGCGTTCGCGATTAGCCAATCTCCCCACCTGAGGGGGAGATGGCCGGCAGGCCAGAGGGGGGCGATATGGCACCTCGCGCAGTCAGGCAGCCTCGCCCACGGATATATATTGTCTTCGACTAGCCGGCGATCTGCATGGCGCCAAAGCCGCATCCTGCACCGGCCGGACGGGGCCTTTGCCTCCGGCAACTCTCCGGCGTTCGCTCGCCCTTCGTCGTGCCACCGGCGCACCAGCGGCCTGCCGGCCCTCCGCTATGGCTCCGGGCGTTCGTCGCTCGAAAAGCCAAATCGTTGGCTTTTCGTCCGCTGCGCGGACCGCTCCCCACCCAACCGTTTCTTAATGTGTTTTCGCTACACCCAACCTCGAAAAAGAAGCGGAAAACGGAGAGAAATCGGGGTGCGCTTTTCCGCGGCCACGACTGCCGGGCGGTTCTTGCCGCAGCGTTGGGCGCTGCGCATGGGGCCGCTGCTTGGCCGCATCGATGCCGCGCTGTTCACCGCCGACGAGCGCGGCGAGGCCGGCCGCATGTCGGTCATCGCCTTCTCCATCCGCATCGTCAGCGCCGTCATCGCCTTCATCAGCCAGGTGCTGATGGCGCGCTGGATGGGCTCGTTCGAATACGGCATCTTCGTCCTCGTCTGGGTGACGATGGTCATCGTCGGCAACCTCGCCTGCCTAGGCTTCCACACCTCGGTCATCCGCTTCATTCCCGAATACCGCGAGCGCGGCCTGATGGACGAACTGCGCGGCATCGTGCTGGCCAGCCGTCTGTTCGTGCTGCTCGCCTCCACGCTCATCGCCGGGCTCGGTGCGCTCGGCGTCTGGCTGGCGGCACCCTGGATCGAAAGCTACTATGTGATCCCGTTCATCCTCGGCGTCATCTGCCTGCCGATGATCGCCATGTCCGACCTTCTGTCGGGACTGGCACGCGCCAACAGCTGGGCGCTGTTTGCCCTGTCGCCGACCTATCTGGTGCGACCCATCCTGATCCTGCTGTTCATGGCGCTGATGCTGCTGGCCGGCTACGCTCCTGACGCCAGGACGGCGATCTTCGCCTCGATCGCCGCCACCTACGCCACCACGCTTGGTCAGCTGATCGGTGTCACCCAGCGCATGGAACGGCAGATCCCGGCCGGGCCGATGAAGGTGCATTTCGCGCAATGGTTCGTCGTCTCGCTGCCGATCTTCCTGGTCGAGAGCTTCTTCTTCCTGCTCACCAATGCCGACGTGCTGATGGTCGGCGCCTATATGGATCCCAACGACGTCGCCGTCTATTTCGCCACGGTGAAGACGCTGGCGTTGGTGCATTTCGTCTATTTCGCCGTCAAGGCAGGCGTTGCCCAGCGCTATGCGCAGTTCACCCATGGCGACCCCCAAAGGCTCGCCGCCTTTGCCCGCGAGACGGTGTCGTGGACGTTCTGGCCATCGCTGTTGATGGCGCTGCTGGTGCTGGCGCTCGGCGAGCCGATGCTGGTGCTGTTCGGCCCTGAGTTCAGCAGCGGCTATCCCTTGCTGTTCCTGCTCGTCTTCGGCGTCGTGGCCCGCGCCGCCGTCGGCCCCTGCGAAAGCCTGCTGACGATGAGCGGCAACCAGAACATCTGCGCGGCCGTCTATGCCATGACGCTGGCCTTCAACATCGCCCTCAACGTGGTGCTGATTCCGATGTTCGGCCTATGGGGCGCGGCCATGGCCACCGCCTTTGCCATGATCTTCGAAGCCGGCGCGCTGTCCTTCACGGTGTGGCGCAAGCTCGGCATCGTCATGCTCATCTTCGTGCCCGCGAAAGGAGCCGCGTGATGGCCGCCATCCCGTTGCTTGAGGAAACCAGCGGCGGCACCGCCGGCGCCATGGTGTCCGGCCTTGCCGGGCTGGCCCGCGACCCCGACCCCGCTCATATCGAGATCTTCGCCAACAACCGGCCCGAGCGCAAACTCGCCATCTACCCGGCATCGGCCGGCTTCGACCTGGTCGAGGAGCTGGATTACCTCTGCGCCCGCGCGATCGAGCCCAACGTCTTCTTCAATCCGCGCTTCCTGGCGCCGGCCATGCCCCGGCTGGAGGATCGCGAGGTGCGGCTGGCGGTCATCCGCGACGGCGACGAATACCGCAACCGGCTGCGCCTTCTGGTGCCGTTCTCGGTGGAACGGCCGGCCATGCCGCTCGGCGTGCCGGTCATGCGCACATGGTCGAGCCCGTTCGGCCCGCTCGGCACGCCGCTGGTCGACCGCGACGACCCGGTCGGCGTCGTCGAGGACTTCTTCTCGATGCTGTCGCGCCCTCACCTCAAGCTGCCGAAAGTGTTCGTCCTGCCCGATATCCGGCTCGATGGCCCGGTGGCGAGCCTGCTTGCCACCGTGGCCGAGACGCGCGGTCTGATGCTGGTCACCACCGGCCAGACCCAGCGCCCGGCGCTCGAGAGCGAAACCGATGGCGACGATTATCTGAAGGCTTCGCTGCGCGCGCACCATTATCGCGAATTCCGCCGCCTGAAGCGGCGGCTTGGCGACCTCGGCAGGCTTGAGCATGTCGTGGCGCGCGGACCCGAGGACATCCGCCACGCCATCGAAAGCTTCCTGACGCTGGAAGCGGCCGGCTGGAAGGGTCGCGAGCGCACCGCCATGGCGATCGACCGCTACCGCGCCGCCTTCGCCCGCGAGGCCGTGCACCGGCTGGCCGAGCAGGACATGTGCCGCATCCATTCGCTGACGCTCGACGGCCGCACCATCGCCTGCCTGATCGTCTTCGTCGAAACCGGCATCGCCTACACCTGGAAGACGGCCTATGACGAGACGCTGGCCAGCTATTCGCCCGGCACGCTGCTGATGATCGAGGTGACCAGGCAGCATCTCGACGATCCCAACATCATGATGACCGATTCCTGCGCCGTGCCCGACCACCCGGTGATGAGCCGGCTGTGGGCCGAGCGCAAGCCGATGGGCACGCTGGTGATCGGCCTGACGCCGGACGCCGACCGCCTGACCCGCCAGGCCGCCTCGCAACTGCACCTCTACCGCGAAACCCGCAACATGGCCCGCCTGCTGCGCAACCGCATGAAGAGCCTGCTGGGACGGCGGTAGGAGCCTGTCCCAAAACACGGATTGGCTGCCGGGAGAAAAGTTTGGTGCCCCTAGCCGGGATCGAACCAGCACTCCTTGCGGAACTCGATTTTGAGTCGAGCGCGTCTACCAATTCCGCCATAGGGGCTCAGGCCGGGCGGCCTGGATGGCGCGGGACTATACGGTTGGGAGCCTGTTCGTCAACTGGCCAATTCTCCGGCATGAATTCTCCGGCATGCCGGATGCGACCAAACTGCGCCTTTCGATTTCGTGACGGCGCTGCCATTGTGCAGTGCGGAAAATCTTTCTAGACAGGCGGCGCGTCAAAGCGCGGCATGTTCGGAAAGATCGCCGCGCACCTTTGGGGCGACATGCTAGGAGTGGCGATGCTTCGCGGACTTTACGACTGGACCTTGTCGCTGGCGGCCCGCAAATCCGCCGAATGGTGGCTGGCCTTCATCGCCTTCGTCGAAAGCTCGGTGTTCCTGGTGCCGGCCGACGTGCTCTATCTGCCGATGGCGCTGTCGCGGCCGGATCGCGCCTACCGCTATGCGCTGATCGCCACCGTCGCCTCGGTGCTGGGCGGCATCGCCGGCTGGTTTATCGGCCATTACGCCTATGACGCGGTGGCGCGGCCGATCCTCGAATTCTACGGCAAGTACGACGAGTTCGAGACGCTGCGCGCGGGCGCGGGTGTCGGCTTCATCATCCTGATGCTGGTCACTTCGGGCGCGGCCCATTTGCCGCCGATCAAGGTGGTGACGATCCTGTCCGGCGTCATCGGCGTCAATTTGCTGCTGTTCATCGTGCTGGCGATCGTGGCGCGCGGCGGCCGCTTCCTGCTGCTCGCCTGGCTTTTGCGCCGCTATGGCGAGCCGATCCGCGATTTCATCGAAAAGCGTCTCGGCCTGATCGCCGGTGGCGCGGCCGCTGCCCTGATTTTGCTCTATATAACAGTCAAATACGCCCTCTGAAGACAGCCATCGCGAGCCGGACGGAGCCGATTGAAATGACCGCGACGATGAATGCCGATCCCGCACGCCAGCGGACGCGCACGGCCCTGTTCCTCGCCGTCGCCATGGCCGCCACCGTCGGCTCGGCGCTCGGCTTCCAGTATCTCGGCGGCTACATCCCCTGCCACCTCTGCCTGGAGCAGCGCACACCCTACTACATCGGCGTGCCGCTGATGGTGCTGGCGGCGATTGCATCGATGCTGCACGCACCGGCTTGGCTGACGCATGGCCTGCTGGCTGTCGGCGGCCTGCTGATGCTCTACGGCCTCTATCTCGGCGTCTATCACTCCGGCGTCGAATGGCAGTGGTGGGCCGGCCCGACCGATTGCACCGCGGGTGCTGGACCGGTCGACACCGGCGGCAAGGGCGTGCTCGACGCGCTCGACAAATTCGTGCCGCCATCCTGCGACAAGGCCGCACTGCGCATCCTTGGCCTGTCGCTGGCCGGCTGGAACGCCATCGCCAGCCTGATCCTCGCCGCCGTCGCCTTCCGCGGCGCTTTCGCGCGCGACTGAGCCAGCGCGAGACAGAAACTCGCGCCGCCCGGCCTGCGGCTGGACTTGAGGTGTTGCCGCCGCCCCTTTGCCCTGCCGGGCATTTCTCCCGGTATGGCGACGGGGAGAAAGACGCTGTCATCGCCGATTTCGCCAATCACCAACGTTGCGAGGAATGCGCCGAGGGTGCCGCAGCTTCCCTTCTTCCCGTCACTATACGGGGAGAAGGTGGCGGCAGCCGGATGAGGGGCAGCACCAACTTCGGCAGTTGCCTTGCCATAGCTGATGTGCCGAACTCTACGGCTCCAGCTCGACATCCCAGTACAGGTAATCCATCCAGCTCTCATGCAGATGGTTGGGCGGGAACAGGCGGCCGTTATTGTGCAGATCATGCACTGTCGGCTGGAAGGGCTTCTGCAGCGGCCACATCTTGGCGTGCGCCGGCATCATGCCGCCCTTCCTCAGATTGCAGGGCGAGCAGGCGGCAACGACATTCTCCCACGTCGTGGCACCGCCGCGATGGCGGGGGATAACGTGATCGAAGGTCAGGTCCTCCGGCGTGCCGCAATACTGGCACTGGAAGCGGTCACGCAGGAAGACGTTGAAGCGGGTGAAGGCCGGATGCCTCGACGGCTTCACATAGGCCTTGAGGCTGACCACGCTCGGCAGCTTCATCGAGAAGGTCGGCGAGGAGACGGCGTGCTCGTATTCGGCGACGATGTTCACCCGATCGAGGAACACCGCCTTGATCGCGTCCTGCCAGGACCAGAGCGACAACGGGTAATAGCTGAGCGGGCGGTAATCCGCATTCAGCACTAGTGCTGGAAGCCCATCCGGAGATACGGCAACCGTCACGTGTTTACCTCCTTGGTTCTAGAACCGAACGGCGAGGATACTGTAAGCCCGACATGACAGGGATGTGAAGCGGATTGTCGCGTCGTCGAAGCGGCAAAAAGACATGATTTTCAGGCTTTTTTGCGGTTTCAGGCCGGCGGTGCGGCGTCCCGACCTCTGGTTTCGCGATAATAGGACCAGAAAAGCCGCGACGCGACACCTCGCCAGGGGCTCCATGATTCGGCGAGTTGGATCAGTGTTTTCTCCGGCGGACGCGGGTCGATGCCGAGCGCGTGGCCGACCGCGCTCTGCAAGGCGACGTCGCGCGCTGGGAAGATGTCGGGGTGCCCAGCGGCAAACAGCAGGTACACTTCCGCCGTCCATGGACCGATGCCGGACACCGCCGTCATCGTCGTAATCGCCTCCTGGGCATCGAGCGAACAGAGGTGATGCAGGTCGAGGCCGTCGACCACCGCCTGGGCAACAGCGATCAGGCCACGCTGCTTCGGCCGCGACAGGCCGGCCTCGCGAAACATGTCTTCGCCGGCGGCAAGGATAGCCCGCGGCGTCAGCGGATCGACGAGTTTGACCAGCCGGCCGAAGATCGCATCGGCGCTGGCGCGCGACACTTGCTGAGAGACGACAATCGAAGCCAGGCTTCGAAACCCCGGTTCGGAAAGCCGCAGCGGCACCTCGCCGGCCATGCCGCGTACCTTTTCCAGGCGCGGGTCGATCACGCAAAGCGCATCGAGCCCCCGGGCAATGTCGTCCGATGTCACGATACGCTGCATGCTTTCTTGTTCCTTGACCGTCGACAGGGTAGCAATTGGCGAAGCGCCGCAAAACATGTTTGCCGCCCGAGAGATGACACTCCTGACATTCCGCTTCGCGCCCAGCCCCAACGGCGACCTGCATCTCGGCCACGCCTATTCGGCGCTGCTCAACCAGAAACTGGCGACGCAGGGTGACGGCCGGCTGCTGCTGCGCATCGAGGATATCGACACGGTGCGCTGCACGCCGCAATTCGAGGCCGGCGTGCTTGCCGACCTGAAATGGCTGGGGCTTGGCTGGGAAGAGCCGGTGCGCCGCCAGTCCGAGCATTTCGCCGAGTACAAAGCGATGCTTGACCGGCTGATCGCGGAAGAACTCGTCTATCCCGCCTTCATGAGCCGTGGCGAGATCCGCGCCTTTATCACCGACAGCGAAAAGCACGGACGCGACTGGCCGCGCGATCCCGACGGCGTACCGCTCTATCCCGCCGCCGACAAGGCGCTGCCGATGAAGGAACGCAAGCGGCGGATCGCCGAGAATACGCCCTTCGCCTGGCGACTGGATGTCGGCGCCGCCATGGCGCGTGTCGGCAAGGCCCTGTCATGGACGGAGTATTCCGACGAGACGCTGCTTGCGACGCGCTCTGTCGAAGCCCGCCCGCGGGAGTGGGGCGACGTGATAGTGGCGCGCCGCGACATCCCGACGAGCTACCATCTCGCCGTCGTCATGGACGATGCGCTGCAAGGCATCAGCCACGTCGTGCGCGGGCAGGATCTGTTTTCCGCCACCGGCGTGCAGCGCCTGCTGCAGCAACTCCTCGGGCTGCCGCAGCCTGCCTATTTCCATCATCGTCTCATCCTCGGGCCGGATGGACGAAAGCTGTCCAAGAGCCTCGGCGACACCGGCCTTGCCGCCTTACGCAACGCCGGCGCATCGCCTGATGACGTCAGGCGGATGGTCGGGCTTTAAGCCGGGCGAGATCGGGGAAACCACCTGCCAAACGTCCCGGCCGTTGAATTCCGATGATGCATGGATCAATGGTTTCGCTTTGCGCGTCGGATTGAAGCGCAGTAGAGCAGCGTCACGGTCAACTCTCCCCAGCACGGCGGTCTCCGGAACATGCACAGCATAAAGCGGTTCATTCCCGCCACCTTCGTTGTCCTGTGGGCGACCGGCTTCATCGGCGCGCGCTACGCCATGCCGTGGGCGGAGCCGTTCACCTTCCTTGCCGCGCGTTTCGTCATCGCCGCCATTCTGCTGGCTGTTTTGATGCTTGTGCTGGGCTCCAAGAGAGCCACCCGCGAGGAAGCGCTGCATGCCACCGGCGCCGGCATCCTGATGCACGGCGTCTATCTCGGCGCCGTCTTCTGGGCCATCCACAGGGGCATGCCGGCCGGCTTTTCGGCCCTGATCGTCGGCCTGCAGCCGCTGATCACGGCGGTGGTCGCCGGCAAGTTTCTCGGCGAGGCGATCCTGCCGCGCCACTGGCTGGGCCTTGGCATCGGCCTCATCGGCATCGTCATCGTGCTGTGGCCGAAGCTCGGCGCGCTCGGTGGCGGCGTAACGGCGGCGACACTGACCGCCTCGCTGGTCTCGGTGCTCGGCATGAGCGCCGGCACCATCTGGCAGAAGCGCTTTGCCTCCGGCGGCGACCTCGTCGCGGCGACCATGTGGCAATATGTCGGTGGTGCGTCGCTGATGCTCCTGGCCGCGCTGGCCTTCGAGACGCACACTGTCGTCATCAACGGCGAATTGATCTTCGCCATGGCCTGGCTGGTGCTGGTGCTGTCGCTCGGCGCCATCTTCCTGCTGATGGTGATGATCCGCGACGGCGAGATGTCGAAAGTGGCCTCGCTGTTCTATTTGGTGCCGGCGGTGACGGCCATCATCGCCTGGGCCTTGTTCGACGAGCAACTCAACGTGCTGCAGATTGCCGGCATGGCGATCACGACATTCGGCGTTGGCCTGGCAACAGCTCGGCCGAACAAGGGATGAATTGAGGAACTGAGGAACTGAGGAACTGAGGAACTGAGGAACTGAGGAACCCAAGCGACAGCCCATTCTTCAATTCTTCAATTCTTCAATTCCTCTATCCGCCCAGCACCGACTCATCCGACCCGCGCGCGTGCCTCAAGATAGCGGCTGATCGCGGCATTGAGTTCGCCGCCAAGGATGAAGATCGCCGAGACCATGTAGAGGAAGACCACGGCGATCATGATCGAGGCGAGGCCGGCGTAGGTCGTCACGTAGGACGAGAAATGGTCGAGATAGGTGGCGAAGACAGTCGAACCGACAAGCCATCCGGAAAGCGTGAAGATGATGCCCGGGACGATCGACACCAGGCGGCGCTTGCCCGCCGGCAGCCAGAAATGGACGGCAAACAATCCGCCGACGATGACCGCCGAGGCGATCACGTAACGCCACAGCGTGATCGTGCCCATATAAGGCTTGATCCAGTCGATATGGGCTTCGGCGAGCCGCGCCAGCAGCGGCGCGAACACTAGGAGCACGCTGATCGCCAGAAACCCGGCCGTTGCGATGAGCACGAAGATGATGCTCTGCACCCGGCGGTAGATGATGCCGCGCGTTTCCGAGACGCGATAGGCGCGGTTGAGCGATGTGCGCAGCGCCTCGATGCCGTTCGAGGCAAAATAGGCGGCAAGCAGCACGCCGTAGGTCAAGAGGTCGGTGCGCCTGACGGTCAGCACATTGAGCACTTCGCGCGCGATCGGCTTGGCGATCTGTTCGGGCCAGGTGTCGAACACCAGGTGCACGGCCGTGTCGGAGAACGCCTGCGCGCCGAGGAAGCTCGCCAGCGTCGTGGCGAAGATCAGGAACGGGAACAGCGCCATCAGCGATGTGATCGCCAGATGGCTGGCCATCGCCCAGCCATCATCGGTATTGAAATGGCCAAGCGCGTCGTAGAGGACCCGTTTGAGGGCAACGATCTTCCGCAACAAGAACCGTGCCCTCCAATTGTCTCCACGCCGGGAATATGGGAAGGGATTGCGGCAAATGGCAACCCTTGGCGAAACCACGAGCAGTCCGGCGCAAGAATTGCGCTCGATCATCGTCACCGGCGCATCCTCAGGAATAGGCGCGTACTGCGCCCGCGCGTTGAAGGCGGAAGGCTGGCGGGTGTTCGCGACGGCGCGCAAGCCCCGGGACATCGCCGCACTCGAGGCCGACGGCATCGAGGCCTTCTATCTCGATTATTGCGAGCCGGACTCCATCGCCGCGCTGGTTACGGCGGTGCTCGACCGCACGGGCGGCAGGCTCGATGCCCTGTTCAACAACGGCGCCTATGCGCAAGCCGGCGCCGTCGAGGATTTGCCGGTGGCAGCGCTCAAGGAGCAGTTCGAGGCGAATTTCTTCGGCTGGCATGACCTGACCCGCCGGCTGGTGCCGGTGATGCGCCGCCAGGGTTACGGCCGCATCGTCCACTGCTCGTCGATCCTCGGCCTGACGCCAGTGCGTTTTCGCGGCGCCTATTCGGCGTCGAAACACGCGCTGGAAGGTCTGATGCTGTGCCTGCATCAGGAAGTTGGGGGCAGCGGCATCCATGTCTCGCTGATCGAGCCGGGGCCGGTAACGTCGAAGATCGCCAGCAATGCGCTTCCCTGGTTCTTGAAGAACATCGAGCACGAGACTTCGGTCCACCGCCTCGATTATGCGGCGCAACTGGAGCGGCTGCGGGCTGGCGGCAGCCAATCGGCCTTGAAGCCCGGGCCGGAAGTGGTTCACGCGGCGCTGCGCCATGCACTTCTGTCGCGGCGCCCGCGCGCCCACTATGTGGTAACGGTGCCGGCCAGGATCGGTGCGGTGCTCAAACGCATCCTGCCCGCATCGATGCTCTACCGCATCCTTGCCAAACGCGCCTGAATCAACCGAACTGGGAACACACCATGGCAACCGCCTTCAACATCCTCGCCATTCTGGTCATGGTCGCCGTGGTGATCGTGCTTGTTCGCGGCCTCATCAACATGATGCGCGGCGGCTCCGGCGTCACCTCGAACAAGCTGATGCAAGCACGCGTTCTGTTGCAGGCCGTGGCGCTGGCGCTGATCCTGCTTGCGGTGTATTTCACCCGCAAGTGAGGATATCGGCGGCCGGGAGGCGACGTGGTCAAGCTCAACAAGATCTACACCCGCACCGGCGATGATGGCACCACGGGTCTCGGCACCGGCGAACGGCGGCTGAAATCCGATCTGCGGGTGGACGCCTACGGCACGGTCGATGAGGCCAATGCCTGCATCGGCATCGCCCGGGTGCATACGGCATCGGCTCACCCCGCGATCGACGCCATGCTTTCCCGCATCCAGAACGATCTATTCGACCTCGGCGCCGATCTCGCCGTGCCCGACGACGGCAAGCCGCTCGGCTATGAGCCGCTTCGCATCGTCGCCGTGCAGACCGACCGGGTCGAGAAGGAGATCGATATGCTCAACAAGGAGCTTCAGCCGCTCAAATCCTTCGTGCTCAATGGCGGCACACCGGCGGCCGCCGCCCTTCACCTTGCCCGCACCGTGGCGCGGCGGGCTGAACGGCTGATGGTGGCCCTGGCCCAGGACCCGAACGAACACGTCAACCGCGACGGGCTGAAATACATCAACCGCGTCTCGGATTTCCTGTTTGTCGCCGCCCGGGCGGTCAATGACAACGGAAACGCCGACGTGCTATGGGTTCCCGGCAAGAACCGCTGATGGTCGAAAGCGGAAGAGGGCCTGGGCATGTTCATCCCGCTTTACGACACCAACAGGCTGCGGCACATCCGCCTGCAATATGTGACGATCGGGCTGATCGTGGCCAACGCGCTGGTCTATTTCGCCACCGCGCTAGGCGGCGAGAGTTTCACCAATGCCGCCGTGCTTGGCCTCGGCTTCATCCCGTCGGTCGTGCATGACACCGCCGAGCTTGACCCTCGCTTTATCGTCATCCCCGAAAGCCTGAGCTATCTCAGCTATTCCTTCCTGCACGCCGACATCTTCCACCTCGGCGGCAACATGCTGTTCCTGTGGGTGTTCGGCGACAATGTCGAGGACGCGCTCGGCCACATCCGCTACCTCATCTTCTACCTGTTATGCGCTGTTGCGGGAGCGGCCTTCCAGGGGCTCGTCGCCTGGGATTCGCAGGTGCCGCTGATCGGCGCGTCCGGGGCCATCGCCGGCGTGGTCGTCGCCTATCTGATCCTCTATCCCAGGGTGAAGGTCTGGGTGCTGGCCTTTGCCCGCATCCCGTTGCGCATTCCAGCGTTCATCCCGCTCATTCTGTGGGTGCTGTTCCAGGTGGTGATGTTTGCCGCCGGCGGCGAGGATCAGATCTCCTGGGCCTGCCACATCGGCGGCATCATCGCCGGCGCCATTCTGGTGCTCATATTGCGCAGCCGCGGTGTGCCGCTGTTTGCAGGCCCTGACGAAGACGTCGCGCCCACCGCTCCCAACCAACAGCACGTTGCCACGGAACCGCTGATCCCCGACCCACCCGCCGCGACGCCGCGCTGGGGGCGAGGAAGCGCTCCCAGTTCGGACTGAACCGATTTGAGCTGCTTGCAGCGTATTGACGTGCAGGGTTGCCGCAACTACGGAAACGTCTCCGCCGCGGCCAAAAGGCGGTCAAAGACCAGAATTTCCATCCGGAATGTCGGCTTTCGACAACTCAGCAGGGGCGCAGGCTGCTATAGGCGC
Organism: Mesorhizobium sp. M1406; assembly: GCF_040317555.1. NCBI lineage: Bacteria > Pseudomonadati > Pseudomonadota > Alphaproteobacteria > Hyphomicrobiales > Phyllobacteriaceae > Mesorhizobium > Mesorhizobium sp. M1406. Next base: position 434,322 of record NZ_JAMYKW010000001.1, on the reverse strand, counting down.
GCCCAACTATCTCAAGAGAGGTGACAGGCAAATGAAGATCCTTGTGCCCGTGAAGCGGGTTGTGGATGCGAACGTCAAGGTTCGCGTGAAGGCTGACGGTTCGGCGGTGGAACTCGCCAACGTCAAGATGGCGATGAACCCCTTCGACGAGATCGCGGTGGAAGAAGCGATCCGGCTGAAGGAAGCCGGCAAGGCGGAAGAGATCATCGTCGTTTCGATCGGCCCGCAGCAGGCGCAGGAAACCCTGCGCACCGCGCTCGCCATGGGCGCCGACCGCGCCATCCTGGTCAAGACCGACGAACAGACCGAGCCGCTCGGCGTCGCCAAGGTGCTGAAGGGCGTCGTCGACGCCGAACAGCCCGGCCTCGTCATCCTCGGCAAGCAGGCGATCGACGACGACAGCAACCAGACAGGCCAGATGCTGGCGGCCCTGCTGGGCTGGGCGCAGGGCACCTTCGCTTCCAAGATCGTGCTCGAGGGCGACAAGGCCAAGGTGACGCGCGAGGTCGACGGCGGCCTGCAGACGGTGGAACTGAAGATGCCGGCGATCGTCACCGCCGACCTTCGCCTCAACCAGCCGCGCTATGCCTCGCTGCCCAACATCATGAAGGCCAAGAAGAAGCAGCTCGACGAGAAGACCCCGGCCGACTACGGCGCCGACGTCAAGCCGCGGCTGAAGGTCATCAAGACCGAGGAGCCGAGCGGCCGCAAGGCGGGCGTCAAGGTCAAGAGCGTCGCCGAGCTGATCGACAAGCTCAAGAACGAAGCCGGCGTGCTCTAGGAAATCCGATGAGGCCGGCCTGCAAACGGCCGGTTTCTCCGCTTGCCGAGGCGACGTACTGAAGTACGCTCCGCTCCGGTTCTCGAAACCAACCGTTTTCGACTCGGCCTGACCGGATTTCAGGGAGCCGCGAAAACGAAAGTCAGGAATATCATCAATGGCTATTCTTCTGATTGCAGAACACGACAACGCGACCCTTTCCGACCAGACCGCCAAGGCGCTGTCGGCCGCCCTGCGGATCGGTTCGGACGTGCATGTGCTGGTTGCCGGCAAGGGGGCCAAGCCGGCGGCCGACGCTGCCGCCAAGCTGAAGGGCGTCAGCAAGGTGCTCTTGGCCGAAGCCGACGAACTCGCCGAGCGCCTCGCCGAACCGACTGCGGCACTGGTTGTGTCGTTGGCCGGCGCCTACGACACCATCATCGCGCCGGCGACCTCGTCGGGCAAGAATGTCGCGCCACGCGTGGCTGCCCTGCTCGACGTCGCGCAGGTGTCCGAGATCATCGAAGTCGTCTCGCCCGACACCTTCAAGCGGCCGATCTATGCCGGCAACGCCATCCAGACGGTGCAGTCGACCGACGCCAAGAAGGTGATCACGGTCCGCACCGCCTCTTTCCAGGCCGCCCCCGAGGGCGGCTCGGCCCCCATCGAGACCGTCAAGGCCGCGGCCAATCCGGGCCTGTCCACCTTCGTCGAGAACAAGCTCTCGGAGACCGACCGTCCGGAGCTGACCTCGGCCAAGATCATCATCTCGGGCGGCCGCGCGCTGGGTTCGGCGGAGAAGTTCCAGGAAGTCATCCTGCCGGTCGCCGACAAGCTCGGTGCAGCCGTCGGCGCTTCCCGCGCCGCCGTCGATGCCGGCTATGCGCCGAACGACTGGCAGGTCGGCCAGACCGGCAAGGTCGTCGCCCCCGATCTCTACATCGCGGTGGGTATCTCCGGCGCCATCCAGCACCTCGCCGGCATGAAGGATTCGAAGGTCATCGTCGCCATCAACAAGGACGAGGAGGCGCCGATTTTCCAGGTTGCCGACTACGGCCTCGTCGGCGATCTCTTCGTCATTTTGCCGGAGCTGCAAAAGGCGCTTTGACGCTTTCTGCCAAAGCGTATTAAATGGTGAGGGTGGGGTAGACGAAGTCGCCCCGCCCTTTTAGTTTGCACCGCACAAAAAGCAGGCCGCAAAGGCCTTTTGACGGGATCGGTGTAATGAGCAAGATCGAGACGATCGGCATCATCGGCGCGGGCCAGATGGGCGGCGGCATCGCCCATGTCTCCGCGCTTTCGGGCTACAAGGTGCTGATCCACGATATATCCCCCGACCGCATCGAGAAGGGCATCGCCACCATCAGCGGCAACATGGCCCGCCAGGTGGGGTCCGGCAAGCTCGAGGAGAAGGTGCGCAACGACGCGATGGCGCGCATCTCTTCCGCGCCGGCGATGGCGGATCTTGCCGGCGCCGATCTGGTGATCGAGGCGGCGACCGAGGACGAGACGGTCAAGCGCAAGATCTACGCCCAGCTTTGTCCGCAGCTCAATCCCGAAGCTATCCTGGCGACCAACACCTCGTCGATCTCGATCACGCGGCTTGCCGCGCAGACCGACCGGCCGGAGCGGTTCATCGGCATACATTTCATGAACCCGGTGCCGCTGATGAAGCTGGTCGAGCTGGTGCGCGGCATCGCCACCGAGGACCAGACCTTCGAGGCGGCCAAGACCTATGTGAAGCAGCTCGATAAGACGATCACGGTCTCGGAGGATTTTCCGGCCTTCATCGTCAACCGCATCCTGCTGCCGATGATCAACGAAGCGATCTACACGCTCTATGAGGGTGTCGGCTCGGTCGATGCCATCGACACCGCCATGCGGCTCGGCGCCAACCATCCGATGGGGCCGCTGCAGTTGGCTGACTTCATCGGGCTCGATACCTGTCTGTCGATCATGCAGGTGCTGCATGACGGCCTGTCGGACTCGAAGTACCGCCCTTGCCCGCTGCTGGTGAAATATGTCGAAGCCGGCTGGCTCGGCCGCAAGACCGGGCGCGGCTTCTACGACTATCGCGGCGAGCATCCCGTTCCGACGCGCTGATCAAACCGCGTCAGCAGCAGGCTCTTTTCGGGACCGGTTCTGATCAAGACGCAACGGCCAGTGGCGCGGGCGGTTCTTCCCGATCGGCCCTGCTTTCGCCGTCCGGCGCCAAGGAAACGCAGCCATGGCCGGCCGCCTCGCCGCCATTGGCGTTGATCGCAGCCAGCCCATGCTGGCGCCGATCGCGTGAGTGCGGCGGTCCCAGGTGAAGTCCATAGCGGTGCTGTCGCTAACCGACAAACGGTTGCCGGCATGATTAAGGATCGGCGAGCACGGATCGTGATCGCGGTGGCGCACTACCAGCGCACGAAGAATCGCCCGCCAAGCGCGCCAAGCAGCGCGAGCGCCGCGATCGCCAGCGAGTACCAGGTGGCGACGAAAAGCGGCGAATCGTCGAAGCAGTGCGCGGCGTAGAAGGTCGCCGCCAGCCCGCCGGCGAGCAGGCCCGCAGCCGCGCCGGCAAGCACCGGCCGTGTCGGTGCGCCATAGCGCAGCATCCACAGGAAAATGGCAAGCGGACCGACGCCGATCAAAGGGATGAATGCCATGCAGATCATCATGTTGGAGCCGACCATCCTTGTGCCCCACAGCGCCTCCGGCACCATGAAAAGCTCCAGAACCACCGCCACGGCTATCAACACCGGCGCAGCGGCCATCCAGGCCATTGCCCGGCCCGTCGAGGCTCCCGGCGTCGACAAGGCGCGGACCAGGGCAAAGGCACTGACGGCAAGCACGATGGTGAAGACGAATTTGGAAAGAAAGCGTATCGTGTGGGCGGCCGCCATGAAGTCCGGGCGCGGGCCGATGGTCAGCAGGAAAACGACGGCGGCGATCACCGCTGCCGCACCGGCGGCCATCCACCAGGCCGATTGCAACGGCATCGCCTTGCTACGGGCATCGGCGTCCAGCGCCTTGATGAGATCGTCCGTCCTCATGTCATTCCCGCCCGAATCGCCCCTGCCCGAACCGCTTGGCAATCGCGGCAAGTCCCCGATGCAGCGACACACGCACCGCCGTCTCGCTGATACCGAACTTTGCCGCCGTCTCTCCAATGGAGCGACCTTCCACCGACACGGCTGAGACCACCGAGCGCTGCGCCGGCGACAGGCCGTCCAAAGCCCGGTTGATTTCGCGCTCGCTGACGGTTTCCGTTTCCGGCTCGGCGAACGTCTCGGCGATATCTTCGACATCGATCTCGATACGCCGTCCACGCCGCCGGAACGCGTCGATGAGCTTGAAGCGAGCGATTGCATAGATCCACGGCAACACCGGCGCATCCTGGCGCCAGGTATGCCGTTTCACATGAATGGCCAGCAAGGTTTCCTGCACGACATCCTCGGGATCGACCCCGCCCCGCACGATCTTGCGCCTGACAAAACCGCGCACCAGCGCGGCAATCCGGTGCAGAAAGTCGGCATAGGCCCTTTCATCTCCCGCGATCGCGGCCCGCATCAGCCGGGAAAGCTCGGCCTCGTCCTTGCCGCTCACAAGAGTTCACTCCCCCGATTTTCGCGTCTCGGCGCTGATTTGTTACGTGGCCGGCGAAATAATGTCCAAGCCAAACTAGCGGCAAATCACGAAAGTTTGCAGGCGCTCGATCAAAATCAGCAAAGCAATGTTGACTATCCTGGTCAGGTATCGATAGGTGCGGCCCTGAAAGACCGAAGACCCCGGAGATCGAGGACAATGCGATGAAATACGCTCTTTCCACCCTCGTCGGCGCCACCGCGCTGGCAATCACCCTGCTCGCCGGTCCGGCCATGGCGGAGGATGATGGCATCATTGTCTACAATGCCCAGCACGAGAGCCTGACCAAGGCATGGGCCGAAGGCTTCACCAAGGAGACCGGCATCAAGGTCACCGTGCGCAATGGCGGCGACAGCGATTTCTCGAACCAGATCGTCGCCGAGGGCGCTGCTTCGCCCGCGGACGTGTTCCTGACGGAAAACTCGCCGGCCATGGTGCTGGTCGAAAATGCCGGCCTGTTCGCGCCGGTCGAAGCCGACACACTGGCCCAGGTTCCCCAGGACTATCAGCCGGCCAGCGGCAAATGGGTCGGCGTCGCGGCGCGCAGCACGGTGTTTGCCTATAACAAGACCAAGCTGGCCGCCGACCAGCTGCCCAAGTCGATGCTTGACCTCGCCGATCCGAGCTGGAAGGGCCGTTGGGCGGCCTCCCCCTCGGGCGCCGATTTCCAGGCCATCGTCAGTGCGCTGCTTCAGCTCAAGGGCGAGGCCGCCACGGCGGACTGGCTGAAAGCGATGAAGACCAATTTCACTGCCTACAAGGGCAACAGCACGGTGATGAAGGCGGTCAACGCCGGCGAAATCGAAGGCGGCGTGATCTACCATTATTACTATTTCGGCGATCAGGCCAAGACCGGCGAAAACAGCAAGAATGTCGAGCTGCATTATTTCAAGAACCAGGATCCGGGCGCGTTCGTCTCGATTTCCGGCGGCGGTGTGCTGGCTTCGAGCAAGCATCCGAAGGAAGCCCAGGCCTTCCTGAAATGGGTGACCGGCAAGGGCGGCCAGGACGTGCTGAAGACCGGCGATTCCTTCGAATACGCGGTCGGCAAGGGTGCGGAGTCCAACCCGAAGCTGGTGCCGCTCGCCGATCTGCAGGCGCCGAAAGTCGATGCCACGACGCTGAACTCCAAGAAGGTCACCGACCTGATGACGGCAGCCGGCTTGCTTTAGTTGCCATTCCTCCTAAAAGGACAACCGACCACGCTCCCGCGGGAATTCGCCTTCCGCGGGAGTGATTTTGCTTTTCGAGATGGCATTCGTCGATGACGACACGCTGTGTTCCCGACCGCGATCGCGGTCCTTCAATTGCTGCCGCTGGACGGCAACGGCGCGGCGTCTGACCTGATGCCGTCTGCGGTCGATCTCGCGCGCTCGGGCCTGCCTTCGGGCACAGGCCGAAGGGCTCGGCGACGCGCACCGCTTTGGCTGGTCATCGCCGCCGTCTTCGTTGCGCTGCTGGCGCTGCTGCCGCTTGCCTTCATCATCTGGATCGCGGTGCGGACCGGCTGGGAAGCCGTCTCGGCGCTGGTCTTCCGGCCACGTGTCGGCGAGCTTCTGGTCAATACTATCCTGCTGGTCGCGCTCTGCGTGCCGATCACCATCGTGCTGTCGGTTGCCCTGGCCTGGCTGACCGAGCGCAGCGACTTGCCGGGCGCCCGGTTCTGGGCCTGGCTGTGCGTGGCGCCGCTCGCCATCCCCGCTTTCGTGCACAGCTATGCCTGGATCACCATGGTGCCAGGACTGCACGGCCTGTGGGCCGGCGTCCTGATTTCCGTGATCGCCTATTTCCCGTTCCTGTATCTGCCGGTGTCGGCGGCGTTGCGCCGTCTCGATCCCGCTCTCGAGGACGCCGCCGCCGCACTCGGCCTTGGGCCCCGGCGCGTGTTCTGGCGTGTCGTGCTGCCGCAATTGCGGCTGGCCATCTGCGGCGGTTCGCTGCTGGTCGGGCTGCATCTGCTGGCCGAGTACGGCCTCTATGTCTTCATCCGCTTCGACACCTTCACCACGGCGATCGTCGACCAATTCCAGTCGACCTTCAACGGCCCGGCCGCCAACATGCTGGCCGGCGTGCTGGTGAGCTGCTGCTTCGTGCTGCTCGGCCTCGAAGTGCTGGTGCGCGGCGAGGAGCGCTATGCCCGCGTCGGCTCCGGCGCCGCGCGCTATCAGCAGCGCACAAGCCTCGGACGGGCCACCGTCCCTTGCCTCGCCTTGCTTGTCGTCACCACGCTGCTGGCGCTTGGCGTGCCGTTCGTCACCATCGGCGGCTGGCTTGCCGCCGGCGGCGCGGCTGTCTGGCGCTTCGACGAGATCGGGCTGGCGCTTGGCCAAACGCTGTTCCTGGCGCTCGCCGGCGCATTGCTCGCCACGGTCGCCGCCATGCCGATGGCCTGGATCTCGATCCGCGCGCCGGGGCCATTGCAGCGTCTGCTGGAGGGCTGCAACTACATCGTCGGCTCGTTGCCGGGGGTCGTCATCGCGCTGGCGCTGGTCACCATCACCGTGCGCATCGCGCTTCCGCTCTACCAGACCCTGTTTACCATCCTGATGGCCTATGCGCTGATGTTCCTGCCGCGCGCTCTGGTCAGCCTGCGGGCGTCGATCGCGCAGGCGCCGGTCGAACTCGAACGCGCCGCTTCCAGCCTCGGACGGCCGCCGCTGCAGGCGCTGTGGTCGACCACGATCCGCCTGTCGGCGCCAGGTGCCGCGGCCGGCATGGCGCTGGTGGCGCTCGGCATCATGAACGAACTGACCGCCACCCAGATGCTGGCGCCGAACGGCACCCGCACGCTGGCGATGGCGTTCTGGTCCTACAGCGGCGAGATTGATTATGCCTCCGCGGCCCCTTACGCCTTCATCATGGTGGCCATGTCGCTTCCCTTGACCTGGCTGCTTTATGTCCAGTCGAAACGGATGGCCGGACGATGAGCTTTCTCGAAATCAGCGGCCTGCACAAGCATTACGGCCCGGTGGCGGCGCTTGCCGGCGTCGACCTGAGCGTCGCCAGTGGCAGCCGCACGGCAATCGTCGGTCCGTCCGGCTGCGGCAAGACGACTTTGCTGCGGCTGATCGCCGGCTTCGAGGCCCCGGACCGGGGCCGCATCACGCTCGACGGCGAGGTGCTGGCCAATGGCGGCGCGGCGGTGCCGGCATATCGCCGCGGCATCGGCGTGGTGGCGCAGGATGGCGCCCTATTCCCGCATCTGACCATTGGCGACAATATCGGCTTCGGCATGGCCCGCGGCGAGGACAAGCGCACCGAGCGCATCGTCGAGCTCGCCTATATCGTCGGGCTCGACAAGGCGATCCTCAAACGCCGCCCGCACGAGCTCTCCGGCGGCCAGCAGCAGCGTGTGGCACTGGCCCGCGCCATGGCGATGAAGCCGAGACTGATGCTTCTCGACGAGCCGTTCTCGGCGCTCGATACCGGCCTGCGCGCCTCGATGCGCAAGGCGGTGGCCGAGCTTCTGGAAACCGCTGGCATCACCACCATCCTGGTGACGCACGACCAGGCCGAGGCGCTGTCCTTCGCCAGTCAGGTCGCGGTGATGCGCGACGGCAAGTTCTCGCAGATCGGCACGCCGCGCGAACTCTATTTCAAGCCGAAGGACAGGATGATCGCCGAGTTCCTCGGCGACGCCATCATCCTGCCGGCAAAGATATCCGGTGGCTTCGCCAGCTCGCCGCTCGGCCGCATCGCGCTCGACACCAATGAAAGCCGCGACATTGCCCGCATCATGCTGCGGCCGGAGCAGATCGCGCTGAAAAGAACGTCGCGCGAGGGAATGTCGGGCACTTCGGACATGCTGTTCGGCGAAGTCACGGAATCGGAATTCGCCGGCTCGATGTGCACGATCGCGGTGCGGCTCTTGAACAATGCCGATCCGCCCGATGCGGCCGCCATCGGCAACACGCCGCTGGTGCTGCGCAAACCGGGCATGGACGCGCCGGCGGTCGGCGAGATCGTCCGGCTGACCGTGTCGGGAAAGGCGCATGTCTTCGCCTGAACGGTCGAAAGCTTTTCGGCGCTGCGCCTCAATCCGACTCACACGGTGATGCGTTCGCCGGTCTCGCCGGAATAGATCGGCCACTGTTCGAGAAAATCGCAGCCGTGCACGACCACGTGCTCGTTGGCGCTGTCGACGAGGACGACCGCGTAGGAGGGCGGCGCTTGCTCGACAATCTCGCTCGATCTGTCGAGGGCAAGCTCGAACCTGGCATGCAGGCCGCGCTGCGCCGAGAACGGAATGCCGGCGACCGTGCCTGCGATGTCGCGATGGACGTGGCCGAAGAAGATGTGGCGGACGTTACCATGCCCCCGAAGCAGGCCCAGCAACCGTTCGGGTTGCTCAAGGGCGAGCGGATCGAGTTGCGGCAGGCCGAGCGTGACCGGCGGATGATGCATGAAGACATAGGCGGGCCGGCCTGCCGCTTCTTCGAGCCGGGCTTCCAACCAGGCAAACCGCTTGTCGCACAATTCGCCTTCGACACGGCCCTCCGCCAGGCAATCGAGGAACAGCAGCACCTCGTCGGCTGTTTGGCGAGCCGACTGCACGAAGCCGTTCTCGTCGACCGGAATTTCAGGAAACGCCGCAACAAGATTGGCCCGCCGGTCATGGTTTCCCGGAAGCAGTTGAAAGGGCACCGACAGCTCGCTCAGAGCGGCGCGGAGATCGGCATAGCTTTCGGGCGCGCCGGTCTCGGTCAGGTCGCCGGTGAAGACGCAAAGCGCGGCATCGGTGTGATGCGCATTGATGTGCGCGATGCATGAAGCCAGCCGCTGATGCAGGTCGACGCCATAGCGGCGCTCGCCTTGCCGGCCAAGATGGACGTCGGTGACCTGGATAATCTTCATTGCGGGCTTCTTCGCCTTGCCGGTGGTGCCGGTCCCGTCATCGGCGACAATGGCTTTAGAAATCAAAGTGCCGGTTCCGGCACCGAAGCCTTGAAGACCTCGAGACGGGTTCCCGCATCCGACGAGAAGAAATGCAGATCGTCGGGCGAAAACCGCAGACCCACCGCGCTGCCGGGTTCCGGGTGGACGGCCTCCGAGGTCATGACGGAAAACGGCGCGCCGTCTAGATCGACATAGATGACGCGGCCCGCGCCCAGTTCCTCGACCAGGTCGACGGTCGCATTGAGCGCGCCTGCGGTGCCCGGCGCCACCAGCCGCACGGCTTCCGGCCGGATACCGACCGCCACCTGCGTGCCGACCGCCAGGCCGGCGCGCGGAACGGCAAGATGCCGGCTGCCGGCGAGCAGCGAGACCCCGTCGAGGTCCACCGTGCCTTCAAGAATGTTCATGGCCGGCGCACCGACGAAGGTGGCGACGAAACGGCTGGCCGGACGGCTGTAGATCTGGGCTGGCGTGCCGACCTGTTCGACGCGCCCGCCATTCATCACCACCAGCCGGTCGGCAAGCGTCATCGCCTCGACCTGGTCATGGGTTACGAAGACAGACGTCGCTTTCAGCCGGCGATGCAGCTTGCGTATCTCCGAGCGCATCTGGACGCGCAGTTTCGCGTCAAGATTGGACAGCGGTTCGTCAAAGAGAAAAACCTTGGGCTCGCGGATCATCGCCCGGCCCATGGCGACGCGCTGCCTCTGGCCGCCGGACAACGCCATCGGCTTGCGGTCGAGCAGATGTTCGAGCTCCAGCGTGCGGGCGACCGCCTGGATGCGCAGCTGGCGCTCGGCGGCGGCAACGCCCGCGACCTTGAGCGAATAGCCGATGTTCTGCGCTACGCTCATATGCGGATAGAGCGCGTAGTTCTGGAACACCATGGCGCAGCCGCGCTCACGCGGCTCCAAATTGTTGACCACGGTGTCATCGATAGCGATCTCGCCGCCGGATATGTCCTCCAGTCCCGCGATCATCCGAAGCAGCGTGGACTTTCCGCAGCCTGATGGCCCGAGGATGACGACGAATTCGCCCGATGCGATGTCGAGGTCGACGCCATGCACGACCTGCATTTTGGCGTAGCTTTTCTTGACGTCGCGAATGGTGATGGAGGCCATCTTTCGTCTCCTTTCAGGTCACTTTTCGGTGGCGATCAGGCCGCGCACGAACCAGCGCTGCATGGCCACGACAACGATCAGCGGCGGCAACATGACGATAAGCGTTCCGGCCATGGCGATGTTCCATTCCGGAATGCCGCCGACATTGGGGATGAGCTGCTTGAGTTCCGTGACCGCCGTCGCATGCGACTGGTCGGTGGTGATCAGCAACGGCCACAGATACTGGTTCCACGCCCACAGGAACATGATGGTCCCAAGCGCGGCCATGTTGTTGCGCGACAGCGGCAGCAGGATGTCGATGAAGAAACGCAGCGCGCCGGCGCCGTCCATGCGCGCGGCCTCGGTCAGTTCATCCGGAACGGTGAGGAAGAACTGCCGGTACAGGAAGGTCCCGGTGGCGGTCGCGACCAGCGGCAGGATCAGGCCGGTATAGGAATTGAGAAGGCCGAGGTTGAGCGAAACCTGGACGCCCGATACCTTCTCGATCAGCCAGCTGATTCCGGTCAGGTCGAGGATGGTCTGATAGGGCGACAGCACATTGGCGACGACCGCGTAGGTCGGCACGATGCGCACTTCCAGCGGCAGCATCAGCGTCACGAAGATCAGCCAGAATATGAAGGTGCGGCCGGGATAGCGGAAATAGACGATCGAGAAGGCGGTGAGCGCCGATATGATCACTTTGCCCGCCGCGACGCCGACGGCCATGATGAAACTGTTCAGAAGCTTGGGGCCGAGGTCGGCCGTCGTCCAGGCCGTCTTGATGTTCAGCCAGAAGTCGCTGCCCGGCAGCAGCGACATCGGTACGTCGTTGACATCCCTGAGATTGTGCGACGCCGCGATGGCGACGATCACGAACGGCGCGACGCACAAGACGAAGCCGATGAACAGGATCAGATGCGTGAAGAAATTGAGGAAGGGGGTGCGCTCTACCATATCGGCATCACCTGTAGTGCACGCGCCGCTCGATGAAGCGGAACTGGAAAATGGTCAGCACGACGATGAGCACCATCAGGATGATGCTCTGCGCGGCGGCGCCCGAATAATCGAGGCCTTTGAAGCCGTCGGAATAGATCTTGTAGACCATCAGATTGGTGGCGTTCGCAGGGCCGCCGGCGGTCATGATGTCAACGATGCCGAAGGAATCCTGGAAGCTCTCGGTGATGTTGATGACCAGCAGGAAGAAGATCGTCGGCGTGATCAGCGGGAACTGGATGTCACAGAAGCGCCTGACGACGCCGGAGCCGTCCATTGCGGCTGCCTCTATCAGCGAACGCGGAATGGCCTGGAACGCGGCGAGGAAGAAGATGAAGTTGTAGCCGACATACTTCCAGGAAAAGGCGATGATGATCGAGGCCATGGCATCTGTGCCGTCAAGGCCGGGATCCCAGAAGCCGGGCCAGACCTGGTTGACGACGGCCATGAAGCCGGCTTCCGGCGCAAGGATGAAGCGGAACGCCATTGCCAGCGCCGGCGCCGCGATGCCGTAAGGCCAGATCAGCACCACGCGATAGAAACGCGATCCGGCAAGTTGCCGATCGGTCAAGGCGGCCAGCACGAGGCCAATGAACATCGCAAGCCCGGTGCTGACGGCGGCAAAGACAACACTGGCGATGATCGAGTTCCAGTAGTCGGTATTGGAGAGGATCGAGCGGAAATTGTCGAGCCCGACCCAGATGTTGCCGCCGCCCCAAGGCTGCTGCAGCGTCAGCGACCAGTACACGGCCTGACCGGCGGGCCAGTAGAAGAAGGTGAAGATCAAGAGGAGCTGAGGCACCGCGAAAAGGATGCCGATCGTCCAGCTGCCAAAGGTAACGCGTTTTTCCATCGGTCCGCCGATGCCGCTCAACGGCCAGTCACGTGTGCATTAGATACGCGAAACACCCGCCCGTCGACTCAAGCATGAGGCTCGACGGGCGGCCTGAAAATCGCCTGTGGGTCAGGGCAGGGTCTTGCCCGGATAGGTCTGCTGGAAGCGGTCGAGGATGGCGTCGCCATTCTTGACCAGCGTGTCGAGGCCTTCCTGGACACTGACCTTGTTGGCGAAGATCGCCTGCATCTGGGTGCCGAACTCGGCGCGGATCTGGGTGAAATTGCCCAGCCGCACGCCGCGGGTGATTTCGGTCGGCTCGGACGCGGTCAGGCTGGCGATCGCGACTTCGCGGCCCTTGTAGGGCGCCTTGTCGTAGAAGCCGGTGGACTTCATGTAGTCGAAGCCCGACTTGGTCACCGGGATGTAGCCGGTGTTGGTCGACCAGAACAGGGCGGTCTTGGGGTCATGGATGAAGTTGAGGAACGCGGCCGCGCCCTTGTATTCGGCATCCGACTTGCCGGAGAGAACCCAAAGCGAAGCGCCGCCGACGAGTGAATTCTTGCGCTCGGTGCCGGCATAGACGGGCAATTCGGCGACATCCCAGTTCATGCCTGCCTTCTGCGTCTTGCCGACCGTGCCGTGGTCGCCGACCGAAGTCATGATGACCTGGCAGGTGCCGGAGGCGAAGGCCTGGACCATGTCCTGGCCGAGGTCCTTCGACTTGATCTTGATCAGGCCGGCATCATACCACTTCCTTAGGTCGGTCACGTATTGGACGAACTTGGTCTTGTTGACTTCCAGACGCGCGTCGAGGCCGTCATAGCCATTGTTCCTGGTGGCGATCGGCTGATTGTGGATGGCCGAGAACTGCTCCATCAGCTGCCAGCTTTCGTTGGCCGAGATATTGATCGCCATCGGGCATTCATAGCCGGCGTCCTTCATTGCCTGAAGATCGGTGCCAACGTCTTCCCAGGTCTTCGGCGCTTCGGTCTTGCCAATCTTGGCGAAGGCGTCCTTGTTCCAGTACATCAGCGCGGTCGAGGAATTGAACGGGAAGGACAGCATCTCGCCCTTCGAGGTCGCGTAGTAGCGGGCGATGCCGGGGAAATAGTCGGCGTAGTCGATCTTGTAGCCGTTTTCTTCCATCAGCTTGTCGGCCGGCTTGTAGGCGCCCGACAGCATCATGGTGGCAGTGCCGACATCATAGACCTGGACGACGGCCGGCTGCTTGCCGGCGCGGAAGGCGGCGATCGTGTTCTGCAGCGTGGCGTCGTAGTTGCCCTGGCTGGTGCAGACGACTTCATAGTCGGCCTGCGAGGCGTTGAAGTTCTTGCACAGAGTGTCGACGACGCGGGCAAGGTCGCCCGAAAGGCCGAACCAGAAATCGAATTTCACCGGCTCTGCGACGGCGGGCATGGCAAGCGCGATGCTGAGCGCGCCTACGGCAAGGGCGGCAAAGCCCCGCTTGATGATGGTCATGATTTCTTCCCTCTTGAGTGGCTGTTGACAAGGGTCTTGCGCAAGTCCTTGCCCGCTCTCTTAGAGAAGGTATGTGACAGTTCTGCTGTGGCCCCTCAGGCCTGTGGACAGCCTGTCTCTCCTCCCTCCAGCGGTTGCGCCGGCATGAAAATGTCATGCTGGCGCTCTAGGTAGCTAGGGCGGCTGTCAAGGACGTAAAGACCTGAAGAGCAGTCATGATTATCCGGCTAAAGGGATGAATGAAATGCTGGTGCCACAGCTGACACATGTTCCACTCGCCGAGCGCCAGGCCATGCGCGACGGTCCCCGTGATAGCGCCACCCATCTTCGTTTGGCCGGCGCCACACCGGCACTTGGCCAGATCGAGATCGGCGGTAAGGCTTCACGCGAAGGCACGGGCGAAACGCTCACCGTCGTGGCCTGGAACGTCGAACGGCTGCGCCATGGCGATGCCATCGCGGCAACGCTTGCCGACCAGTCACCGGATGTCGTGCTGCTGTCCGAGGTCGACGAAGGCATGGCGCGCTCAGGCAACGGCCATCCCTTGCGCGCCCTTGCCGACCGTCTCGGTCATGCCTTCGCCTATGGCGTCGAATTCGTCGAGCTCGGCGGCGGCAATGAGACTGAGCAGGCTGCAACCGGCGCCGTCCAGAATACGGAAGGCTTCCACGGCAATGCCGTGACCAGCGCCATCCCGCTGCTTCGCCCTTTCCTGGTCCGCCTCGACGCGGCTGGCGGCTGGTTCCGGCCGGAGCGGGGCCAGCCGCGAATCGGCGGGCGCATGGCCATCGGTGGCCAAGTGCAGATCGGCGACCGCAGGGTGACGATCGTCTCGGTGCATCTGGAAAACCGCACCGATCCCGCCGGCCGGGCCATCCAGGTCAGCCATCTTCTCGATGCCATCGACAGATATGATCCAGAGGCGCCGGTGCTGCTCGGCGGCGACTTCAACACGCTGACATCGAGCCATGAGAACCGCCACGACGATCCCGACGCCTGGGCGGCGCGCATCGCGGCCGAGCCTGATCGGCTGATCGATGTCGAACGCCATGAACCGCTGTTCGCGGTCTTCGCCGGGCGCGGTTACGACTGGAAGGCCGCCAACAGGCTCGACCTGCCCACGCAGCGGCGCGAGTTCGGCGATCCTACCCCGACCGGCCACATCGACTGGTTCTTCACGCGCGGCCTTGTCGCAACAGCCCCCGCCGTCCTTCCGGCTGTGCTGGCGGACGGCAGCCCGAGCTCCGATCATGAAGCAATTGTCGTGACGGTTCGCATCGCCTGACTAGCGCGGCCAGCCGGCTACACCAGAGAAGTAGTCAGTCGCCCTTCTCCGGAAAAACCCGACGCTAGAAGCTTTCGGGCTTGAGCGCCGTCTCGACCAGTCTCCTGGCGTCCGGTCCCGACCATTCGGCCGGGCCGTTCATATGGGCGAGCAGGCAGCCCTCGCCGTCGATCAGCATGGTGACGGGAAGGCCGAGCGCCAGGCCGCGCTTCTTAAGGTCATTGAACAGCGCCATCGTCGAATCCCGGTAATAGCCGAGCGTCGTGACGCCGGTATCGCTGAGGAATTTCTTCGGCTTCACATCGTCGCCGGCATCGACATTGACGGCGACCACCTGAAAGGCATCGCTGCCCATTTCCTTCTGCAGCGCATCAAGCGCCGGCATTTCGGCGCGGCACGGCGCGCACCATGTCGCCCACAAATTAAGCAGCACCGTCTTGCCGGCATGGTCGGCA
Organism: Mesorhizobium sp. M1406; assembly: GCF_040317555.1. Lineage (NCBI taxonomy): Bacteria > Pseudomonadati > Pseudomonadota > Alphaproteobacteria > Hyphomicrobiales > Phyllobacteriaceae > Mesorhizobium > Mesorhizobium sp. M1406. The sequence continues at coordinate 418,886 of NZ_JAMYKW010000001.1, read as the reverse complement.
AGCGTCATCAGCTTGCCGTCCGGACCGTTAAAGGCGAGGCTTTTCAAGGATTGCGGCGGATCGGCCGGCAACAGTGCAGCGACCTGACCGGTGGCCGAGGCCGCGACCTTCTTGGCGCGATCGCTCTTGGCGGCGCAGGCGACATCGTCCTTGCTGTCGCCGACGACAGCTTGTGCCGGTGCATTGTTGCCAGACCGGCTCTCGCTGACATATACCGCGACCGCGCCGGCCAGCGCGCCCGCCACCAAGGCGGCGAGGATCAGGCGCGAGGCCGGGAAGAATCTATTGCCGTCTGCCATTTTCTCAAACTGCTCCGAAGCACGGGTTATAGCCATGAGCGACAAGAAAACCAGCAACCAGATGTGGGGCGGACGTTTTGCCTCGGGTCCGGCCGCGATCATGGAAGCGATCAACGCGTCGATCTCCTTCGACCGCAAACTCTATGCGCAGGACATCAAAGGCTCGATCGCCCATAGCGAGATGCTGGCGCAAACGGGCATTATTTCGGCGGCCGATCAAGAAAAAATCGCTCACGGGCTGAACACGATCCTGAAAGAGATCGAGGCCGGCAGCTTCGAGTTCTCGACCCGGCTGGAAGACATCCACATGAATATCGAGGCGCGCCTTGCCGACCTGATCGGTCCGGCGGCCGGCCGGCTGCACACCGCCCGCTCGCGCAACGATCAGGTGGCGGTCGACTTGAGACTGTGGGTCAAGGATGAGTGCTTTCGTGTCGCCGAGGCGTTGAAAGGGCTGATCAAGGCACTGCTGGAGCGGGCCGAGGAGCATGCGGCGACGGTGATGCCGGGCTTTACCCATATGCAGGCGGCCCAACCGGTGACCTTCGGCCATCACTGCATGGCCTATGTCGAAATGTTTTCGCGCGACCTGTCGCGTGCGCGCGATGCAATCGAGCGGATGGACGAAAGCCCGCTCGGTGCCGCGGCCCTCGCCGGCACCAGTTTCCCGATCGACCGCCACCGGACCGCCAAGGCGCTCGGCTTCCGTGAGCCGATGCGCAATTCGCTCGACAGCGTTTCGGACCGCGATTTCGCGCTGGAGTTCCTCGGCATGGCGGCGATCTGCGCCACGCATCTGTCGCGACTGGCCGAGGAGATCATCATCTGGTCGACGCCGCAGTTCGGCTTCGTCAGGCTGTCGGACTCGTTTTCCACCGGCTCCTCGATCATGCCGCAGAAGAAGAACCCAGATGCGGCCGAATTGGTGCGCGGCAAGACAGGCCGCGTCACCGGCCATCTGGTCGGCCTGCTGACGGTGATGAAAGGGATGCCTTTGACCTATGGCAAGGACATGCAGGAAGACAAGGAATCGGTGTTCGATGCCGCCGAGACGCTGGACCTGATGCTGGCCGCGATGACCGGCATGGTTTCGGACATGACGGTCAACGCGGCCGCGATGAAGAAGGCCGCCGGCGCGGGTCACGCGACAGCGACCGATCTTGCCGACTGGCTGGTGCGCACGCTCGGCCTGCCGTTCCGCGAGGCGCATCATGTCACCGGCCGGGCGGTGGCTCTGGCCGAAGAGAAGAAGGTCGGGCTGGAGAAGCTTTCGCTGGAGGATCTGCAGTCGATCGATCCCGCCATCACGGCGGACATATTTTCGGTGCTGGCGGTGCAGAACTCGGTCAAGAGCCGCACCAGTTTCGGCGGCACCGCGCCGTCGGAAGTGAGGAAACAGATCCGCACCTGGAAAAAGCGACTGGCGAAAGCGTGATTCCGGCTGCTGCGACCAGCAATATCCCTGATATTGCGACCAGCAATATCCGGGGTGCAATACGCCGAGAACTCGGCTAAAAGCGGCGGCTGGCAAACGTTTCGGACGGATGGATCGATGACCGGAAGCAGGATTTTGGTGACTCTGACGCTTCTGGCGGCGATCGCGGCCGTTTCGGCCTGCGGCAGGAGGGGCGGTCTCGACACGCCCTATGAGGCAGCCGTGCAAGCGCGCAAGGATGCCTCGAAGGCGCACCAGCCAGTACCGCCGGAGCCGGAAAAACCGGTCGAGGACAAGAAGTTCATCCTCGACCCGCTGATCTAGAGCAGCCATGCGACTGGGTTTTGGTCCTTCTAAACCCGATCTCATCGTGCTCCAACTTCCGGAACCACTCTCGTGAACCATTTCGACTACCGCGACGGCGTGCTCCATGCCGAGGACGTGGCGATCCCCGATATCGCCGCGCAGGTCGGCACGCCGTTCTACTGCTATTCGACGGCCACGTTGACCAGGCACTACCGGGTGTTCGCGCAGGCCTTTGCCGGGCTCGAAACGCTGGTCTGCTACGCCATGAAGGCCAATTCCAACCAAGCCGTTCTGCGGACGCTGGCGAAGCTCGGTGCCGGCGCCGACGTGGTTTCGGAAGGGGAGTTGCGCCGGGCGCTGGCCGCCGGCATCCCGGCAAGCAAGATCCTGTTTTCGGGCGTCGGCAAGACCGCACGGGAAATGGACTTTGCCCTTGCCGCCGGCATCCTCTGTTTCAACGTTGAATCCGAGCCTGAACTCGAGCTCCTGTCGGCGCGAGCCGTGGCGCTCGGCAAGGTGGCGCCGATCTCGCTGCGCATCAATCCCGATGTCGACGCCAGGACCCACAAGAAGATTTCCACCGGCAAGGCCGAGAACAAGTTCGGCGTTCCGTGGCAAAAGGCGCGTCAGGTCTATGCCCGCGCGGCAAAGCTTCCCGGCATCAAGATCACCGGCATCGACACCCATATCGGCAGCCAGATCACCGAGCTGCAGCCTTTCGACGACGCCTTCGCCCTGCTTGTCGATCTGGTCGGCGCGTTGCGAACTGACGGCCATGTCATCGAGCATATCGATCTCGGCGGAGGCCTCGGCATTCCCTACCGCATCGACAACAATCCGCCGCCCCTCCCCGATGCTTATGCCCAGATCGTCAGGAAGCATGTCGGCAAGCTCGGATTGAAGGTGATGTTCGAGCCGGGCCGGCTGATATCAGGCAATGCCGGGATCCTCGTCTCGGAAGTGATCTTCGTGAAGGAAGGCGACGCCAAGAACTTCCTGGTCGTCGACGCCGCCATGAACGATCTCATCCGACCGACGCTCTACGATGCTTTCCACGACATCCGTCCGGTCGTGCAGCCGCCGGCCGACGCGCCGCGCATGATGGTCGACGTTGTCGGCCCGGTCTGCGAGACCGGCGATTATATCGGCCTCGACCGCGATCTGCCCAGGCTGAAGTCCGGCGACCTGATTGCCGTCTTCACCGCCGGCGCCTATGGCGCGGTGCAGGCAGGCACCTACAACACTCGCCTGCTGGTGCCGGAAGTTCTGGTCGACGGGGACCGCTTCCACGTCGTGCGTCCGCGCCTGTCCTATGACGACCTGATCGGGCTGGATTCCGTACCCGATTGGCTCGCATAGAGGCCACATCGTCTCGAACGCCGACGGTAGCGCTATAGCCGGTTCTGGATGAGCGCCCTTGTTTCGGCGATCCTATCCTCGTCGCGGCGATAGAATGTCCATTGCTTGATGCGCCTGGCACGCAACAAGCCGGCTTGGGTGAGCACGCGCATATGCTCGCTGAGCGTCGCCTGTGTGATGCCGAGCTTCTCGGCGATCAGCAGCGCGCAGACGCCGTCCTCGACCAGATCGCCATCCGCCTGGGGTGGGAAATGCGCGCGCGGATCCTTCAGCCAGTCGAGTATCTGCAGCCTGCGTTCGTTGGCAATCGCCTTGAAGACATCGACCTCTTGCATTTAGCCATTTTGCCAAGTTACTAATTACTGTCAATCCCGAGGAGACGTCGATGACGAACGGCAACACTGTCACACGCGAGCGCATTGCCGCGATGGAACCGCGCATCCGTCCCTATGTGCGCCACACACCGGTGCTGCGCGTCGACATGGCCGACTTCGACCGGCCGCCGCTGGCGATCGACCTGAAGCTCGAATGCCTGCAGCATTCCGGCTCGTTCAAGGCGCGCGGCGCCTTCACCAATCTCCTGGAACGGCCGGTTCCCGAGGCCGGTGTCGTCGCCGCGTCGGGCGGCAACCATGGTGCTGCCGTCGCCTATGCCGCCATGCGGCTTGGCCACAAGGCGACCATTTTCGTGCCCGAAGTGAGCCCGCCGGCCAAGCTCGAGCGGATCCGCTCCTACGGCGCCGATCTGATCGTCGGCGGCGCCCGCTATGCCGAGGCACTGGCCGCCAGCGAACGGTTCGCCGAGGAAACCGGCGCCTTGCAGATCCATGCCTTCAACCAGCAGGAGACGCTGATCGGCCAGGGCACGCTTGGGCTGGAAATCGAGAGCGATTTGCCTGAGATCGACACATTGCTGGTCGCCGTCGGCGGCGGCGGCCTGATCGGCGGCATCGCTGCCTGGTTTGCCGGCCGCATCCGCATCATCGCCGTCGAGCCGGAAGGGGCACCAACGCTTTACCGCGCCTTTGAGGCCGGACACCCCGTCGATGCGCCGGCCGAGGGCATCGCCGCCGATTCGCTGGCGCCAAAGCGTGTCGGCGAGATGATGTTCCCGATCGCCGAGGCCTTTGTCGAACGCTCGATCCTGGTCAGCGACGACGACATCATCGCCGCGCAAAAGGCGTTGTGGAACCGGGTTCGCATCATTTCCGAGCCGGGTGGCGCCGCCGCCTTTGCCGCGATCCTGTCCGGCCGCTATTCGCCAGCGCCGGGCGAACGCGTCGCCGTGCTGGTCTGCGGGGCAAATGCGAACCCCGCAACCTTCTGACTGCAGCATGGAACTATAATAGCGGCCTTCACGTTTTTCCAAACCGCCTCGCCTTTGCCGTGTTTGCTGGTATTCTTCGAGTCGTGAGGCTTGGGCTATCCTGCCCGCCCACAGCATGATCCCCGAAAAGTGGAATCCGGTTTTCGGAACAGATCATGCTCAAGGAGACAGAGCCCCGTCCCGGTTCTTTCGGATGGAATAGGGCTCGAGGAAGGGCCGATGACGCGACGACCCACCTTCAGCAGCGATCCCGGCCTGGCCGGGCGCCTAGCCTTGAGCCGGCTGGCGACGCGGGTCTCGATTATGGTCGAGCGTGGCTGGCCGTTGCTGCTTCCGCTCGTCATCGTCGCCAGCCTGTTCCTCAGCGTCTCCTGGCTCGGCCTCTTCTCCCGGCTGCCGGATATGGCGCGCATCGGCCTTGTCGCCGCCTTCGCCATCGCGGCGCTGGCCGCGCTCTATCCCCTGCGCTTCTTCCACTTGCCGGGTGCCGCCGAAATCGACCGCCGCATCGAGGCGGCCAATCAATTGCTGCACAGCCCGGTGCTGGTGCAGACCGACCGGCCTAGCGGCAGGGAAAGCAGCTTCTCGCAAGCGCTCTGGCGCGAGCACCAGAAGCGCATGGCCGGAAAGCTCGACAGCCTCGGCGCCGACCTGCCGCGCACACGGGTGCCGGAGCGCGACCCCTGGGGGCTGCGCGCGGTGGCGGCACTTTTGCTCGTTACCGCCTTCGCCTTCTCCTTCGGGCCGACGGGCGGCAGGGTCAGCGACGGGTTCAATGCCCGTGGCGCGCAGGATACCGTGCCGCCGCGCATCGACGCCTGGGTGACGCCACCGGCCTACACCGGCAAGCCACCGATCTTCCTGACCGCCGACGCCAACCAGGCGACGCCGACCTTCACCGTTCCCGAAGGCAGCGATGTGTCGTTGCGCGTAACCGGCGGTTCGGGCGAGGAAACGCTTGCCTACGCCGACAAGAGTGGCAATTCCCGCGCCATCGACCCGGCCGGTCCGCAGGCCGCCACGGCCAAGCCAGCGGCAAGCCCGGCGACGCCGTCCAAGATACGCCAGTTCACCGGCAAGCTGACCGGCGACGGCACGCTGACGCTGACGTCGGGCGAGGATCAGCTCGGCCGCTGGGCCTTTGCGGTCATAACCGACAAGCCGCCGCGGATCCGCTTCGTTGGCGAGCCGAAGCGGGCGGCCAACGGCGCCTTCGAACTCAACTACCAGATCGACGACGACTATGGCGCCGCCACCGCCAAGACGGTGTTCACGCTCGCCGATCCGCAGGCACCGAATGCGCATCCGCTCTATGGTCCGCCTGAAATGCCGCTTTCGCTGCCGCGACGCGGCGGCAAGTCGAATGCGGCCAAGACCTCCAAGGACCTGACCGAGCATGTCTGGGCCGGCAGCAACATCAAGCTGACGCTGGTTGCCACCGACGATGCCGGGCACACCGCATCAAGCGAAACCAAGACGCTGATGATGCCGGAGCGGCCGTTCGCCAATCCGCTGGCGCGAGCCGTGATCGAGCAGCGCCGCCTGCTCGCGCTCGACGCCAATGCCAAGCCGCGCGTGCTCGACCTGATGGACGCCATTACGCTGCGGCCGGAAGACACGTTCGACAACATGTCCCACTACCTCGCCATCATGAGCGCCCGCAGCCGGTTGAAGATGGCCGACAGCGACGATCAATTGCGCAGCGAGGTCTCCTATCTCTGGGAAATCGCGCTCGGCATTGAGGAAGGCAATCTCTCGGCCGCGGAAAAGCGGCTGCGCCAGGCACAGCAGGCATTGCAGGACGCCATCAAGAATGGCGCCAGCGACGCCGAAATCGAAAAGGCGATGAAGGAACTGCGCGAGGCGATGAACCAGTTCCTGCAGGAATTCGCGGAGCGCGCCAAGCAGAATCCCAGCGCCCCGCAGATGCAGCAGAATGGCCAGGAACTGCGCCAAAGCGATATCGACCGCATGATGGATCAGATCGAGAATCTGGCGAAGTCGGGCGACCGCGACAAGGCGCAGCAATTGCTGTCGCAACTGCAGGACATGATGAACAATCTGCAGGCCGGCCGTCAGCAGCAAGGCGGCCAGCAGGATAGCGAGATGCGCCAGCAGATGGATAAGCTCGGCGATATCCTGCGCCGCCAGCAGGAGATGATGAACGACACCTTCCGCATGGACCAGATGCAGCGCGGCGAACGCCAGCGCGGACAGAACCGCGACGAACAGCTCGGCCAGGACGAGCAACAAGGTCAATCAGGCGAAAACGGCAAGCCGAACGAGGGCGGCCAGCCGAAGCCGATGACGCCGCAGGAATTCGCCGATGCGCTGAAGCAGTTGCAGCAAGGCCAGGGCCAGCTGAAAAGCGACCTCGAGCAGTTGAAGAAGGGGCTCGAGGGCATGGGCATGGAGCCCAATGAAGGATTTGGCGAGGCCGGCAAATCTATGGGCAATGCCGAACAGGCGCTCGGCGAGGGCGAAGGCGATGAGGCCGTCGGCCATCAGGGCCGGGCGCTGGAAGCGCTGCGCAAGGGCGCCAAGGACATGATGAAGCAGATGCAGGCCATGCAGGGCGACCAGGGCGGCAGCGAACAAGGCGGCCGCCAGCAGAATGCCGATCGTGACCCGCTCGGCCGGCCACGCGCCAGCCAGGGGCCCGATTTCGGCGATTCGGTGAAGGTGCCCGACGAGATCGATGTGCAGCGCGCCCGTCAGATTCTGGAAGCGATCCGCAAGCGGCTCGGCAACGCGCTGAGTCCCGACATCGAACGCAGCTATCTGGAACGGCTGCTCGAGCTGAAATAGAGCAATTCCAGGAAAAGTGTGAAGCGGTTTTCCGTCCGGAATTGCGATAAAACAACAAAGGGATTGCGGCCCCGCCTCGACCACACCCGAAAACCCTCCCGGACGGTTGCAGCACCATGCCTAAACTTGGCGCTGTCACCCCTATCCTGCGCATCTTCGATATTGCCAAGGCGCGTGAATTCAACGTCGGCTTCCTCGGCTTCGAAGTGCGGTGGGGGCATAGCTTTGACGACAACGCGGCGACGGTGCCTCGGCGTTGCCGTGCGCATAAGGGTCGGGGATATCGCGGCGCTGCATGGCGAATTGATCGGCAAGAAATACCGCTTCGCCAGGCCCGGCCTGGAAGAAAACGCCGTGGAAGACCCGCGAGGTATCGGTCGCCGACCCGTTCGGCAACCGCCTGCATTTCTACGAGGATGCCGCCGGCTGATTCAGCCTGTTGACGAACGCCTCGCGGATTGCCTCCTGCATGCCGTCGATCGCCTCACCTGAGGCATTGGGGTTGCGGTGCATCACCACATTCGAGGAATCGATGTCGCCGAACCCGTCCGCGGCCGTCAGTTCGCGACAGCCGCTTGGGATGTTGCTGCGCGAAATCGGCGCGATCGCCAGTCCGGAGGTGACGGCGAGCTTGAGGCCGCCGGTGGTGTCGCTGGTATAGGCGACACGATAGGCAAGACCGCGCTGCTCCAGTGATTTGATGGCGAAGTCCTTGCACCAGCCGGCCCGGTTGTAGAGCGCGATCGGCACCGGCTGTTCCTCATGCATGTGATGCAGGGTCGACGTCACCCACACGGTAGGATCGTGCATCAGCACTTCGCCGCCCGCAGGATCCTGCCATTCGAACACCACGCACAGATCGAGTTCGCCCGCAGCAAGCGCCGCTATCTGTGCCCCCGAATGCGCATAGCGCACGGTGACCTCGACCTGCGTGTGGCGCTTCGAAAAGGCGCCGAGCGCGCGCGACAGGATGGCGTGGCCATACTCCTCCGGAATGCCGATGCGCACCGGCCCGCCAAGCGGCGCCGCCGCCATCGACGCCGCCGTCTCGTCGAGCAGCGAGACGATGCGGCGGGCATTGACGATGAGTTCGCCGCCGCGCCGCGTCAGCGCGACGCCGCGCGAGCCGCGCTCGAACAGGCTGTCGCCGATCAGCTCTTCGAGCTTCTTCATCTGCATCGACACCGCCGACTGGGTGCGGCCGGCCTGCTCCGCCGCCTTGGTGAAATTGCCGGTCTCGGCAATCGCGACGAAGGTGCGCAGGAGGTCGCTGTCGAGGGTCGGTCGCATGAAATCCGCCATAAGGAAATTTGATCGCTGGTATCATCCCAATTCGTTTGCAACATGTCAAACGCAGGATGATAGTGGCCACTCCCATTGGATATGCGGCTGCGAAATCAGCCGCGGACCAATCAAGAGTCCTCACTCGTGCCCGCTGCCCGAAACGGTGGCGGGTTCTTTTTAGCTTGCGGCAAGCGTGCTTGCGGTCGCGGTACTGGAGCCTGGAATCGTCATGCGGAACCGGATGGTGCGCGGCATCCTGAGCCTGTGTCTCGGCGTGCTGGTCTTCTCGTTGCAGGACCCGCTCGTCAAAGCCGTGTCGGGCGGTTATCCGGTGACCGAGGTGATGGCGATCCGATCGATCGTCGCCTTGCCGATCCTGATTGTTCTGGTCCATGCCGATGTCGGCCTGCCGGCGATCCTGTCGAAGCGATTCGGCATGCTGACGATGCGCGCCTTCATCCAGTTCACCTCCTATACGATGTACTATCTCGCCATCGCCGCTTTGCCGCTCGCAGACGCGGTGGCGCTCTACTTCATGGCGCCGCTGTTCATCATGGCGCTGGCCGGGCCGTATCTTGGCGAGCGCGTCTCCTGGCAAACGATGGCAACCGTGCTGATCGGGCTGTTCGGCGTCCTTGTGATGCTGCGCCCGGGCGCTGGGCTGTTCGACTGGGCGGCACTGCTGTCGCTGGGCTCGGCGGCGCTCTACGGTTTTTCGCAGTTGATGGCCCGCAAGATCGGCGATACCGAATCGTCCACCGTCATGGCCTTCTATCAGAACGGCGCCTATCTGGTAGGCGCCGCCGTGGTTGCCGGCGCGTTTCACCTGGCCGGCATCACCCACGCCGCCCACCCGAGCCTGGAATTCCTGGTGCGGCCCTGGCTTTGGCCGACCCTGCCGGATTTTCTCAAGATGGCGGCCTGCGGTTTCGTCGCTTCCGCCGGCATGATCCTGCTGTCGCAGGCCTACCGGATGGCGCCGGCCAACCGCGTTGCCACCTTCGAATACACCGGCATTCTGTGGTCGCCGCTGTGGGGTTTCCTGTTCTTCGCCGAAGTGCCGCGATCGACGACCGTGATCGGAGCGGCCCTCATAATCGGCGCCGGCCTGCTGGCGCTCAACACCGAACGGCGCAAGAGCGCTCCACCCGCGCTCACTGCTGCCGATCCCGCCTGATCAGGCGAAGCAGATCAGAGCCAGAGCCCGTTCGACGCGCGAGCGAATTTCTGCCAGCGTAAAGGGCTTCTGCACGACATCGAGGATGATGCCGTTCAATTCCTCGGCGCGTTCGCGCTGGTCGGCATAGCCGGTCATCAGCATGATCTTCATCGCCGGAAAGAGCGCTGCCGCCGCGATCGCCATCTCGATGCCGTCCATCTCCGGCATGCGGATGTCGGAGACGACGAGATCGTAGCCGCCACGCGCGGCCTGGATCAGCGAAAGCCCTTGCGCGCCGTCCGCCGCGATATCGATTGTATGCCCGGCGCGTTCAAGCGCGCGGGCGGCCAGGGTGCGTACGGACTCATCGTCCTCGACGATCAGAAGCTTTGCCATGACCGGCATACTTGGCGCTGAAAAGTTGACTTTTTCTGAAAGCGCGGAGGATCAACAAACCTTTTTTGAAGTCGCTCACGCGTCCCCTTTCACGACGCCGACAAACGGCAGTTCGCGAAAAGCGTGCGCGACATCCATGCCGTAGCCGACGACGAAATAGTCGGGGCAGTCGAAGCCGACATGGTCGGCATTGAGCGCGGTCTGGCGGCGCATGCGCTTGTCGAGCAGCACGGCGACGGAACAGCTCTTGGCGCCCCTCGACAGCATCAGGTCGCGGGTGAAGCTCAGCGTCTTGCCCGATTCGAGAATGTCGTCGATCAACAGCACGTCGCGGCCGGCGACCTCATTGTCGATGTCGCGCAGCACCTTCACCTCGCCGCTGGTGGTGCCAGCGCCATAGCTGGAGATGAAGATGAACTCGACCTCCGGCGACAGGCCGACATCGTGCATGGCGCGGATAAGGTCAGCGGCGAAGATGAACGAGCCCTTCAGCACCGAAATCACCAGCAGATCGTGATAGTCGTGGCCGGCGATCTCCTTGGCGAGCTCAAGGTTGCGCCGGGCGATCGCCGATGCTGAAAACAGGACTTCGATGTCCTTGCCGCGTACGATTGGCATTGGTGTTCCTCGATAGTCGCCTATTGAGCGAAAGTGACTAAAACGGTTCTTACGCCGTTCTTAGGCACGTCGAGCCGGCTGGCAAAGCCGAATCTTTCGCGCGGCGCCAGCGCGCGGCCGGATGTCCCCAACGTATAGCGGGTTGTACGCCCGTCATTGCTCGTCACCCGAATTTCGAGCGGCGGCAGCCGCACCGGTTTCGCACCATCATTGGCGGCCTCGCCACCGACGAACAGCGCGGGGTTCGGCCCCGACGCGTCGATGCGAGACGTGACGCCTGAAATGCTGAGCGCCGACGCCTGCGCGCCGGACAGGAACGGCGCCTGGCGCACCAGCGCATGCCCACCGGAGACCCAGAAGGCGGCAAGGGCGGCCCCTAGGCCGGCGACCCAGAAGATCGGCCCGCCGCGCGAGGCCGGCGGCCGCTCCGCCGGGGCCTCGGGCTTGCGCAGCATGTCCATGCCCTCGATGGCCGGTGTGACGATCACACGCGGCAGCGGCAAAACGCTTTCCACGACAGGGACAAGACGCGGCATCACCACATAGTCGGCATCGACGATGTCGGCAGCCGAACCACGCATGAACCGGTCCGCTACGGCAATTGCCGCCGGATCGGTCATGATTTCGCCGGAAACCGGGCGCGCGGTTCGATCGTCAGCCATATGGCCCCAGCATTGCAGAACGTGTTCGCTTTTCGTTTCTTTTTGCGTAAACACAAATGGTTAACGCTTCCCCACCGGAGCCCTCGTGACGAACCGAAAGAACGCAGGAATTAACCGCCGGTTAACCATGCCGGCCGATGGTCTTTACCCAGAACAGGCCGGCTCGCCGCCGTGCCGAATTTCAGGTCGCCGAAATTGATTCGCTTCGAAAATGTCGGCCTCCGTTATGGCATGGGTCCGGAAATCCTCCGCGACATCTCCCTGCACATTCCGGAGCGCTCCTTCCAGTTCCTGAGCGGGCCTTCGGGCGCCGGCAAGACGACGTTGCTGCGCCTGCTGTTCATGTCGCTGAAGCCGACGCGCGGGCTGATCACCATCTTCGGCAAGGACCGCTCGCGCATCTCGCGCACCGAGTTGCCGCATCTGCGGCGCCGCATCGGCGTGGTGTTCCAGGACTTTCGCCTGCTCGACCACATGACCACCTACGAGAATGTCGCGCTGCCGCTGCGCGTGCGCGGGCGCGAGGAGGCGAGCTACCGCACCGATGTCACCGAACTGTTGAAGTGGGTTGGGCTGGGCGAGCGCATGCATGTGCTGCCGCCGGTTCTGTCCGGCGGCGAGAAGCAGCGCGCCGCGATCGCCCGCGCGCTGATCGAGCAGCCGGAGATCCTGCTGGCCGATGAGCCGACCGGCAATGTCGATCCGCCGCTGGCGCGACGCCTGCTGCGGCTGTTCATCGAACTCAACCGTCTCGGCACCGCCGTGGTGATCGCCACCCACGATCTCGGCCTGATGGAACAGGTCGACGCGCGCCGCATGATCCTGGCCGGCGGAAGGCTGGACATTTATGACTGAACTGTCCGCCGGACATCTTGTCGAACGAACGCAGGACGCCGAGGCGACCGAGGCAAGGCCGCGCGCCCAGCGCAGGATGGCACCGATCGTGCCGGCGCAGAACATCGCCGGCCGGGCGCTGGTGCTGGTCATCGCCATCATGACCTTCCTTTCCTGCCTGACCTTCGGTGCGGTGACGCTGGTGCGCGACACGGCTTCCGTCTGGGAGAACCAGATCTCGCGTGAGGCGACGATCCAGGTTAAGCCGGTCGACGGCCTCGACATGGAGGCAGCCCTTGCCCAGGCTTCGCAGATCGCCGGCGAATTTCCCGGCGTCAAGGCGACCCGGATCATCGATCGTGAGGCGACCGCCAGGCTGTTGGAGCCGTGGCTCGGTTCGGGCCTTAACATCGACGAGCTGCCGGTGCCGCGCCTGATCATCGTCACCATCGACGAGAGCAGCCCACCCGATTTCGCCGCCATGCGCGCCGCGATCACGCCGAAACTGCCGAGCGCCTCGCTCGACGATCACCGCACCTGGGTCGACCGGCTGGTGGCCATGGCCCGCACGACGGTGACCATCGGCATCGCCGTGCTGGCGCTGATGCTGTCGGCGACCGTGCTGACCGTGGTGTTCGCCACACGCGGCGCCATGGCCGGCAACGGCCACATCATCGAAGTGCTGCATTTCGTCGGCGCCGAGGCGCGCTTCATCGCACGCGAGTTCCGCCGGCATTTCCTGGTCACCGGCATGAAAGGCGCGGCAGCCGGCGGCGCGGCCGCGGTGCTCGTCTTCATCGTCTTTTCCTGGTGGTCGTCGCGCAACATGGCAACGCCGCAGGCCGACCAGGCGACCGCCCTGTTCGGCAATTTCGCCATCGGCTCGGCGGGCTATCTCGGTGTCGTCTTGATGGTGCTGGTGATCGGCGGACTGACGGCGGCAACCTCGCACGCCACCGTCGTTGCCTATCTCAGCGACATCGACGTCCGCCAACCGGACGCGGGCTAACGACATGGACAGATCACGGATGGAGAATTCACGTAACGCAAAGTGCGTCTTTTAACTACCCAAGGTCGCATTTCAGGATTAACCATATGGCGATGGACTCGCGGGATTCAACCGGTACGGCTGGGCAGATGCCAGTGGTGGTTGCCCGTTCGCATGACCGCCGCGCAGTGAGCCGGATAAGGGCCGCGTTGCGTATGTCCGCTCTCTCCTTGCTCATCCTCGCGACATTGTTTGCCGGCGGCTTCGGCTGGTTCGCGAACAAGGTCAGCCACCTGACCACGCCCGCCAATCCGGCCAGGGCAGACGCGATTATCGTGTTGACCGGCGGCCAGTCCCGCCTTGACGCGGCGATGGACCTGCTTGCGTCCGGCAAGGGCGAGCGGCTGCTGATCAGCGGCGTGCATCCTTCCGCCAGCCGTCGTCAGCTGCAGGCGGCGACCGGTGGCGACAAGCGATTGTTCTCCTGTTGCGTCGACATCGACCGCGCCGCGCTCGACACGATCGGCAATGCCGAGGAAAGCGCCAAATGGGTGGAGAGCCATGCCTATGGCACTGTGATCCTCGTCACCAACAATTATCATATGCCGCGCAGCCTGCTGGAAATGGGCCGGCTGCTGCATGGCGCCAAGCTTGAGCCCTATCCGGTGGTCAATTCCAACCTCGACAATGGCGGCTGGCTGACCAAGCCGCGGGCATTGCGCGTTCTGTTCACCGAGTACAACAAATACTTGCTGGCGCTGGCGCGTGGCATCGTGCCGGTGAAGCCAACTCCAGCCGGTATAGCACTGGCCGAAACCGCGGCCGGCGGCTGAACCATTATTCCCCGGCGGCCGCGCCTGCCCTGGAGGCAGCGCCCGACATCCCCTTGAGCCGCGCGACCTCCCGTTCGAGGCGCTCGATCCGCTTGTCTCTCTCGCCGAGTGCAGCCGCCACGTCGGCCGCCTCGAAACGCTGCGGAATATGTTGTGGGCAATTGGCATCCCAGGCCGAGACCGTGAACAGGATCACCTGCTCGGGACGGGCCTTGTAGTCCTGAGGCATCAGCTTCGCCATCAGCTCGGCATCGTTCTCGACAACGCGCGCCGTACCCCAGAGCTTGATGCGCTGGCGGTGCATATAGTCGATCAGGAACAGGAAGGCCTGCGGATTGTCGGCCAGATTGCCCTGCGTGATGAACTGCCGGTTGCCGGCAAAATCCGCGAAGCCGATCGTGTGTTCATCCAGCACCTTGAGGAAGCCGGCCGGTCCGCCGCGATGCTGGATGTAGGGCTGGCTATCGCCATTGGCCGTCGCCAGGAAGACGCTGGTCTGCATCTCGATGAAGGCGGCAAGGTCAGGCGTGATCACGGCTTGCCAGCCGCCACGCTCCTCGACGCGGGCATAGGACTGGCGTGAACCCTTGCGTGCCTGGATCGCCTTGACGGTCGGCGTGAAGGCGACGTCGCTGGTGAAAGCATGCGCGTTCATCGAAAGCCTCCTGGAATTGCTCTAAAGCCCGAGTTCCGACAGTGTTGGGTGATCGTCCGGCCGCCGGCCGAGCGGCCAGTCATACTTACGATCAGCCGCGCCGATCGGCAGGTCGTTGATGCTGGCGATACGCAGGCGCATCAAGCCGTGGTCGTCGAATTCCCAGTTCTCGTTGCCGTAGCTGCGGAACCATGAACTGCTGTCGTCGTGCCATTCATAGGCGAAGCGCACGGCAATACGGTTGCCGTGGAATGCCCAGACCTCCTTGATCAGCCGGTAGTCGAACTCGCGGCTCCATTTGCGCGCCAGGAACGCCTGGATTGCATCGCGGCCTTGCAGGAATTCGGCCCGGTTGCGCCAGCGGCTGTCCGTCGTATAGGCAAGCGCGACCCGTGCCGGATCGCGGGAGTTCCAGGCATCCTCGGCCATGCGCGCCTTTTGCGCTGATGTCTCGGCTGTGAACGGCGGCAGCGGTGGCCGGGCTTCGGACATGGTTGCTCCTTGCAGGCTGTGGCCATGCTACAGGCAGGCCGACAATGACAATATAAAGCCTTCCATCGTTCCGATGCAGATGGCATATTTGCAACTCGTCCTTCCATTTTCCGGAAGAAGCTGTGGATCGTCTCGAAGCAATGTCTCTCTTTGTCGCCGCGGTGGAGGCCGGCAGCCTGTCCGCGGCAGGCCGCCGTTTCGGCATTCCGCTGGCGACGGTCAGCCGCAAGGTTTCCGATCTGGAACGCCATCTCAACACACGCCTCTTGAACCGCTCGACGCGCCGGCTGACGCCGACCGATGCCGGCCAGGCCTATCTTGCCGCCTGCCGCCGCATCCTCGACGACGTCGGTGAGGCCGAACGCACGGCTGCCGGAGAATACAGCGCTCCAACCGGCGAACTGGCTATCACCGCGCCGGTCGTCTTTGGCCGCCTGCACGTGCTGCCGGTCGTCACCGGCTTTCTCGCAGCCTACCCCGACGTGGACATACGCCTGACATTGGCAGACCGCATAATCCAGCTGGTCGAGGACCATTTCGACCTCGCCATACGCATCGGGCAGTTGCCCGATTCGAGCCTGGTCGCCATGGGCGTCGGCGCGATCCGCCGCGTCGTTTGCGCCAGCCCCGCCTATCTGGCCGAACACGGCACGCCGACCACCCCGGAGGACCTCGAAACACACGATTGCATCACCTTCGAGGGACTTGCTTCCGCCGCCGCCTGGAGCTTCACCAAGGGCAAGGCCGAAATCCCGGTCCAGGTCCGTTCACGGCTTCAGGTCAACAGCGCCGAAGCGGCCATCGACGCGGCGATCGCCGGCGTCGGGCTGACCAAAGTGCTCTCCTACCAGATCGAGGCCGCGCTGCGGTCCGGCTCGCTGCGCGTCCTGTTGGAGGAGTTCGAGCCGGCGCCATGGCCGGTAAGCCTGGTGCATGCGGGCCACGGCCTGTTGCCGGTGAAGCTGCGTGCCTTCCTCGATTTTGCCGCGCCGCGCCTGAAGGAGCGGTTGGCGCGGTTGATGTAGCGGAACCTGGACCGTCGACGGATCGCTCTTCATCGCGATCGGAGCGCCCGTCGGCCATTTCCTTTTTCCCCGCGCTTGGTGTAACCAACGCTCACCTCCTCACCGGGCCTCCCCCATGCTCTATGCCAGATCGCTGACGTTCAATTTCGTCTTCTACGTCAACCTGATCGTCCAGATGATCCTCTGGACCCCCTATTATTTCCTGTCGCCCCGTCACCGCGCCTGGTTCGTGCCGAAATTCTGGTCGCGCACCTCGATGTGGCTCTTTGACAAGATCGCCGGAACGAAGAATGACATCACCGGCCAGGAAAACCTGCCGGCAGGCTCGTTCATCCTGGCGCCCAAGCACCAGTCGTTCTGGGACGCGATCGCCTTCTTTCCCTTCCTCCAGGACCCGCTCTACATTTTGAAACGAGAGCTGACCTGGATCCCGTTCTTCGGCTGGTACATCATGAAGATGCGGATGATCCCGGTTAACCGCGGCAGCCGCTCGAAGGCGCTGAAGGCCGTGGTCGCCGCGACCAAGGAGGAGATGGCGTGCAACCCTCGCCAGCTGATCATCTATCCCGAGGGCACGCGCCGGGCGCCGGGCGACGAGCCGGCCTACAAATACGGCATCGTCGAAATCTATGCTCAGCTTGGCGTTCCGGTCGTGCCGGTTGCCCATGTCGCCGGCCTTTATTGGCCGAGGCGGAAATTCCTGCGCTACCCCGGCACGATCAAGGCGCGCTTCCTGCCGCCGATTCCACCGGGACTGAGCAAGGACGAATTCATGGCCCGGCTGATCGGGGAAACGGAAGCTGCCTGCGACCAGTTCCTGATTGATGCGGCGCGCGGCCCGAACCCACCCGCCTTGCCGCCGACAGCGGTGAAGCGGTTGCGGGAACTCGGCGCTAAAGCCTGAGCGAAAACTCCGGGGCCAGTTTTCAGCGGAACACGGCCAGCGCGGTGGTCAACACCAGCGTCCCGGCAAAGACCAAATTGACGATCCGCGAGGTTGCCGGCTGGCGCAGGAACCGCGCGAACGCTGCTCCCGCGACGAGCCACACCGCATGGATGGCGACGATCATCAGGGCGAGAACCGTCAGCCCAAGCCATGGACCGATCTCAGCGACGCCTTGTTTCGACGAAGCGCCGGCGAACACGGCGGCGATCGCCACATAGGCCTTTGGGTTGGCGACAGCGAGAAGAAACCCGGCCACCAATGTCGGGCGCGAAGCCTCGGCGGCGCGTGCCGCCAAGGGTGGTGCCGTGGCGATCTTAAAGGCGAGATAGAGAATGTAGGCCGCGGACGCGACAGCCAGCAGCGGCGCCAGCTTCGGCATCGAGGTGAGCACAGCCATGACCCCGGTCGCGACAACCAAAAGCACGGCGATCGTGCCCAGGATGATCCCGCAGGCATAACCCAGCGAGTGGCGCAGGCCGAAGGCGGCACCGACGGCGGTGACGCTTATCGTTGCCGGCCCCGGGCTGCCCATGACGACCGTGGCGGCAAGCACCAGCGCGAGCAGCTGACGCCAAAGGTCCGGCCGCGAAAGCAGCGGCTCAGTCATCTCACCCTCTGCCTTGCCCCTGCGAAAAACGGTATGGCAAGACGAGAGGGTGGTCTTGGACGTTCGTGCGAGGAGCGGTCGCCGAAAGCTTCAGCCGCTCGCCTTGTCGAGTTCGGCCATGTCGTTGCCGCTCAGTTTCAGCGACGCCGCCTTGATCAGGCTGTCCATCTGCTCGGGCTTGGTCGCGCTGGCGATCGGCGCGGTCACACCTGGCCGCGCGATCACCCAGGCAAGTGCGACTTCCGCTTGCTTGGCCGAATGCCTGGCCGAGACCGCGTCCAGTGCCGCGAGGATGCGATATCCGCGCGCATTGAGATAGTCCTTCACCCCGCCGCCACGCGGGCTTTGGCCAAGATCGGCCTCGCGGCGGTATTTGCCGCTGAGAAAGCCCTTGGCCAGGCTGAAATAGGTGATGACACCGATGTCCTCGGCCACGCACAGATCGCGCAATGGCCCATCGAAGGACGAGCGATCGTAAAGATTGTATTCCGGCTGCAGCACTTCGTAGCGTGGCAGGCTGCGCAGGCTCGCCACATCGAGTGCGGCGCGCAACTGGGCGGCGTCGAGGTTCGAGCAGCCGGCATATCGGATCTTGCCCTTGGCGAGCAGCTTTTCATAGGCGCCAAGAGTTTCCTCGTAGGGCGTCGTCGGGTCCGGCCAGTGCGACAGATAGAGATCGATCGTGTCGGTCTGCAGCCGCTTCAGCGATGCGTCGACGGCCTTTTCAATGTATGCGGCGGACAGGTCCTTGTGGCCCTGCCCCATATCCGAACCGACCTTGGTGACCACGATGACCTTGTCACGATTGCCACGGTCCTTCATCCACTTGCCGATGATGGTTTCCGACTCTCCCCCTTTGTGGCCGGAGACCCAGCGCGAATAGGCGTCCGCCGTATCGATGGTGTTGAGGCCGGCGCCGACGAAGCGGTCGAGCAGGTCGAACGAGGTTTTCTCGTCGGCGGTCCAGCTGAAGACATTGCCGCCCAGAACCAGCGGCGCGATGGAAAGGTCGGTGCGACCGAGACGGCGTTTCTGCAAGGCGTATCTCCGGGATAATTGGGGCGGGCGAATGGCGCCCGCGGGGCTGAGGTTCGGAGCCTAACCTAGGTCTTGACTGATCGAGGTCAAAAGCCTGGCCGCCTTTTTCCGCAGCGCCAGCTTCACAAAGGCGCGACCTGCCGCGCCACCTCTTCCAGCCAGTGGTCGCGAATGCCCAGCGCCTCGAGGTGCTCCAGAGTGCTCTGCACATAGTCCTCGTTGATGCCGGACTGGCCCGCCGCACCGCGCACCACGGCCGCCGCCTCCGCCGCGTCGAGGGCGCCGGCATATTGCTCGTGCTGGCGGTCGACGATATAGGCCACCGCCTCGACCGTGGGGCCTCCGTCGAGACGAATCTTGAGCATACGCTCGAGATAGACGTTGGTGACCAATTCGCGCTCGCGCAGATAGGCGATGACCTCGTCGCGCAAGTCGCCGGGAACGCGGAACGCCAAGCCGATGCAGGAGCCGCCACGATCCAGGCCGAGCACCAGCCCCGGCCGTTCACGCGTGCCGCGATGCACGAAGGAATAGACGCAAAGCGAGCGCCGGTAGCCGTGCAGGCGGGCACGCTGTGTCTCGACATGCGCGAAACCCGGCCGCCACATCAGCGAACCATAGCCAAACACCCAAAAATCGCCCATATCGCCGCGCCTGATTGCAAAAGATGCCAACACCGCACCGGGACCGGTGTCTTTTCCGCCTGTCCCCGTCTACCCATTCGTCTCTGTCTACCTATTGTTGGCGGGATCGACTGTCCGTCCGCGACACACATGCGTTAACGAGAGCCAAAGTATGACGTCAAGTGACGAACGCCAGCCGAGTAAACGTCGCCGCCTGTTGTGGCTTGCCGCGCTCGTCGTGGTGCTGTTTGCCATCTACAGCGGCGGCTGGTTCTATCTGGCTGACCGGGTGAGGAGCGAGGCCGACAAGGCGGTTGCCACGCTGAACAAAACTGGCGTCGAAGCCGGCTGCGCCAACCTCCAGGTCAGCGGCTATCCCCTGAGCTTTACCGTCTCCTGCGACAATTTGGCTTACGAGGACGATGCCAGGAACATCGCCGCTTCGGCCGGCAGTTTCAACGCAGCCGCCCAGATCATCCAGCCTCTGTCACCGGTTGCCAATCTGCGCGGCCCGCTCAGGACTTCCGTTCCAGGCATGGCGCCGCTGTGGATCGACTGGGACAATCTGCAGGCCAACGTGAAATTGTGGTGGCCGTTACCGCAACGGATTGCCCTGGAGGCGGAGGGCTTGTCCGGCCAGACCGATCCGGCCGACGATACCGATCCGGTGCAATTGTTCAGCGCCGGCAAGGCGGCCGGCCAACTGCGGCCGAATGGGTCGGACATCGACTATCTCGGCAGTTTCGGCGATCTCGAGATCGACCCCGGCGCGATCGGCGGGCGCGTGCTGCCGGCGCTCGATGCCAGCGGCGACGCAACGCTGAAGAACGGCGTCGCGTTGATTGGCACGCAGGTGAAAAGCCTGCGCGGCCAGGCGATCGAAATCCGCAACCTCGACCTGTCGTCGGGGACGGCGCGCATCACTGTTTCGGGACCGCTCTCGGTCGATGCCGAGGGCCTGGTCAACGCCAATCTGATGATCAGGCTGAAGGACCCGAAGGCGGTGGCGGCCATCCTCGGTGCCGCCATACCCGAGCAGAAAAGCCAGATCGAGCAGGGCTTTTCTGCCCTGGCGGTGCTCGGCAACGAACCGTCGATGCCGCTCAAGGTGGTCAAGGGCAAGGCCTCGCTCGGCTTCATCCCACTGGGCAAGATCAAGCCGCTCAATTAAGCATCCCAGTATGAACAGACCGGCAAAGCTTCTAAGCGTCGGCGCGCTGACGCTCGACACCATCCTGCGTGTCGAGACACTGCCCGTGCATCAGGGCAAGTTCATCGCCTCCGACAGCGTCCAGATCGCCTCGGGCATGGCCACCAGCGCTGCCTGCGCCGCGCACCGCCTGGGCGCCGAGGTATCGCTTTGGGCGAGCGCCGGCGACGATGTCATCGCCGACCAGCTCATCGCCAGCGTCGAGGCCGAAGGCGTCGATTGCACCTTTGTGCGCCGCGTCAGAGGCGCCCGCTCGGCGCTGGCCTCGATTCTGGTCGACGCGCATGGCGAGCGCATCATCGTGCCGTTCTATGACAGGCTTGCCCAGGCCGATCCCGAAGCCTTGCCGGTCGCCGACCTCTCCGCATTCGATGCCGTACTGGTCGATGTCCGCTGGCCAGGTGCGGCAGCACTTGCCCTGAAGGCGGCGCGCGCCGGTGGCCGGCCGGCGATCCTCGATGCCGACACCGCTCCGCTGGAGGTCCTGGAACAGCTGTTGCCGCTCGCCACGCACATCGTTGCATCGGAGCCGGCGGCTCGCATTGTCTGCGGCCAGGCGCTCGATCCGGAAACGGCTTGCGCCGATCTCGCCAGCCGCACCGACGCCTTTGTCGCGGTGACTGGCGGCGCGGCGGGGAGTTGGTGGCACGACCGTTCCGCAGGCCGTGTGCGCCACGTCGCGGCGCCGAGAATCAAAGCGGTCGACACATTGGCCGCCGGCGATGTCTTTCACGGCGCCTTCGCCGTCGGCCTGGCGGAGGACATGCCCGTCGAGCAGGCTTTGCGCTTTGCCAGTGCGGCCGCCGCGCTCAAATGCCTGCGCTTCGGCGGCAGGCTTGGTGCGCCGAATAGAGCCGAGACGCTGGCCATGGTTGCCGCGACCTGGCCCGCCTGAAACAGACTTAGGTCTTTGCCGGGTGTTCGACCGCCTGGCGGCCAAAATCGGGCACGTCGATGTCCTGGCCGGCCTCGATGATCGAGCGGCGCACGGCGCGGGTGCGGGTGAACAGGTCGAAGAGTTTTTCGCCGTCACCCCAGCGGATCGCGCGTTGCAGCGACGCCAGATCTTCCGAGAACCTCGCCAGCATTTCGAGGATGGCATCCTTGTTGTGCAGGCACACATCCCGCCACATGGTCGGGTCGGAAGCGGCAAGGCGGGTGAAGTCACGAAAGCCGGAAGCCGAATATTTGATCACCTCGGACTTGGTTACCGACTGCAGATCATCGGCGGTGCCAACGATGTTGTAGGCGATGATGTGCGGCAGATGCGAGACGATGGCCAGCGTCATGTCGTGATGCTGGGGATCCATCGTATCGATGTTGGCGCCGCAGCGGCGCCAGAATTCCGACAGCCGTTCCAGCGCGTCCGGGTCGGTATCGGGCAGCGGCGTGAAGATACACCAGCGATTGTCGAACAGGTCGGCGAAACCGGCATCGGGGCCGGATTTTTCCGTGCCCGCCAGCGGATGACCGGGAATGAAATGGACGCCGGCCGGCACATAAGGCTGCATCTGCGCGATGACGGATGCCTTGGTCGAGCCGACATCGGTCAGGATCGCGCCCGGCTTCAGCGCCGGTGCGATTTCCTCGGCCACGGTGCCGGACGAGCCGACCGGCACCGAGACGATGACCAGATCGGCATCGCGAACCGCCTCCTTCGCATCGGTGGTGTAGCTATCGCCGAGCCCAAGTTCTTTCGCTCGCGCCAGTGTCGCGGCACTGCGGGTCGAGATAGCGACGTGGTGGGCCAGACCCTCGCGGCGGATGACGCGGGCCAGCGACGAACCGATCAGGCCGATGCCGACCAGCGCGATCTTTTCAAACATCGGTGATGTCATGGCGTTCTAGCTTTTCAGGAATGTCGTGAGTGCGGCGACAACGCCGCGATTGGCCTCTTCGGTGCCGACGGTCATGCGTAACGCGTAGGGAAAGCCGTAGCCGGAAACGCGCCTCAATATATAGCCGCGCGCCGTTAGATACTCATCCGCCGCAGCTGCGGAATGTTTGTCGTCCTCGGGAAAATGAACGAGGATGAAATTGCCGACGCTCGGCGTCACCCGCAGTCCAAGCTTTGTGAACTCCTCGCTCAGCCATGCCAGCCAGATCTCGTTGTGCGCGACGCTGCGCTCGATATGGGCGCGGTCGCGGATCGCCGCGATGCCGGCCTCGATCGCCGTTGCATTGACGTTGAAGGGGCCACGCACGCGGTTGATCGCATCGATGATGTGCATCGGCGCGTACATCCAGCCGATCCGCGCCCCGCCAAGGCCGATCTTGGAGAAAGTGCGGGTCATCACCACGTTCTCGGCGCTGCCGACCAGTTCGATGCCGGCTTCGTAATCGTTGCGGCGGACATATTCTGCATAGGCCGCGTCTAACACCAGAAGCACGTGCTTTGGCAGACCGGCATGCAGGCGGCGCACTTCCTGGAACGGCACATAGGTGCCGGTCGGGTTGTTGGGATTGGCGAGGAACACGATCTTGGTGCGCGGCGTGACGGCGGCCAGGATGGCGTCGATGTCGGCGCGCTCATCTTTTTCCTTGATCGTCACCGGAACGGCACCCGCCGACTGGATGTAGATCTTGTAGACCATGAAGGCGTGTTCGGTGATGACAGCCTCGTCGCCGGGCGCCAGATAAGTCTGCGCCAGCAGGCCGAGGATCTCGTCGGAGCCGTTCGAGCAGATGATGTTGGCCGGGTTCAGGCCATGCACTTCGGCGATCGCTTCGCGCAGCCGCCTGGCGGTGCCGTCGGGATAGATATCGAGCTTTCCGGCAATCTCGCGCGCGGCTTCGATCGCCTTTGGCGACGGACCGAGCGGGTTCTCGTTCGATGACAGCTTGTAGACCTTGGCGATGCCGGCCGGCGCCGTGCTCTTGCCCGGCACATAGGCATCGATGTCCATGATGCCCGCGCGCGGGGTTGGACGTGCCTTGTCCGGTGTCTGGCTCATGTCGTAAAATCCGTCGAGAACGCTCCTCAGGGAAGCCGCAGCGGAAATACAAGCCGTGGCCCGCAATGTCGAGAGGTGACCGCCTCCGGACAAAGGCTGGCCGTTGACGCCAGCACGCCACGGGCCTAGAAGGGTGCGAACTTCCGTGGTGATTTGGCCGGTCGGCTTGCAGCCACGTTAAACAACTTGCTAAAGGGCCGCTTGCATCCTGTAACCGGCTTTGCGACTGCAATGCCGGTTTTTTGTTGTCCGCGCCGGCCGGATACCGCATCGGCATCGATTTTCGAAAAACACGGTGCAGGGATCAAGGTGTGAGATGGATGCAATGGCCGCTCTGCGTGCTCGCAAAACCAACAACGAGGCCGACCAGCCATCGAGCCCGGTTTTGCGTTTTGGGCCTGACAAACCGCTCAAGCTGGACGCCGGTACGCTGCTGTCGCCGTTCCAGATCGCCTACCAGACCTATGGCACGCTGAACGACGCCCGCTCCAACGCCATCCTCGTCTGCCATGCGCTTACCGGCGACCAGCACGTCGCCAGCACCAATCCGGTGACCGGCAAGCCGGGCTGGTGGGAGGTGCTGATCGGCCCCGGCAAGATCATCGACACCAGCCGCTTCTTCGTCATCTGCTCCAATGTCATCGGCGGTTGTCTGGGGTCCACCGGACCGGCCTCGACCAATCCCGCCACCGGCAAACCCTATGGGCTCGACCTGCCGATCATCACCATCCGCGACATGGTGCGCGCGCAGCAGATGCTGATCGACCATTTCGGCATCGAAAAGCTGTTCTGCGTGCTTGGCGGCTCGATGGGCGGCATGCAGGTGCTGGAATGGGCGTCGAGCTACCCGGAGCGCGTCTTCTCGGCGCTGCCGATCGCCACCGGTGCGCGCCATTCCTCGCAGAACATCGCCTTCCACGAGGTCGGCCGGCAAGCTGTCATGGCCGATCCGGACTGGCATGGCGGCAAATATTTCGAACACGGCAAACGCCCGGAAAAGGGCTTGGCGGTGGCGCGCATGGCCGCCCACATCACCTATCTGTCGGAGGCCGCCCTGCACCGGAAATTCGGCCGCAACCTGCAGGATCGCGAAGCTCTGACCTTCGGCTTCGACGCCGACTTCCAGATCGAGAGCTATCTGCGCCACCAGGGCATGACCTTCGTCGATCGCTTCGACGCCAATTCTTACCTCTACATGACGCGGTCGATGGACTATTTCGACCTCGCCGCCGACCATGGCGGCCGGTTGGCCGACGCCTTTGCCGGCACCAAAACCCGCTTCTGCCTGGTGTCCTTCACCTCGGACTGGCTGTTTCCGACCGAGGAGAGCCGCTCGATCGTGCATGCGCTCAACGCGGCCGGCGCGTCGGTATCCTTCGTCGAGATCGAGACCGATCGCGGTCACGATGCTTTCCTGCTCGACGAGCCGGAACTGTTTGCCGCCATCAACGGCTTCATCGGCTCGGCGGCCCGGGCGAGAGGATTGAGCCAATGAGCGTCAACCGCGACCAGCGCGTCGACCTCGAGGTCGTCGCCAATCTCATCCCGCCGCGGTCCCGCGTGCTCGATGTCGGCTCGGGCGACGGCTCGCTGCTTGAATTGCTGCAGGACACCAAGCAGGTCGACGGCCGTGGACTCGAGCTGTCGCAGCGCGGCGTCAACGAATGCGTGGCGCGCGGCCTCTCGGTCATCCAGGGCGATGCCGACAAGGACCTCGAATTCTATCCCGACAAGGGCTTTGACTTCGTCGTCCTGTCGCAGACGCTGCAGGCCACCCGCAACCCGAAGCTGGTGCTCGACGAATTGCTCAGGATCGGCAACCGGGCGATCGTGTCCTTCCCCAATTTCGGCCATTGGCGCGTGCGCCTTTCGCTGTTCCTCAACGGCCGCATGCCGGTGACCAAGGACTTGCCCTATTCCTGGTACGACACGCCCAACATCCATTTCTGCACCATCCGCGACTTCGTCAATCTGTGCGACGAACTCGGCGCAACCGTGGAAAAAGCAACCGCACTCGACGCCAATGGCCAGAAGATCGGCCTGTCGATGCCGTGGTGGTTTTGGAATTTCTTCGGCCAGCAGGCTGTGTTCTTACTGAAGCGGTAGTCTTGATCGCCATGCATCTTTTTCGTAGGCGCCCTCTGCCAGTTGAAATCCCGCCGGAAATGCTGGCTGGGTTGAAAGCCGGAATTCTCATCTGCACCTCACCGCGCAGCGGCAGCAATCATCTGGCCGGATTGATGGCGGCCACCGAGCTTGGCAACCCCCTCGAGTGGTTCGGTGGCCGCCGTGTTCTCGCAATGCCGAACTATCCTCGCGATCCCCGTGCCCAGGTTTTGCGTGCATTGAAAGATGGGCGGTCTCCCTCTGGAATTTACGCTGCCAAACTGTTTGCAAGCCAGTTTTTGCAGGTGGCCAAGACTGTGGATCTCCCAGCCAGCCTTCCAGGACTGCACTACGTGCGCTTGACTCGCCGCGATCTCCTTGGTCAGGCAATCTCTTGGTCACGCGCTCGTCAGACCGGTCGGTTTCGCTCTACTGAGGCTGTTCAGAACTCACCACGCTATGACGGCGCATCGATAGCGGAGGCCCTTGAAAAAATCGTGCTGGAGAATCTGTCGTGGGACATCTGGCTTGCAAAAAACGGATTGTCTTTCCTGTCCTTGACATACGAGGAACTCTTGGCAAATCCACAGGCCAGCCTTGAGAAAGTCGCGGGTCTGGTAGGCGCGCAACTCACATTTGAATCTGCTGAATCTGCACCAGCCCCCAGTTCAGGTCTCGAAATCCAACGAGACAACGTCAATAGGGAGTGGAGGGAGCGCTTCTTGTCGCAATACTCGGACCCCTCAAAATTCAACCTCAGCAATCATCGCGCTTTCGGCACTCTTAGAAACCTGGGCCAGCGTCCGATCTGATCGAAAAGGCGATGTGAAGATCATAGGTGACAAGGAGCGCTTTGCGAATCTACTGCCGCTTGATCCGTAGGGTTGTCTTTACATTGGGTTGCGGCGACGATAGCCACCTAGACGCTGATAAATGGTCGGTGCAGAGATGGTTGAGGAACGCGCAACATACTCGCTCGTCTTGGAAATGGAGAACGCCAAATCCATAGATTGGGGCGAAGTCGGCGTTGGACTGAAGGCGCTGGCGCGTGAAATCACTTCGGTTTCCTCAGCCGGCTTGGCCAGACCGAAGGTTGTCATCTCCCACGGCGGAACAGAGGCGGATGCAAAAACGCTTCGTAGCGACATCACAGCGGAAGCGCCGCAACTGGAACGAGTTGCCGACGTCATCTTTGCCGCTTGCCCAGGAGGGCGATATTACGACCTGAAGAATAATGGAATCTTGAAAGCCGATGGGGACGTAATTGTCTTATCCGACTCAGATACCGTAGCTGAACCCGGATGGCTATCAACTTTACTTGAGCCGTTCGCACAATCTGAAATTGTTTGCGTGAACGGATATACCTACCTATTGCATGATGACTTCTTTTCTAGAACGTTTGCCTTGATTTGGTTTTTTCCAATGGCACATGGGGACGGGAGATTTGCTTCAAAGAGGGCAATTAATGCCAATAATGTAGCTTTTCGGCGCGACTGGATTACAAAAAATCCTTTTCCAAAACATAATGGGTTCAAAGTCTCCTGCACATTGCTGATGCGCAAGCTAAAACTTGAAGGTCACAAGATCTATAACGTCAATGCACGCGCTTATCATTACTCGCCACGTGGCTGGAAATTCTTTTACTGGCGTGCACTGGTAACCGGTCGCGATGCCGACCGCAAATATGTGGAGCTTAGTGCGCCTAGCCGCACGCAACGGGTGGCGAAGTCTTTCAGCCGATGGTTCACCATGTCGTGGCGCACAACACGACGTATCGTTGGCCATGCCCGAGAAGCAGGGATGCCGCTTTGGCAAATTCCATTTTCCCTGATTGTCGGTCAGGCATTTTATGGCTTGGCGTTTTGGGGCCAGTTCAGTTTCGCTGCCGGCATGGTTCGCGACGAAATCGAGACCGTGCCTGACTATGTCGGGCACAGCTAGGCGATTTATCGCGATCCCTTGCGCCACGCCCGCAACGTTGGATTGGTCTGGGACCAGTCAACTCAGAACATCCGTGGCCTTGTGCGGATATTCGACGCCATCGGCGAACACCACGTCGGACTCTGAATTGTCCGTACGCAGCGCCAATATCGCCTGGTAGGCCGGCGAGCTGTACCAGTTACGCGCATGCTGCCTGTCGGGAAATTCGATGATGATCAGATGACCAGGCCAGTCGTTCTCGATCACCTCCACATCGCCGCCATGAATCAGAAAACGGCCGCCGAAAGGCTCCAGGCATCGATCTTGTGCAGATATTCGACGATCTGCGGGCCCATCGTGGCCTGGCGCATATGGGCAACGGCGTAAGCGGCCACATGATTTGTATTCCCTTTGTATCGAAGCCGACCAGCTGGCCTCGCAACAGCAATCTGCTCAAACGTTGAACGCAAAACGATTACGTCCGAGGTAATGGAATACGCGCTATCGGTCGCGCATGTCGCTTCCGTGGTGATTCGCAAATGCTCTGTCCGGCAGTGCTGTTGCAATTGGAGCGCTAACAATGGGAATTCGTTATCTCGCGCGGGCCAAGGACCGGCACGGTGAGTGACACGGGCAGCTGGTTTTTGTAACGTCACATCGACTATGAGGTGTAGCGGAAAGGAAAGTCCGATCCATTCGACCGTTCTGAAAATCGAAAAGTCCTGGATAGACGCGCGACCCTGCGCAGGAAACAGCTGACACGACATGGCCGGGATCATCGAACCGACCCCTCTCATCACGGTCATAACGCCGACCCACGATCGGCGCGAATCAGTGTTGCGCGCCGTGGAAAGCGTGCTTTCCCAGAGCATGCCAAGGTTCGAGCATATTGTCGTTGACGATGGCTCGACCGATGGAACCGAGGCGGCGCTCGCCCGCATTCAAGACCCGCGGCTGATCTATGTCGGCGCGAAATGGCGAGGCGCCAACGCCGCCAGGAATGCCGGCATCGAGCGAGCGCGGGCGCCCGTGGTGACGTTCCTCGATTCGGACGACGTCTACCTGCCGCACCGGCTTGAACGGACCCTGGCCTGCTTCGATGACAATCCGACTCTTCAGGTGCTGATCAGCTCTTTTGTCTCCCTGAAGGGCAACCGCGCCACCAATTGCGTCAACCGCGACGCATTCGTGAGCCCGACGATGCTGGAACGGACGCTGGTCGCGCAGACGATCTTCATCGCCGGCTCCGCGATAACCGCCCGCCGCGAGGCCTTGCTGGGCATTGGCGGCTATGACAGCGACATCACCCGGATGCAGGATCGCGAATTGCTGCTGCGGCTTGCCCGCCGCCATGGCGCGCGTTTGTCCGAGGACATCGACTGGACGAAATACAATTCGGAAAACTCGATTTCGGGCCGCCGTAACGGCTATGTCGAAGCCTATGCGAACCTGATGGGCAAACATCCGCATATTGCCGACGCCTACCCGCATATTCCGCCCTACATGATCTCACGGCAGATTATCGCCGATATCCTCCGAGGCCGGATACCTCAAGCATTTGAGGGCTACATGGCCAATCGCTCGTCGACAGCGCTCGGCTACTCGTTGCCGGAGCTACTGCACGGCTATGTCCATGGCCGGCGCTGGCGCCGCGATCTCTACAACGAGTTCCGCGACAAGTTTGGCGCCCGACCGGCCTGATTGCATGTCGCCCAAAAGTGTCCAGCGGTTTTGGGACAACGGCATGCACGACAAGTCCCGGCAAGGCTCACCGGTCAAGTTCCGGAAAATACGGATCTGACAGGAACCGCCTGTCCCGCTCGCCTTGCAGACAGTCTATCGGCGTGGCCGCGTCGACGGGGATGATTCTCGCCTTGTTCTGAATGCCGCTTACTTCGAGGATCAGCTTGCGCCGGATGGCCGTCGAAAATTCGGCGGCCGCATAGATCGGCAGCACGAAGGAACCGGGGCCCCCGATCACGCACTGCGCATAATACTGGTCGAGATGACTGAAGGTGGGCGATGGGCTGATCAGGATCGGCAGGCCATTGACGACGATGCCTTTTGCGGTCGCCGCATCGCGCGTCGCGGTGACCGGCGGCCCGATATTGTTCGGACCGTCACCGGAAATATCGATGACGCTGCGTTCGCCCTCGAAGGACGTGCGATCGAAAAGCTCGGTGCCGAAGGCCAGCGCACCGGAAATCGAGGTGCCGCGGAAGCTCCGGAACGGGCGGGCCGCAACCTTGTCGGCAAAGCTGTTGGCGCTCTCGGCGCTGTCGATGATCTGCCAGCCGATGACCGCGTCGTCGCGCACCGTGCCGGCCCATTCGAAATAGGTGAGCGCGATCCGGCCCGTGGGGCCGGCGCGAACAGCCTTGATAAAGTCGGGATGCCGCAGCGCCTCGACATAACCGGCGCGCTGCAGGGCGAACTCCTTCTCGTCCATCGATAGCGAGATGTCGACCGCCAGCACCAGCTCGACGTCGACCGCCAGCGCATCCGGCGGCAAGGCGGCGGGAGCGGCCTGGGCGCAGGCGAGACAGGCAAGCAGGCGCAGAGCATCAAGCATGGCCGTGGCCAGGGTTGTTTCTCCCGACAAGCTTGCTGCGCGATCACGGCAAAATAAAGCTTTGCACCCCTCGCCTGGATATCAGCTTACTTTCTCGCGGCGAGCGACGGCAGGCGGCGGTTCGATCGCGCCGGCCCTGACGCGGGCGGGCTTCAGAGCTGGAGCGCCGGAATCCTTGACGATCGTCAACGCGCGAGGAAAGAACTGATTGTTGTGCTGGCCCTGCCCGATGTTGAGGATCGCAGTCCCAGGCAAACGCTTCTCGAGCATCGTCAGCACCCGCCGTAGCGACGGGCCGTCGAACGCATCCAGCGCTTCATCGATGATCACCCATTTCGGCCGCCGCAAGGCGAGCCTGGCGAAGGCCAGCGAGCGCTGTTCGTCATCGCCCAGCTCGTGGTCCCAGCGCCCGGCGCGGTCGAGTGACGACGACAGCCGTTCGAGACCGACCTCGGCGAGCACCGCCGAAATGTCGGCATCGCTCGCCGGCGCGGCTCCATTCGGATGATCAAGCACCTCGCGCAACGTACCGACCGGGAAATAGGGGACGCGCGGCACGAATATTGGGGATTCCCCCGCCGGCAGGCTGATCCGGCCGCTTCCCCATGGCCACAGGCCGGCAATGGCGCGGAAGAACAGCGTCTTGCCGGCGCCCCGGTCGCCGGTGATCATGACGCGCTCGCCGGGGCGGATTTCGACATGCTGGTCGGCCAGCCTGGTGCAGCCCTCCGGCGAGGCCACTTCGAGCTTCTCGAAAGTCAGGCTGCCATTGGCGTTTTCGCCAAAGGCGATGCGCCTCTCCGTGTCGTGCAGCACATCGGTTTCGTCGAGCGCGATGCGGAAGTCGGCGACGCGCATGAGCGTGGCGCGCCAATCGGCGATACTGCCGATGTTGTTGATGAACCAGCGCAAGGACGAGTGAACCTGGTTGAAGGCGCCCACCGCCATCATCAGTCCGCCAAAGCTGATATCGCCTGAGAAATAGACCGGCGAGGCGACCAAGATGGGTGCCACGACCGTGATCCAGCCATAAGTGTCGGTCACCCAGGCCAGGTTGATCTGGGCGCTGTAGATGCGCCGCATGGCGCCGAGCACCGTGCCGAGGTCGAGTTCGAGCCGTCGCCTGGCGTCGGCCTCGCCATGGTACAACGCAATGGCATCGACATTTTCGTTGACGCGCACCATCGAGGAGCGCAGCTCGGCTTCGCGCGTGTAGCGGTCGCTGTTCAGGCCGATGAGCGGGCGTCCGACCAGCCAGCTCAACCAGGAGGCGGTGCCGGCATAAAGGATGGCAGCCCAGACCATGTAGCCCGGTATGGCCAGCGCGGTCCCGCCGATGTGGAAGACGAAGCCCGAGGACAGCTCCCACAGCACGCCGACGAAGGATACGAGCAGGATGAGCGACTGCAGCAGCCCGACACCGAGGTCGGTCGACAGGTCCGAGAGGTGCGCCGCATCCTGCTGCATGCGCTGGTCGGGATTGACGCCGATGGCGCCTGCATTGGCCAGCCGGAAGGCGCGCGCGGGCCTCGTCCACTGGTCGATCAGGTCCAGCGTCAGCGCCTGGCGCAGCTTGAGCCGGATCATCTGGTTGAGCCAAGTCTGGCCGACATTGAGCACCAGCAGCCCGCCAGCAATGGCTGCAAAGACGAGAAGCTGGTGCAGGAAGGCCGCCATGTCGCGGCGCGCGAGCGCATCGTAGAAAGGCTGATTCCAGCGGTTGAGGAGAATCTGGCCGATCGACGTTGCAATGATCACGGCCATGATGCCGACCGATGTCCAGAGCAACCACTTGCGAACCGGCGATCCCGCCAGCGCCCGCCTGATCGTCGCCACCTGATCGCTCAGGCTGCTGGCTTCGACCGCCACGGCAACCGGCTGAAAGGTGGCGGCATAGTCCGGTTGATCAGCCATGGCCGGGATCCTTGCGTTCAGTGCTGAAACCGGTTGGAGAGACTTGAAGGCATCCGTCGTTCAAATGGACTGCCAGATGCGCTGTCAAGATGCGCTGTCAGTCCACTTGCGACAGATAGGCAGGGAAACGACGCCGGGCACTCTTGCCGTGATCACGAAGCCGTCACCCGCGCAACCGATGGCTTGGCATCCCCGGGCTCATTTCGGCGGCCGAGCCGGGTTGCGCCATGCGGCGACAGCACCGGCACGAAGACGCGGCGCGAGGCGCGCTGGGCGACCGGCACGCCTTGATAGAGCCGCTTCTGTGCCTCGACGACGATGACCCCGGAAAAGATCGGCCATAGCCGCCGGCCGACGCGTTCCAGCACATTATGGAACCGCATCATGAAGCGCCGCCGCGACGGCGGAAAGAACAGCGCATCGGACCATGAGGCGGGCGTGAAATTCGCCTCGCGCAGCAGTTCGGTCAGCTGGCCGCGCGAGAAAGGCCGGCCATTGCCGAACGGCGTGTGCTCGAAGCGCGCCCAGACGCCGCGCCGGTTGGGCACGACGATGACGACCCGGCCCGCCGGCGACAGCACACGCCAGATCTCGTTCAGCGTCTCACGCGGGTTCTCGACATGTTCGAGCGAATGGACGAGCAGCATGCGGTCGATGCAGGAATCGACCAGCGGCAACTCCTCGTCGAAGACCAATGCCGTCGCCGTCGGCCCCGTCGCCGGCCACACCACCGCGCCCTGCGTTGCCGGCATGAAGGCGAAGACCCGCTCGGCATCGGCGCCGAAGCGCTCCAGCCAAGGCAAGGTGTAGCCGAGACCGACCAGCCGCTCGTTTGGCACGGCTGCCCATATCGACGACAACGCCATTGTGATCGAATGCTCGGCGAACCGGCCGAGCGTTGTCGAATAGAAGGAGCGAAGATCGACGATGTCGGAATGCATGGCAGGGATGTAGCCGTGATATCGTCGGGTTTCAACAAAAGGCCTTGATGACCGGATGACATCCGCGAGCCAGCGCCCTATGTCTGCGGCGATTCCCGCATCGGCCCGAAAATCGGTTTCGATTTCGGAAAGCACGATGCAGCAGATAAAAAGTGTCAGAGCGTCCTTTGTGCGTCCAACTGGACGCACAAAGGACGCTCTAACGGAGAGATGCGATGCCGGTCGAAATCGAACAGTTCATGTGCCGCACCGACAATTTTGGCGTGCTGGTGCATGACCCCAAAAGCGGCCAGACCGCGATCATCGACGCGCCCGAGGAAGCGCCGATCCTGGCCGCGCTCAAACGCACCGGCTGGACGCCGACGATGATCCTGACCACGCATCATCATGCCGACCATGTCGAGGCCAATCTGGCGCTCAAGGCGCGCTTCAAACTGCGCATCGTCGGCCCGGAAGCGGAAAAGGCCAAGATCCCCGGCATCGACGAAACGGTCGAAGACGGCTCGGTTCTTCACCTTGGTGATGAAAAGATCGAGGTGATCGCCACGCCCGGCCACACAGCCGGCCACGTCTCCTACTATTTGCCTGGATCGAAAGTGGCGTTCACCGCCGACACGCTGTTTGCGCTGGGGTGTGGGCGGCTGTTCGAATGCAAGCCGCCGATAATGTATGATTCGCTGAAGAAACTGGCGGCGCTTCCGGCTGAAACGGTCGTCTATTGCGGCCACGAATACACGCTCTCCAACGCTCGTTTCGCGCTGACCGTCGACCCGACCAATTCGGCGCTGAAGGAACGCGCCGCCAAGATCGAGGCGCTGCGCACCGCCGACAAGGCGACGCTGCCGACGACGATCGGCGAGGAACTGTCGACCAATCCCTTCCTGCGCTGGCACGATCCGGCGATCCGCAAGCATCTTGGGCTGGAGAAAGCCTCGGACGCCGAGGTCTTCGCCGAAATCCGCAAGCGCAAGGATAATTTCTAGAGCCCGGTGGTATCCTCGAAGCCATGACCAGCTCCGCCGAAATCATCGCGACGCTTGGCCTGAAGCCGCATCCGGAAGGCGGCTGGTACGCCGAGACCTTTCGCGATGACGCCGGCGGTGCGCGCGGCCATTCGACCGCGATCTATTTTCTGCTGGAACGGGATCAGGTTTCGGCCTGGCACCGGGTCAAGGACGCCGCCGAGGTCTGGCACTTCCATGCCGGCGCCCCGCTGGCGCTGGCGATGTGGGAAGAAAGCAGCGCCGTTGTCGAGCAGGTGCTCGGCATCGATCTCGCAGCCGGCGAGCGGCCGCAGATCGCCGTCCCGGCAGGCCGGTGGCAATCGGCGCGCAGCCTGGGCGAATGGACGCTGGTCGGCTGCACGGTCGCACCGGGTTTTGACTTCGCCGCCTTTGAGCTGGCAGCACCTGGCTGGCAGCCGAAACAACCCTAACGCAACAAGAACCCAAGCGTGATCGCGAGTTGGGCCGCGTAGTAGAGCACCCAGACGGCAAAGCGCATCCAGGCGCGGTGCGGCGAGATGGCGGCCACCAGGAATTTCTCCGTGGCGAGCAGACCGTCCGATGCCATGAACAACATGGCGCCGCCGATAATCCAGACGCTGCTTGTCGTCAGCGCCGAAACGCCCATCGCCAGGATCGCAGCGACATAGACGGCGATCGGAACGCGCAGGCCGAGGCCGACGCGTCGCCACAGCGCCGCCAGCATGACGATCGCAAACACCGCCATGGCCAGCGCGATCGCGCCACGCCACGATTCGGCGCCCAGCAATTCCAAGCCGCCGCCGCTGCGCAGGAACAGCACGACATAGACTATATGGGCGACGAGAAAGCTGGCCAGCCCGCCAAGAAAGGCCTTTTCGCCGTCGCGCGACAGGAAGGCGTCGCCAACGGCGCTGAGCGCGAGCGCGGCGACCAGCAGCAGCGGCCCGCCTTGCAGCGCCGCCAGCACGGCAAGCATCGCCACGGCAAGCGTCTTTGCCGCCGAGCGTGCGAGCGTCGGCGGCATGCCAAGCGTGAAGGCGTAGATCACCGCCGCCGCCAGCGAAAAGATCAGCGTTGCGTTGGCGTTGGCGTCAATGCCGCCCGGGAACGGCATCGTCATGCCCCGGCTCTGCTTTCGGATGCCCCGGCTCCGCTCTCGGTCACGGCGGGCTTGCGCAGGAACAGCGACTTTGCCGCCAAGGCCGCCCCGCCGGTGATGAGCACACAGGCGGCGACGATGCGCAGCGATGGCTCGGCGACACCGGCCGCGATCAGCACCAGCGTCGACAACAGCGGTGCGGCGTAGCTTGCGGCACCCAGTACCTGGATGTTGCCGCGTTTGACGCCGATGTCCCAGGCGTAGAAGGCAGCACCGACCGGCATCAGGCCAAGGCCAAGCACGGCCAGCCACTGCCCGGCGCCGTCAGGCAGAACCGTTTGTTCCAGCGCCAAGTGGCAGGCGAGCGACAGCACCGCGGTCGCGGCGCAGAACCAGGTGACGATGCTGGTCGGCACCGACGGGAAGCGCCGCGACAACAGCGAATAGGACGACCACAGCACGGCGCAGACGGCGGCCATGGCATAGCCGAAGGCGTAGCGGGCGTCGAAGGCCAGCCCGCCGCCCTTGGTGACGATCAGCACGGTACCTGCAAGGCCGAGCAGCGCGCCGACGACATGGTTCCAGGCCAGGCGCTCGCCCGGCATCAGCGCCGAGCCAAGCACGATCAGCAAAGGCCACAGATAGGCGATCAGGCTCGCCTCCACCGTCGGCGCATTGCGCAGCGCGGTGAAGTAGAAGAAATGGTAGCCGAACAGGCCGGCAATGCCGATCAGCCAGACTTGGCGAGGGATTTTCTGGCCCTTGTCGGGCGCCGGCATGAACAGCCGCGCGACGAGCCCGACCCCGGTGCCGATCGAGAAGGTGATCGCCGACAGCAGGAACGGTGGCACCTGGCCCGACCTATCGGTGAGCAGCGCCAGCAGCGCCCACATGGCGACCGCCGAAAAACCGATCAGCGTTGCGCGCGCCATTCCGTCTCCAGTGGCGCGCGTATGGCGCCTGCCCTACTGTACTGCCTCGAAACGCCTGGCGCTGATGGTCAAGGTGCCGATCTGCGTGCCCACCGTGGCGTGGATCGGCGCATATACGCCAGTTTGGCCGAGCGATGCAAACGTCACCATCATGCGGCTGCGGTTCTTAAGATAATTCAGCGCCTTGCGGCCCTTGCGGTAGCCCGCCACCGGCTCGAAGCCCATTCGGCAGGTGATGGTGTCGCCCTTGTAACCCGGCACCGAGATCGTGCCTTTCGAAGCGTAGGTCAGTGTCAGATCGGCACGCATCTCGCCGTCATAGAACCTCACCGTGCGGCCACAGACCTGGTCGAGACTGTCGGCATGGATGACGGTGGCGGCCAGCGGATCGAGCACGGAGACCAGATCGCCGGCACCGATCGGCACCCAGCTCTTGGGGTCGCGCTTGCCCGGCGCCGGGACGACCCGCGTCGAGGTGACCGCGCCATCTGCAAAGCGGATGTCGACCGTCGATGCCTTCTTGCCAGAGGTGTAATCGGCACGGAACGCCCGCGGCACCATCTTCTTGCCCGAAATCGTGCCTTTCGACGAGATCGTGCCGCGCGTGTCGTCGAACAGCCTGGCCAGACCCGCGGCGGTAACGCTGCCTTCGATCGCGTAGGCGCCGTTCTCATAGTGGCTGGAAAACGTCGATTTCGCGATCGAAAGACCAAGGAACGACACTGTGTACTCACCCTTGAACGACTGTGGCGAGGCAGCAGAAACGGCGGACGGCAAGGCAATGGCGAGCAGGGCAGCAAGGGCATGGCAACGAAGCATGGCGGGATCGGGTCCTTGATTTTCGGCCGGAGGCGGGCAACTCCGGTCTGGCATGTCCCTATGAGACCGCTTATAGGATGAATTCCGGCCTTAATATGAAATGCCGGGCGCGTCCGTGGGGAAGCCGGTGCTTGACGCCTCGGCGAAATGCAACTATGGAACGCCAACTTTTTCCATAAGGCCGCCTGACCAGAACCGCGCGCCACCCGGCGTGGGCACAAAGGTTTGGCAGACCCCGAGAACTGAAGGTTAGAACCATGTCCCGCACCTGCGAACTCACTGCCAAGGCAGTCATGTCCGGCAACAATGTGAGCCACGCCAACAACAAGACCAAGCGTCGCTTCCTGCCGAATCTCGTCAATGTGACGCTGATTTCGGAAGCGCTGAACCAGAATGTGCGCCTGCGCATTTCGGCCAACGCGCTGCGTTCGGTCGAACATCGCGGCGGTCTCGACGCCTTCCTGGCCAAGGCCGACGTCAAGGAATTGTCGCAGCGCGCCCGTCTGTTGAAGAAGCAGATCGCCAAGAAGATCGCCGAGCAGCCCGCTGCCTGATATCGTTTAAAGGCGGGGGACGAACCGCCCTGGCCAACCTCTTGTTGGCCTTGGGCATCGGATGGAACCCGCAAGGTTTCGGCAATCCGATGCTCAAATACGAAGCGAGCATCGCCCGGATGGGCATGATGCTCCGCTGGTTCCATTACCCAGGATAAAAAAATGACTTCGTTCTCGCGATACCTGCCATTCGTGGCCGCCATGGCGCTTGTCGTCGTGGCGTCGAACATTCTCGTGCAATTCCCGATGCAGGGCCAGATCGGCGGCCTGTCGCTGGCCGACCTTTTGACCTGGGGCGCCTTCACCTACCCCTTCTCGTTCCTGGTCACCGATCTCGCCAACCGCCGCTACGGGCCCACCGTGGCGCGCAGGATCGTCTTTGTCGGCTTCATGACGGCGGTGGTTTGCTCGATCCTTGTCCCGCCCTTCCTGTTCCGCCACGGCCTGATCGAATTCGAGACCGCCGCCGACCGGCTGGTGCGCATCGCGGCGGCGTCCGGCGCGGCGTTCCTTTCCGCGCAACTGCTCGATGTGACCGTGTTCAACCGGCTGCGCCGGCAGAGCTGGTGGCGGGCACCGATCGTCGGCACGCTGGTCGGATCGGTGTTCGACACCGCCGTGTTCTTCACCGTCGCGTTTTCGGCCGCGTTTGCCTTCGCTGGCCCGAACGACAGCTTTGCGCTTGAAACCGCACCTTTGATGGGCGTCTTCCATGTCGATGCCATGCGCTGGGTTTCCTGGGCGCTTGGTGACCTGTCGGTGAAGCTGATCATCGCGGTGGTCGCACTCATCCCCTACCGGCTGCTCGCCACCCGCTGGAGTCAACCGGCCGTCACGGCTTAAACCATGATCCCGAAAAGTGGGACCCGGTTTTCGGAAAAGATAATGGTCGGACAAAGGCCATGATTCCGTGGGTCCAGCTAGACTCCGCGAAGACCCCGGATGGCGCACAGGAGCTTCGCCTCAAGCGGCGTGGCACCGAATTCTCGATCATGCTCGGCACCAACGAGCTGATGAACAGCCGTCTCAGCGGCTCCGAGGAAGCGCTGGCAAACTTGTCTTGCCAAAGGATTGCCGGCCATCGGCAGCCAAGGATCCTGATCGGCGGGCTTGGTATGGGCTTTACGCTGCGGGCCGCACTCGCAGAGCTCGGCAATGACGCCAGCATCGTCGTCGCGGAGTTGGTCCCGGCGGTCGTAGCCTGGGCACGCGGTCCGATGGCCGAGATCTTTGGCGGCTGTCTCGACGATCCGCGCGTCATCATCCGTGAGACCGACGTCGGGCAGTTGATACGCTCGGAGCCCGCCGCCTGGGACGCCATCCTGCTGGATGTCGACAACGGCCCGGAAGGCATCGTCCACAAATCCAACGATGCGCTTTACAGCCTGCAGGGACTGGGCGCTGCGCGCGGCGCCCTCAAGCCGGGTGGCGTCCTGGCGGTTTGGTCGCAAGGCCCTGACAGCGGCTTCACGCGGCGGCTGAAGCAGGCAGGCTTTACGGTCGAAGAGGTCAACACGCGCGCCAACGGCAAGCGTGGCGCGCGCCATGTCATCTGGATAGCCGCCAACGGCTCACGATCCTGACCGGATGCCGTCGTAGCTCTATTAATGAACGGTCGACCCCCACTCCGTCGAGCTTCGCTCGCCACGCTCGCCGATCGACGGGTAGAGGAAGGACATGCGTTCGCCCACCAAGCTCGATCCTCTCCCTCCGGAGGGAGGAGAGTTGGCGCTGCGAAGCAGCGACGGAGTTGGGGAAGGCGTCCGACCAAAATCGAACCCGCCGTCCTCGACTTCAGGTCCGCGGTTGGAACGTCGCTCAATCCTGGTGCAGGATGAATTCCAGATAGAGATTGCGCTGCAGGATCGAGTGGTTGTCGTCGGAAATCATCGACACCATCAGCGCACCGTCGTCGCGGGTCCAGACGTCGAGCCCTTCCATGTTATCAATCTGATAGCCCATGTCGGCTTCCAGCAGTACCGGCCCGTCGGCGACAGCGCCCTTCTCGACGCTCTCGCCATAGATGCGCCGCAGCCGCATCTTGACGCCTCTGGCCATCGAAAAACTGCGCTCCAGAAGCAACAGGTCGCCATCCGGCAGGAAGGCGCCGTCGGTGATGTCGAAATCGCCGTTGCGCTTGACGGTAAAGACGCCCTTGTGCGGCCCTTCGATGATGGCAGCGTAGATGTTGCCGGCCTTGTCGAGGCTCTTCTCGGAGACCACCACCAGCCCGCCCTCATGCTGGCCGTAGGCATTGGCATGGGTGACGGTCTCGAAGCCGCGATTCTGGCGCAGCTCGTGGGCCGGAACCACGAAATCCAGCTGCCTGAACGGCGCCTTCATGTCATGGGAGGCGATCTTGAACTGGGCGACGCGGTGGTTGCGCTCGAAGCCGACGGTGGCAATGCCGTCCTTGACCGCGAGGCCTTCCGCATCGACCTCCCATTTCTTGTCGATCGGCCGACCCGTCTCGTCGACCATCTGCTGCATGCGGAAATTCTGGATACCGTATGGCCGCTTGTCGGCGTCGCGGACCACCGTGCCGAAGAACCAGAACCCGGTGTCGGCAACGCCAATGAAGTCGCCGCCGGCTTTCAGGAAGCGGAGGGCCGACAGCGCACCGAAATCGCGCGTCGGCGATGTCATCTCCAGCCCGCCGACGAATTCGAGCGTACCGAACTGCTTGCCGGCACGGCCAATGTGGAATTCGGTGATCGGGCGGGCCGAGACCTCGACCGGTTCGACCGAGGTGGAATCAGCCGAACCGGCTGCAGCCGAAGCCATGCCGGTAAGCAGGGCGATGGCAGCGAAAAGCGTTTGCCGAAAGCAATTCCAGGAAAAGTATGAGACGGTTTTCCCGGGAAAAGCGCATGGCACTTTCCCTTGGGAATTGCGTAAGAACAAAGAGTTGGAGCGGTTCGGCATTTCCGTGAAACGATGAGCCGCTCTAGAACCGCCGCGCGAAAAGATCATCCGGCGCGCCGCATGCCGCCGCGCCGCGTATCCTTGGCGCTCTCCTCGGCGAACAGCGAAGCCAGCTGCTCGGTCATGGCGCCGGCCAGTTCCTCGGCATCGACGATGGTGACGGCACGGCGATAATAGCGCGTGACATCATGGCCGATGCCGATGGCCAGCAATTCCACCGGCGAGCGCGTCTCGATCAGCTCGATGACCGCGCGCAGATGGCGCTCGAGATAATTGCCAGGGTTGACCGACAGCGTCGAATCGTCGACCGGCGCGCCGTCCGAGATCATCATCAGGATCTTGCGCTGTTCCGGCCGTGCGATCAGCCGGTTATGCGCCCACAACAGGGCCTCGCCGTCGATGTTTTCCTTGAGCAGGCCCTCGCGCATCATCAGGCCGAGATTGCGCCGTGCCCGCCGCCACGGATGGTCGGCCGATTTGTAGATGATGTGGCGCAGATCGTTGAGCCGGCCGGGGTTCGGCGGCTTGCCGTCCTTCAGCCACTTCTCGCGCGCTTGCCCGCCCTTCCAGGCCCGCGTGGTAAAGCCGAGGATCTCTACCGAGA
Organism: Mesorhizobium sp. M1406; assembly: GCF_040317555.1. Classification (NCBI taxonomy): domain Bacteria; kingdom Pseudomonadati; phylum Pseudomonadota; class Alphaproteobacteria; order Hyphomicrobiales; family Phyllobacteriaceae; genus Mesorhizobium; species Mesorhizobium sp. M1406. The sequence continues at coordinate 377,656 of NZ_JAMYKW010000001.1, read as the reverse complement.
CGCCGCAACGCTCCAGCGTGCGCGCCAAAATGTCGGCGCAGGTGGCGGCGACCGTGATCGGCCGGCCGCGCATGGAGCCGGAATTGTCGAGCACCAGCGTCACCACCGTGTCGCGGAATTTCGTGTCGCGTTCCTGCTTGAAGGACAGCGGCTGCATTGGATCGATGACGACACGCACCAGCCGCGCCGGGTCGAGGTAGCCCTCTTCCAGGTCGAAATCCCAGGAGCGGTTCTGCTGCGCCATCAGCCGGCGCTGCAGCCGGTTGGCCAGCCGGCCGACGACGCCCGACAGGTTGGCAAGCTGCTTGTCGAGGAAGGCGCGCAGCCGGTCGAGCTCTTCTTCCTCGCACAACTCCTCGGCGCCGACCGTCTCGTCGAAAGCGGTGGTGAAGACCTTGTAGTCGATCTCCTTCGGCAGATTGGTGAAGGGATTGTCGTTGCGGCGCGCCTCGCCAGGCGTCTCGGCGTCCGCATCATCATCGTCGGACAGGTCGTCGGCGGTGGCGTCGGAGGCTTCGGTCTCGGCCGACTGCTCGTCATCGGCCGATGCCTCGGCATCCTCGGACTGCGACTGCTCGGAGCCGGAATCCTCTTCGCCGCCCTCCTCGCTCTGCTCCTCGCCTTGCGGCTGGTTGTCGTCATTGTCCTCGGAGTCTTCCGTCTCCTGGTCGTCGCCGAGTTCCTCGGCCATCTCCATGGAGGCGAGCATCTCGCGCACGACGCGGGCGAAGGCCTGCTGGTCGCCGAGCTTGGCCGACAATCCGTCGAGGTCGGCCTTGGCCTTTTCCTCGACCCAAGGGCGCCAAAGTTCGACCAGCCGCTCACCGCTCTTCGGGATCGGGCGGCCGGTCAGCTTCTCGCGCACCATCAGGGCGAGTGCTTCCTCGATCGGCGCGTCGGCCTTGTCCTTGACGTCGACGAGGTTGGCCTTGGCGTATTTGTCCTCCAGCATCGAGCCGATGTTGTCGGCGACGCCTTGCATGGCGCGTGAGCCGATCGCCTCGACGCGGGCCTGCTCGACCGCATCATAGATGGCGCGGGCCGCCTTGCCTTCCGGCGCCAGCTTGGTGTGGATGCGTACATCGTGGCAGGCGCGCTTCAGCGCCATGGAATCGCCAAGCCCGCGGGTAATCGCAATGTCGGTCTTCGACGCCTTCTTCGGCAGTTCGGGCAAACGCGCCCGGCTGCCGGCGAGTGCGGGCCTATCCTTGGCGAAGCCGACCTCGAGTTCCTTGTCGCCGGCGATGGCACGCATGCAGACGGTGACGGCGCGCTTGAAGCTGTCGGCTTCAGACCCCGTCTTCGACTTGTTGCGCGTGTTGTCGCCCGGACCGGCCATCGAGACTCTGCTTAGCCCAGCACCACGTTGGCCGCGCTCTCGGGCAGATCCTCGCCGAAGGCGCGCTGATAGAACTCTGCCACCACCGAGCGCTCGAGCTCGTCGCACTTGTTGAGGAAGGTCAGCCGGAACGCCATGCCGATATTGCCGAAGATCTCGGCATTTTCGGCCCAGGTGATGACGGTGCGCGGGCTCATCACGGTCGACAGATCGCCATTGATGAAGGCCGAGCGCGTCATGTCGGCGACGCGCACCATCTTGTTGACGATCTCCTTGCCCTTGGCGTCGCGATAGTGCTTGGCCTTGGCCAGCACGATGGCGACTTCATTGTCGTGCGGCAGGTAATTCAGCGTGGTGACGATGGACCAGCGATCCATCTGCGCCTGGTTGATCTGCTGCGTGCCATGATAGAGACCGGTGGTATCACCCAGGCCGACCGTATTGGCGGTCGAAAACAGCCGGAAGGCCGGATGCGGGCGGATAACCCGGCTCTGGTCGAGCAGCGTCAGCCGGCCCGACGATTCCAGCACGCGCTGGATGACGAACATCACGTCCGGACGGCCAGCATCGTACTCGTCGAAGCACAGCGCGACATTGTGCTGGTAGGCCCAGGGCAGGATGCCGTCGCGGAATTCGGTGATCTGCAACCCATCCTTGACGACGATCGCGTCCTTGCCGACGAGATCGATACGGCTGACATGGCTATCGAGATTGACGCGCACGCAGGGCCAGTTGAGGCGGGCGGCGACCTGTTCGATATGGGTCGACTTGCCTGTGCCGTGATAGCCCGACACCATGACCCGGCGGTTGTAGGCAAAGCCGGCCAGGATCGCCATCGTCGTGTTCTTGTCGAACAGATAGTCCGGATCGATGTCGGGCACATGCTCTGATGTCACCGAATAGGCCGGCACAACCATCTTGGACTCAAAGCCGAATTTCTCCTTCACCGACACCGTCGTGTCGGGCAGGTTGGCGATGTCGCGATCGACCTTGTTCATATCTCTCAACGTCTCCACGGGCGAAAAGCCTGATTTCGCCGGCAATCGATTTTGTCCGGGGGCGGTCTTAGAGCCTTTTCCAACCTTATGAAAGTTGGAAAACGACACGAACCGTATGGTCGCTCAGCACAGGCCCGCCTGTTTGAGCACGCGATAGGCCTGCAGCACATCGCGGAACCGGTCTTCCGAACCTCTGTCGCCACCATTCGCATCCGGATGGTGGAGTTTCACCAGTTCCTTATAGCGCGCCTTGATCTCCTTGCCAGTCGCCTTTGTATCAAGGCCAAGCGTTTCCAGCGCCTTGGCCTCAAGCGGCTTGGCCTTGCGCGCGCGCGCCTCGCGCGGATCCTTTGGCCCCTTGAACAGGTCGAACGGGTCGCGCATGCGGTTGTAGTAGCCGGCGCGGCCGGAACGCATCTGCGCCACATCCGGCGACGAACGCGTCGAGGCGCCGTTGACGCCCATCTTCCAGGTCGGCCGGTGACCGGTCATCGCTTCCTTCTGGAAGCGCGCGACCTCGGTGTCCGGCACGCCGGAGAAATAGTTGAAGCCCTTGTTGTACTCGCGCACATGGTCGAAGCAGAAACGGAAATACTCGCCCTCCTTCATCCGCCCGACCGGCGCGCGATGGGTGCCCGCCTCCTTGCAGCCGTCCCACTGGCAAATCGGCGAGTGCGACTTTAGCTCCGCGTCCTTGTCGGGGCGGACGCGAATCTTCTCGAAATATTTGGGGTACGGCTTCATCTAACCCATTTATGGGGCGTTCGCAGATGCGAAACAAGAATTGACATTTTCGCGATCATCGCCCTAACCGCTGAATCGCGGCATAAAGCAGGCGAATGGCGGATTTTGTTGCACGGCAGCGACTTTTGCGAAGACCGATTTTCGGTTTCAGGCTGATGCGCCAGCCATATGTGGTGAAGGGAGACGGCGATGTCCATACAGGCGACCATGGAAGACAAGCTCAACAAAGCATTTTCGCCGGAGCGGCTGGTCATCATCAACGAGAGCCATCTCCACGCCGGCCATCACCACCACGGCTCCGAACATCACGGCGCCTATGACGGCACCGGCGAGACACATTTTCGCGTCCGCGTCGTCGCTTCCGCCTTTGCCGGCATGAGCCGCATCGACCGCCACCGCGCCGTCAATGAACTGCTTGCCGACGAACTGAAAGCCGGCGTGCACGCGCTGGCGATCGAACCGGCGGCTCCCGGCGAAAAGACCCGCTGGTAGCCAAGGGTCCGACGCCCACTTTCCGCGCGCTCAGAGCACCGCTTCGATGAGGAACGGCCCGCGCCGCGACAGGGCACTGTCCAACAGCGCGTCGAACCGCTCGCACGTATCGGCGCGGGCCGCCTCCACGCCCATGCCTTTGGCCAGCGAGACCCAGTCCAGCGAGGGATGGTCGAGGTCCAGCATGCGCTTGGCGTTCTCGCCGATCGCCTCGACGCCGACATTCTTCATCTCGCCATGCAGGATCGCATAGGCCCGGTTGGAAAACACGATCGTCACCACGTCGAGATTCTCCCTGGCCTGGGTCCACAGCCCCTGCACGGTGTACATGCCGCTGCCATCGGCCTCGAGATTGATCACCTTGCGGTCCGGACAGGCGATCGCCGCCCCGGTCGCCATCGGGATGCCCCCGCCGATCGATCCGCCTGTGCCCATCATGTAGTCGTGCGGCGCGGCAAAGGCCGATAGCGCGAAGAAACGCCGCGCCGAGGTAACCGCTTCATCGCAGACGATCGCATCGGCCGGCAGTTTGCGCGCCACCGACAATGCGATGGCATCTTCCGTCAGCCTGCCGCTCGGCGGTGTGTCGTCGGGAAAGGCGGTCGCGAACGCCTGTTGTTGCGCCGGCTTTATGCCGAGTTCGTCGCGCAGCGCCTCCAGCGCCGCATTCAGATCGCTGCCATGGCCGGCCAGCGTCAGCACCTGGCACCCCTCACGGACAAGCCGCCCGGGCTTTCCCGGATAGGCGAAGAAGGCAACCGGCTCCTTCGCGCCGACCAGCACTAGAACATCGATATCCCTGAGCACCGCCGTCGCCGCATCCACCGGATAGGGGATGCGGGTCGGCGCGACTCGCCCGCGCCCGCGTTGCATGCGGGCGATCAGGACGTCGCTGAACAGACGGACATCGCTGCCTGTCGAAATCCGCCCCGCGATGGCAAGCCCATCGGCTCGTGCGGCCTTCCCGCGAACGACCATGCCAACGCGACCCGGAGCGGCACGGATCGCTGCCGCGACCATGCGCACGGCGTCCATGTCGACGGCGGGCGGCGGCGCCAGCCTTACCTTACCGACCGAAGCCGCACCGACTTCACCCCAGGCCGCATCGGCCGGCAGGATCAGCGTCGTCACGCCGGGAGGCGTCAGCGATGCGCGCAAGGCCGCCTCGGTCGCCGGCGCGACATCGTCCGGGCCACCGATGCGGCGCACCCAGTTCGACATCGGCGCCGCGAGGCTCTCTATATCGCTGGTCAGTGGCGCATCGAGCGGCAGATGGTAGGAGGCATGGTCGCCGACAATGTTGATCATCGGGCTGAGCGCGCGCCGCGCATTGTGCATGTTGGCGAGACCATTGGCCAAGCCGGGACCGGTATGCAGCAGCGTCGCGGCCGGGCGATCGGTCATCCGCGCATAGCCATCGGCGGCCCCCGTCACCACGCCCTCGAACAGGCCGAGGACGCAACGCATCCGCGGTTTGCGGTCAAGCGCTGCAACGAAATGCATTTCTGACGTGCCGGGGTTGGCGAAGCAGACCCTCACATCATTGGCCAGAAGCACGTCACACAGGACATCGGCGCCGTTCATGCAATTCTCTCCCGATCAAAGAGAGCACTTGCACCCGGGGGCGCCCGCACGGCAATATCCCGCCAGTGCTTTTGGTCTGATCCAGCAGCTAACGCACGAGCCTCGATCAGCCGACCGTCGATTTCAGGAATGCCAGCGCGGCAGCGGTCAGCGCATCGCCGTCGTCGCCGAAATCGCGATTGATCGACATGTGCGTATAGGCGCTGCCGTCGAACAGCGTAACCCTGGTGCCGGTGGCGCGCAGGCGCTTGGCAAAGGCCTTGGAGGCCTCGCCACGGCCAGGCGCCCGCGAATAGGCGATGAATGTCGGCGGATGCTTGCGGCCGTCGACATAGCTGATGGGTGACAGTGCGGCCCATTGCGCGGGGTCGGAAAAGACCCGCGCATAGGCCCGCACCATGCCGCCATTCTTGGCAAGCGCTGCAAGGTCGTAGGCTCTTGTATCGACGAGAAGTAGGGCAGCGACGCCAGGCAACCCACCGCGCATGCCAGTCAGCGCAATCAGTTGGCAGCCGGCCGAATGGCCCATGCCGACAACGCGATTAGGGTCGCCGCCATGCTGAGCGATGTTGGCCCTGATATAGCCGTAGGCCTTTTCGACGTCGCCGGCCTGGGTTGCGACATCAGCCTCAGGCAACATCCGGTAATCGATGGAGACGAAGCAGAAGCCATTGGCCAGCAGGAAGGCCGGCTTGGCGTTGACTTGGCTTCGCTTTCCAGACTGCCAGGTGCCGCCATGAACGAAAAACACGACCGGCAGTGCGGTTGCACCTGCGGGGGCATAGATGTCGAGTTTCGCCGGCCCGTAGTCGACGGTTTTTGGCGCCGGTTGGCGCAGCCGCCACGCGGCCGATGCTCCCAAGGGCAGCATCGCCGCCACGGAAGCCAGAATGAGGCTTCGCCGATCGATCATCGTGGTCTCCGACCGTGTCGGCCAAGAGTGCCCCCGAGCGCCGCGAGCGTCCAGTTAAGGATTGGCAATATCCAAAGATCTGGTTCGGCGATCGATCATCGATCCGAACCGCGATCGACCTGCTTCATCGAACCCGCATCGGGCGACAGCTCTCACCGCGTCAAATGCACCGCGCTCGCGGTTCAGATCACGAAATCAATATTTGTCCTCGATGGCTTCATCTGGCCATCACCGCCCTAAGTTGTTGGATACGCATTCCAATCACATGGGGTGCCGTCCCGGGTTTCGACGCGAGGTCTCCGAGTTTCGATGCCAAGTGCATCATCTGAAGGGAACCACAATGCACTCCCGGTAGTTGAATAGATTGAGGAGCCATCCGGCGGCCAGAACGGCTTTGAGGGCAGAATATCATGCGTGAGAATCAGTCCGACGTCTTCGATCTGTTTTCGGAGATTTATGCGAACGCGGCCCAGGAAGAAATCAGCCTCCAGCAGTACCTTCTTGCCTGCCGAGAGGACAAATCGATGTATGCCTCGGCGCCTGAACGGATGGTCGAGGCAATCGGCGAGCCGAACTTGGTCGACACCAGCAAGGACGAGCGACTAGGCCGCATTTTCTCAAACCGCACCGTCAAGATCTATCCCTCCTTCTCCGACTTCTATGGAATGGAGGATACGATCGAGCGCATCGCCGGATATTTCCGCTATGCCTCCCAGGGCCTCGAGGAGCGCAAGCAGATCCTCTACCTTCTCGGCCCTGTCGGCGGCGGCAAATCCTCTCTGGCCGAGCGGCTGAAGAGACTGATGGAGGAACGCCCGATCTACACGCTGAAGGTCGGTAACCAGATCAGCCCGGTTTTCGAATCGCCGCTTGGCCTCTTCCATCCCGATCGCATGGGCGACCTGCTGCAGGATAAATACGGCATAGCCCGACGCCGGCTGAACGGGCTTATCTCGCCATGGGCGGCCAAGCGCCTCGACGAACTGTCCGGTGACATTTCCAAGTTCAGCGTGGTCAAGCTGATGCCTTCGCGATTGCGCCAGATCGGCATCGCCAAGACCGAGCCCGGCGATGAGAACAATCAGGACGTCTCGGCCCTGGTCGGCAAGGTCGACATCCGGCAATTGGAAAATTTCAGCCAGTCCGATCCGGACGCCTATTCCTATAGCGGCGGACTGAACCGGACCACCCAGGGCCTGCTTGAATTCGTGGAAATGTTCAAGGCGCCCATCAAGGTCCTGCATCCGCTGCTGACCGCGACCCAGGAGGGCAGCTACAACGGCACCGAAAATTTCGGCGCCTTTCCCTACCAGGGGATCATCGTGGCCCATTCCAACGAATCGGAATGGCAGCAGTTCAAGAACAACAAAAACAATGAGGCCTTTCTCGATCGCATCCTCGTGGTCAAGGTGCCCTATTGTCTGCGGATCACCGAAGAGAGGCAGATTTACGAAAAGCTGCTGCGGGAGAGCGAATTGGCCGCCAGCCCCTGCGCCCCCGAAGTGCTGGACATTCTCAGCCGCTTCACCGTCTCGACCCGCCTGGCCGAGCATGACAATTCGCCACTCTACACCAAGATGCGCGCCTATGACGGCGAGAACCTGAAGGACGTCGACCCTAAGGCGAAGTCGGTTCAGGAATATCGCGACGCCGCCGGCGTCGCCGAAGGCATGACCGGCGTCAGCACACGCTTCGCCTTCAAGATTCTGTCGCAGACATTCAACTACGATACGAAGGAGGTGGCTGCCGATCCCGTGCATCTCATGTACATCCTGGAAGAGGCGATCAAGCGCGAGCAGTTTCCAAAGGAGACGGAAGCGGCCTATCTCGAGTTCATCAAGTCGGAGCTGGCAACGCGCTATGCCGAGTTCATCGGCCACGAAATCCAGAAGGCCTATCTGGAATCATACAGCGAGTATGGCCAGAACCTCTTCGACCGTTACATCGCCTATGCCGATGCCTGGATCGAGGATCAGGACTACAAGGATCCCGATACCGGCCAAGTTCTCAATCGCGAGATATTGGACAAGGAATTGTCGCAGGTCGAAAAACCGGCCGGCATCGCCAATCCCAAGGACTTCCGCAACGAGGTGGTGAAGTTCACATTGCGCGCGCGCGCAAGAAACCACGACCGCAACCCGGCGTGGACAAGTTACGAAAAGCTGCGGGAAGTCATCGAGAAGCGCATGTTCGGCCAGGTCGAGGACCTCCTGCCGGTGATCAGCTTCGGCTCCAAGCAGGATAGCGTCACGGAAAAGCGGCACAATGAGTTCGTGCAGCGGATGGTCGAGCGTGGCTACACCCAGCGGCAGGTGCGTCGCCTTGTGGACTGGTACATGCGGGTGAACAGGGCGGGTTGAAAGAGCCCGGATGGTTCCATGCCGATCTTCATCGACCGTCGCCTGAATCCGAAAGACAAGAGCCTCGGCAATCGCCAGCGCTTTCTCAGGCGCGCGCGCGAGGAGCTGAAGCGGAGCATACGCGATCAGATCCGCACCGGCAGCATCGCCGACGCCGATACCGAGCACGCTGTGCCCATGCCCGAAAGTGGCACGGGCGAGCCAAGCTTCAACAACGCCCGCAACAGCGGCAGGCGCCAGCACATCCTGCCGGGCAACAGGCATTTCTCCCCTGGAGACCTGATCCCCAAGCCCGGCGGCGGCGCGGGAGCGTCGTCCCCGGGGAACACGGCGTCTGAAGACGACTTTCGTTTCGTGCTGTCACGTGAAGAGGTGCTCGATCTTTTTTTCGAGGATCTCGAACTCCCAGATATGGTCAAGCTCAACCTCAAGGAGATCCTTGCCTTCAAGCCGCGCCGGGCTGGCTTCGCCGCCACCGGTTCACCGACCAACATCAATGTTGTGCGCACGATGCGCAACAGCCACGGCCGCCGCATTGCGCTGAGGCGTCCTAAGCAGGAGGATTTGGACGCGATCCTTCAGGAAATCGCCACGCTTGAGTTGGTGCCGTCCAGCCCAGCGGCGCGCCAGCGCATTGCGGCGTTGCGCGAAGAACTTGACCGGCTGGAGCGGCGGCGCAGACGAATTGCCTATGTCGATCCGGTCGACATCCGCTTCAACCGCTTCGATCCCCGACCTGTGCCGAACGCCAATGCCGTCATGTTCTGTCTGATGGATGTGTCCGGCTCGATGGGTGAGCGCGAAAAGGATCTGGCCAAGCGCTTCTTCGTACTGCTGCACCTGTTCTTGAAACGGCGCTACGACCGCATCGAGATCGTCTTCATCCGCCACACGCATCTGGCCCAGGAGGTCGATGAGGAAACATTTTTCTACAACACGCAAAGCGGCGGCACTGTCGTTTCCACCGCGCTGGAGGAAATGCACCGCATTATTGGCGAACGTTACCCCGCCCACGAATGGAACATCTACGCCGCCCAGGCCTCGGACGGCGACAATTTTGGCGGCGATTCTGAGCGATGCATGGCATTGCTCAACGGCAAGCTCATGCGGCTGTGCCAGTATTTTGCCTATGTCGAGATCATCGACGAGCGAGAAGCCCATATCTTCGGCACGACCGAAAACGGGACATCGCTATGGCGTGCCTATAGCGAAATCGACCTGAGATGGCCGAACTTCCAGATGAGCCGCATTGCCACGCCCGCCGATATCTACCCGGTTTTTCGCCAACTCTTCGGCAGACAGCCGGCTTCCCTCAAGAGGGCATGAGGGGGTCCGATGGCCAGACAAGCCAGTAAATCCAGCCTGCTTTTTTCAGGGTCCGACTGGGATTTCAAGACATTGTCGCGGACCTATGACGCGATCGAGGCAATCGCGGTCGAAGAGCTTCATCTCGAAACCTACCCCGTACAGATGGAGATCATCTCCTCCCAGCAGATGCTCGACGCCTATTCATCGGTCGGCATGCCACTGATGTACCGTCACTGGTCTTTCGGCAAACATTTCCTCCACCAGGACCTGCTTTATCGCAAAGGCGGGCGAGGCCTTGCCTATGAACTGGTCATCAATTCCAATCCTTGCATCGTCTATCTGATGGAGGAAAACACCATGGCCCTGCAGGCCTTGGTGACGGCCCATGCTGCGCTCGGGCACAACCATTTCTTCAAGAACAATCAGTTGTTCAAGCAGTGGACGGACGCCGGGGCGATCCTCGGCTACCTGGACTTCGCAAAGGGCTACATTGTCCGTTGCGAGGAGCGGCACGGCCTCGCCGCCGTCGAGACTATTCTTGATTCCGCCCACGCGCTGATGGCGCAGGGCGTATTCCGCTATCACCGGCCGCCGAAGCTGTCGTCGGAGCGGCAGCGTGAAGGGCTTCGCGAGCGCCTCGAATACGAAGAACACTCCTATAATGATTTGTGGCGCACGCTGCCGCCGTCGCGGCAAACGGCCAACGACAAGGGACACGACGAGCCGGAGCGGAAGAAATCGCTCAACCTGCCCGAGGAAAACCTGCTTTATTTCCTGGAAAAGAACAGCCTGGTCCTGGAGCCTTGGCAGCGTGAGGTGATCAGGATCGTTCGTGTCATAGCACAATATTTTTATCCTCAACGGCAAACACAGGTGATGAACGAGGGCTGCGCCACTTTCGTTCACTATACGCTGATGAACATGCTGTTCGATCGCGGCCAGATCAGCGAAGGTGCCATGCTCGAAATCCTGCGGAACCATTCCAACGTGGTCTTCCAGCCGGCATACGACGATCCGCGCTTTTCCGGCATCAACCCCTACGCTCTCGGCCTCGATATGATGCAGGACATTAAGCGCATCTCGACCGAGCCGACGGCGGAAGACCGGGAATGGTTTCCCGACATCGCCGGCCACGGCGACTGGCTCGAGATCCTGCTCGATGCCTGGGCGGACCACCGCGATGAGTCCTTCATCCGCCAGTATCTCAGTCCGACCTTGATCCGGAAATGGCGGTTCTTTGTGCTCGGTGACGTTGCCGACCAACCGCATTGCCGGGTCGCCTCGATCCATAACGAACGCGGCTATGCCAAGATCCGCGCCGCGCTTGCCCACAGCTACGAGATCGGCGCGAACCAACCGGACATCCAGGTGGTGGACGTCGATCTGCTCGGCGACCGGCATTTGAGACTGCGGCACAAGGTCAATGACGGCATCCTTCTCGAGGATGCCAGCCGCGATGCCACGCTTCGTCACATCCGCAGGCTTTGGGGTTATGAGGTCAGCTTGGCGGCCGTCGACGCTGAGACGGGCGCGGCTATCCACGAACGCTCGACGAGCCAGATCGCGGAATGAGGCTCCATAGCTGCGCTGGTTTTCATGGCGCTAAAAAGTGCGCGGTGGTCCTGCGCGACATGCATTGAACAGGGGCTTGAAGCGCGTCGCCTGTCTTCGTTTCAATGGGATGCGTTTTAAGCGTCGCCGGCTGGCCTGATCCTCAGCCTGGCAATCCGGTTCTTGTCGCGCTTCATGACGGTGAAGCGCTTGCCGTGGAACGTGAAAGCCTGCTTCTCCTCGGGGATCGACTGCGTCTCGTGGATGACGAGCCCGGCAATGGTGGTCGCCTCCTCATCCGGCAGGTTCCAGTCGAGCGCCCGGTTCAGGTCGCGGATCGGCACGGTGCCGTCGACGACGACGGAGCCGTCGGCCTCCTGCTTGACGCCCTGGATGTCTACATCATGCTCGTCCGCGATCTCGCCGACGATCTCCTCGATAATGTCCTCCAGCGTCACCAGCCCTTCGACCTCGCCATATTCGTCGACGACGACGGCGAAATGCGCCTTGCGGCGCAGGAAGGCGTTGAGCTGTTCCTGCAATGTCGTGGTGTCGGGCACGAACCACGGTTTCGAGGCGATCTTCATCACGTCGATCCTGGAGAAGTCGTTGCCGACTTCGTTCAAGGCGCGCAGCAGATCCTTGGCGTGCAACACGCCGACGATGTTGTCGAGCGAGCCCTTCCACAGCGGCATGCGGGTGTGCGGGCTCTGCAAGATCTCGCGCACCACCGCCTCCGGCGCATTGTCGGCATTGACGGAGCGCATGTTGGTGCGGTGGACCATGATGTCGGAGACTTCGAGCTCGGCGAGATCGAACAGGCCGCCGACGCGATCGCGATCCTCGCGCACCACCTGGCCGTCGCGACGGAAATCGTCGACCGCGCCGCGCAATTCGTCCTGGGTCGAGCGCTGCGGCTCGATGCGCGACAGCTCATAACCAAAAGCGGCAAGCAGGCGCGTGCGCACGGCAACGACCAGCAGGATGAGGATGGCAAGGACAGCGACGACGATCCAGCCGGTCTCGTTGTTCATTTCAGCCGGCTTTCCTGCTGGCTGGGATGGTTTTCTTTCAGGAACGACAGCACTTCCGACGCTGGAACATCCTTGGCGATGAAGGCCTGGCCGATACCGCGCGTCAGAATGAACGTCAGCGCACCGCGCGACACCTTCTTGTCCTGGGTGATGAAGGCAAGAAGTGCCTCGGCATCCGGCAAATCGCCTGGGATATCGGCCATGCGCCAGGGCAGGCCGACGGCGCGCAGATGCGCCTCGACGCGCGCCGCGTCGTCGGGACTGGCCAGGTTCAGCCGCGACGAGAACCGATGTGCCAGCGCCATGCCGATGGCAACGCCCTCGCCATGGACGAGGCGGGTTCCGTCATACTGGGTGGCGGCTTCCAGTGCGTGGCCGAACGTGTGGCCGAGATTGAGCAGCGCGCGGTCGCCGGTCTCGAACTCGTCGCGCGCAACCACGTCGGCCTTGGCGCGGCAGGCTTCGGCAATAGCCTGCGCCCTCTCCGGTCCGCCGGCAAAAACCTGCACCCAGTTCTCTTCCAGCCAGGTGAAAAATTCCGGCCGGTCGATGAGCCCGTATTTGGCGAGCTCGGCATAGCCGGCGCGGAATTCGCGGATCGGCAGCGTGTCGAGCACTCCGGTGTCGGCCAGCACCAGCTTCGGCTGATGGAAGACGCCGACAAGGTTCTTGCCGCGCGCGCTGTTGATGCCGGTCTTGCCGCCGACCGAGGAATCGACCTGTGCCAGCAGTGAGGTCGGGATCTGCACGAAATTCATGCCGCGCCGCACGATTCCGGCGGCAAAGCCGGCGAGATCGCCGATAACGCCGCCGCCGAAGGCGATGACGATGTCGCCGCGTTCCAGTTTCGCAGCCAGCACGCCGTCGACCACCTCTTCGAGATGGGCAAAGCTCTTGGTCTTCTCGCCGGGCGGCAGCGTGATGACGGCTGGTTGGATGCCGCTCGTTTCGAGGCCGGCCTTCAGCGCATCGAGATGCGCTGCCGCGACATTGGCGTCGGTGATCACAGCGGCGCGGGTACCCGGCAGGCGGCGCGCAATCTCGGCACCGGCGCGCGACAGCAGCCCCGAGCCGATCAGGATGTCGTAGGTCCGGTCGCCAAGGCCCACTTCGACAACAACGGGTTCATCGACGCTCACGATCGCACCTCGCCTGTCGCGGCAGTCTCATCGATGCCGAAATGCCGGCGCAGCGCGTCCACCACCTCGGTCGCGATGACCTCCTTGCGGTCGTCGCGGGTCGGCACGGTGACGTCAGATGTCGCGTAGACCGGATAGCGCTCGCTCACCAGCCGCTCCAGCACGGCGCGAGGATCGGCACTTTTCAACAGCGGCCGGTTCTGCTTCTTGGAGACGCGGTCCATCAAAAGATCGAGTTCGGCCTTCAGCCAAACCGACACGCCTTGCGCGGCGATAGCCTCGCGCGTCTGCGCGTTCATGAAGGCGCCGCCGCCCGTCGACAGCACTTGCGGGCCGTTTTCCAGCACGCGCAGGATGACGCGCTGCTCCAGCGCTCTGAACTCGGTCTCGCCATAGCGCTCGAACAGTTCCGGAACGGTCATGCGCGAGACGCTTTCGATCTCCTGGTCGCTGTCGATGAAGGGCAGCGCCAGCATCGTCGCCACCTTGCGGCCGATCGCCGTCTTGCCGGCGCCCATCAGCCCGACAAAGACGATGGAACGGCCGCCCAGCCGGCCAAGCAGCGCGGCGTGGGTCTCGTCTGGGGGATTTGCTGGCAGCGCGTTCATCGAATGTTTCGAGGGCCCTCTTTGCCGGCGTATCGACATGAAAAGCCCGTTTGCGTCAAGCGCGGCAAGCACCTTGAGCCCGATATGGGCTGGCTGGGTCCGCATCGGAAGTTGCTAACAGGCCTCAGCTTCTTCCTTGAATTGGGCGGATTGGCGTCCCATAAGGGCACAGGGTTTGGAAACGCAGAACAAGAAGACGGGCGAAAATTGATGCCGACACTGTTTCGCTTTGTCGTGATAACAGCGATTCTAGCTGGCATTGCCTATGGTACGATGTTCGCGCTGGTGATGTTCGTGGAGCCCAAGAAGGGGGAAATGAGCGTGCGCATCCCCGCGGAAAAGCTGAACCCCAAGAAAAGTTGAATGACAAGAAAAGCTGAATGAACAGCGCCGCCCGCATCGAAGCCTTTCTGGAAATGATGAGCGCCGAGCGGGGTGCGGCCGAAAACACGCTTTCCTCCTACCGCCGTGACCTCGAAGACGCCTCGAGCGAGATCGATGGCGGGCTCGCCGGCGCGGCGGCCGCCGACATCCGCGCCTATCTCGATGACATCGCCGCGCGCGGCTTTGCCGCCACGTCGCAGGCGCGCAAGCTGTCGGCGATCCGCCAGTTCTTCAAATTCCTCTACGCCGAAGGCCTGCGCGGCGATGACCCGACGGGCACGCTGGACAGCCCGAAAAAAGGCCGCCCGCTGCCCAAGACGATGAGCGAGGCCGACACCGGCCGGCTGATCGACCGCGCGGCACTTGAGGCCGGCGGTTCAGGGCTCGGCAACAGTGAGTGGCTGGCGGCACTGCGCCTGCATGCGCTGGTCGAGGTGCTTTATGCCACCGGCCTGCGTGTTTCCGAGTTGGTCGGCCTGCCGGTGACGGTGGCACAGCGCGACGACCGCTTCTTCATGGTGCGCGGCAAGGGTGACAAGGAGCGCATGGTGCCGCTCTCGGTCAAGGCGCGCACGGCAATGAAGACCTGGCTTGCCGCCCGTGCCAAGGTTCCAGCCTTCGCCGACAGTCCATTCCTGTTCCCGGCCGCATCCGACAGCGGCTATCTCTCGCGCCAGGTCTTCGCCCGCGACCTGAAAGGGCTGGCGGCGAGGGCCGGCATCGCCTCGGCGAAAATCTCGCCGCACGTACTGCGCCATGCTTTCGCCAGCCATCTCCTGCAGAACGGCGCCGATCTCAGGGCGGTGCAGCAGTTGCTCGGCCATGCCGACATATCGACGACACAGATTTATACCCATGTGCTGGAAGAGCGGCTGGTGCGGTTGGTCAACGATCATCATCCGCTTGCCGACTAGGCCTCATATCGCTATGTGAGGACGACGTTTCACCGCCCGGAGCCTTGGATATAAGGGTTCCGTCAGCCATTGCCTTCCGATGTATCGGTCCGCCCACGCATGTATAATTACCTCGATTTCGAAAAGCCGGTGCAGGACCTCGAGGGCAAGATCCTCGAGCTGAAGAAGCTCGCCGAGAATGGCGAGGCGGTCGATGTCGGCGACGAGATCAGCCGTCTCGAGAAGCGCTCCCGCGACGCGCTGCGCGACGCCTACAAGGCGCTGACGCCATGGCAGAAGGTGCAGGTCGCGCGCCATCCCGACAGGCCGCATTGCGTCGACTACATCAAGGGCCTGTTCAACGATTTCACGCCGCTGGCTGGCGACCGCAATTTCGGCGAGGACCAGGCGATCGTCGGCGGCTTCGCCCGCTTCCGCGGCGAGCCTGTTGCCATCATCGGCCAGGAAAAGGGTTCCGACACGACCAGCCGCCTGAAACACAATTTCGGCTCGGTGCGGCCGGAAGGCTACCGCAAGGCGGTGCGGCTGATGGAACTCGCCGACCGGTTCAACATCCCGCTACTGACACTGGTCGACACCGCCGGCGCCTATCCCGGCGTCGGCGCCGAGGAGCGCGGCCAGGCGGAAGCCATCGCCCGTTCGACCTCCACATGCCTTAGGCTCAGGGTGCCGTCGATCTCGGTTGTCATCGGCGAGGGCGGTTCGGGCGGCGCCATCGCCATCGCCACCGCCAACCGCGTCTACATGCTCGAACACTCCATCTATTCGGTGATTTCGCCGGAGGGTGCGGCCTCGATCCTGTGGCGCGACACGACGCGATCCAAGGACGCGGCGACGAACATGAAGATCACCGCCCAGGATCTTCTTGAGCTGAAGATTATCGACGCCATCATTCCCGAGCCGCTCGGCGGCGCGCATCGTGGCGCCGAAACCGTGATCGCCGCGACCGGCGACCTCATCGCCCGGACGATGAAGGAATTTGCCGGAGCCAACACCGATTTTCGCGAGCAGCGCCGCGAGAAATACCTGGCAATGGGCCGCAGCCTCTGACCACAGGCAACCTTGCCCGCCACAATTGTGGCGGCGCGGAGCATTTTTGCCACAAAAATGCCGCTGCATTCGGCTCAATGAGACTGCCGCAGAGGGACGCGTCGGCACTTGCGGTAAGGAATTTGTTAGGGTTAACGGGCTTAGGGTCCGTCCACGTTCAGTGCAGTAGCCGGGTATGAATTGCCCTCGCGCCAGAGAAAAGACGATATCCGCAGCCATGTTTGTCAAGCTTGCCCGCACCGGAATCCTGATCGCCGCCCTCGGCGTTGCCGGGTGTAACAATTCGTCGATGAAGGATTTTGCCCCGGAGGCCAACAAGCCGCTGCCCGACAAGATCCTCGCCGACATGAGGGCCAAGGGCATGGTTCGCACCTCGTCGGTGATGGCCCGCATCTTCAAGGAAGAAGGCAAGCTCGAAATCTGGAAGGCCAAGACCAACGGCCGCTACGACATGGTGGCCAGCTACGACATCTGCAAATGGTCGGGCAAGCTCGGGCCGAAATACACCGAAGGCGACCGCCAGGCGCCGGAAGGCTTCTACACGGTGCGCCCGGCGCAGATGAACCCGCGCTCGAACTACCATCTGTCGTTCAACATCGGCTATCCCAACGCCTACGATCGCGCCAATGGCCGCACCGGCTCCAATTTGATGGTGCACGGCGCCTGTTCGTCGTCGGGCTGCTATTCGATGACCGACGCGCAGATCGAACAGATCTACGCCTTCGGCCGCGACGCCTTCCAGGGCGGCCAGACCGAATTCCAGATCCAGGCGTTTCCGTTCCGCATGACCGCCGCCAACATGGCACGCTACCGCAACGATCCGAATTACGAATTCTGGAAGATGCTGAAGGTCGGCTACGACAATTTCGAGATCACCAAGGTGCCGCCGAAGGTCGATGTCTGCGAGAAGCGCTACGTCTTCAACCAGGTTGCCGCCGACGGCCAGACATTCGATCCGACCGGTGCCTGCCCGGCGACGACGCAGCCTGATTCGCTGAAAAGCGCCTACAACTCCTACATGAGCACCTACGACGCGGCGTTCAGCGGCGCGGTCAAGGCCAGCGTGCCGGCGCCCAAGCCGACCATCGCCGGCATCAAGGAAGCCAGCATCGTCTCCGACTGGTCCAAGCGCAGGGCGCGCGGCGAACGCGTGCCGATCAACCCGCCGTCGCTCAACAACGACGGCTCGGTCACCGAGACGGCCCGCATGGGCCGTATCGATTCGCCGGCCGGCCGCAAGATGGCCGCCCTCGACGCCGAAAAAGCCGCCAAGCAGAAGGCCGAGGAGCAGAGGCTGGCTGCGATAGAGGCGGCCAAGCAAGCCAAGGAAGCCGCCAAGGCTCAAGCTCTGGCTGAAAAGGAGGCCGAGAAGGCCGCCAAGGAAGCCCCTGTCGCCACGGCGACCATCGCGGCCCCTTCCGAAGCCGCGCCAGTGGCTGAAACGCAAGCGGCGAGTGCCGACGAGAGCCGGGTGACGAAGCTGAAGAACAAGTTGCTCGGCATGTTTGGCGGTTGATCTCACCCGTGGCTGATCGCGCCGTTGTCTATGACCTCAAGGGACTGAACTGCCCCCTGCCCGTGCTCAAGGCCAAGAAGCGCCTTGCCGGCATGCAACCGGGCAGCCGGCTTTGGTTAGAGACCACCGACCCACTCGCCGTCATCGACATTCCGGCATTCTGCTCCGACAGCGGCCACCAGTTGATCGAAACGGCGGCGATGTCCGGTGGTCATCGCTTTCTGGTCGAGCGCGGAAAACAGCAATCGTAGAGTTCAACGTCCGGCAATCGCTAGCGGATTGTTTTCCAGCGCCGCGCGGTCGGGCGTATCGATTGACGGCCGGTTGGTGAAGGCGGCGAACAGCCGGCGGATATAATCCTCCGGCATGTCGAGCGTGATCAGCACCAGCCGCGTGCCGCGCTGGCCATCCGGCCAGGCCGGCAGTTGCACCGGCGGATGCAGGATTTTTTGCACACCATGGATCACCAGCGGCCGCGACGGGTCTTCGCTGAGTTCGATGACGCCCTTCATCCGCAGCAGGCGCTCGCCATGCGTCGAACGCAGCAGGTCGAGAAACATCTCGATGGCTGAAAACGGCACCGGGCCGTCATGCACCAGCGAATAGGAGCGCACACGCGAATCGTGCCGATGGCCGTGGTCATGGCCATGTTCGTGATCATGCCCATCATGATGATCGTGGTCGTGATGATGATGGTGGTGGTGATCGTGCGCTGCTTCCTCGCCAAGCCAGCGCCGCACATCAGCGGATTTGGTGGCGGGATTGTAAAGGCCGCAGTCGAACAGCGCCGCCACTCCTGTTCCGGTGTCGGCGGCATCGAACAGTTCGGCGCCCGGATTGATGTGCCGCAGGCGCGCGCGCAGCGTTTCCAATTCGCGGGGGTCGCTGAGCAGATCGGCCTTGCTGAGCACGATACGGTCGGCAACGGCAACCTGCTTGACCGCCTCGACATGGGCATCGAGCGTGGCCTCCCCGTTGACCGCATCGACCAGCGTGATGACGCCGTCGAGCCGGAAAGCCTGGACCAGCGCGGGATGCGCCATGATCGACTGCAGCACCGGCGCCGGATCGGCAAGCCCGGTGGTCTCGACGATGACCCTGGCAAGACGGGCGATGCGGCCGGTCTGCAGCCGGTCGACCAGATCGGCCAGCGTATCGACCAGTTCGCCGCGCACCGTGCAGCACAGGCAACCATCGGAAAGCTGGATGATGCCGTCGGAAGACTGCTCGACCAGCAAATGGTCGATCGCCACCTCGCCGAACTCGTTGATGATGACCGCCGTGTCGGCCAGCGCCGGATCCTTCAACAGCCGGTTGAGCAGCGTCGTCTTGCCGGCTCCGAGGAAACCGGTCAGCACCGAGACGGGGATCGGGAAGCCGCTCATTGATCTCTATCTGCCTGTTTGAGCATGTCTTTTCCGAAAAACGGTATCAAAGTTTCGCTGTCGCGGACCTTCGGTTCGGCATCAGGCTTTAGTTCGCAACCTTGACCGGCTGGTCGCCCTGCGCGGCGGAGC
The DNA here is from genome assembly GCF_040317555.1 of Mesorhizobium sp. M1406. Taxonomy (NCBI): domain Bacteria; kingdom Pseudomonadati; phylum Pseudomonadota; class Alphaproteobacteria; order Hyphomicrobiales; family Phyllobacteriaceae; genus Mesorhizobium; species Mesorhizobium sp. M1406. The sequence continues at coordinate 358,205 of NZ_JAMYKW010000001.1, read as the reverse complement.
CGGCAATCTTCGGGCCCGCGCCGGTCGGCGCCGGTCTGTCGGGCCGCCAGCTCGGAATAGGCACGTCGGCGTATTCTTGGCCGCCCTGGTCGAGGATGGCCTTCGGTGCCGGACCGGTGGCGCCGCCAAGGCCAACGGCTACCAGCGTCGGCACATGGTCGAGCTTTTTCTGATAGGGCGATTTCGGCACGTTCTTGGCAACAACCGGCGGCGCTTCGGATTGTTCCTGCGGCGCCTTCCTCTTGCAGACCTCGTCATGCATGTCGTTGGGCGAGACCAGATCGCCATAGGGCGCCAGCGTGGTGACGGTGGCCGACCCGGCGGTCGGCGTGTCAAAACCCTGGTCGAGCAGTCTCGCAGCGGTCTCGGCACGGGTGACCGCCGATTTCTCGCCAAGCACCACCGCGACCAGCGTGCGCCCGTTGCGGGTCGCCGAACCGATCATGTTGAAGCCGGAGGGGCAGACAAAGCCGGTCTTCATGCCATCGGCGCCGGGATAACGGCCGATCAAAAGATTGTAGTTCGCGATCGCCTTCTTGCCGACGGCAAGCCCTTCTATCGAAAACCAAGACGCATATTGCGGGAACTCGCGGCGGATCGCCATCACCAGGACGGCAAGGTCGCGCGCCGTCGTGTACTGGTCCGGCGAATAGAGCCCGTTCGGATTGACGAAATGCGTGCCGTTCATGCCGAGCCGGGTGGCTTCGGCATTCATCCGTTCGGCAAAGGCTGCCTGCGAACCGCCGACATTCTCGCCGACGGCCATGGCGATGTCGTTGGCCGATTTGACCAGCATCATCTTCAGCGCGTTGTCGAGCCGCATCACCGAGCCCGGCTTGAAGCCCATCTTGCTTGGCGGCTCGGAAGCAGAATGTTTCGTCACCTTGATCGGCGAATCAAGCTGGACCTCGCCGGCCGCGATCGCCCGAAAGGTCACATAAGCAGTCATTAGCTTGGTCAACGACGCCGGATACCAGCGCTTGAATGCATCCTGATGCTGCAGGATCTGGCCGCTGCCGAGGTCGAAAACAACCACCGGATTGGCCCGCGCAGGCCCGGCCAGGACCGACAGCGCGATTGTGCCAGCCGAAAATAGCTTGAGGAAATGCCTGTGCCGCATGATCAAATCCGAAATCGCCTCTTGCCGTAGTCGCCCCTGGCTCCGTAAGATTTCGTTACGCGGTCGCCAGCATGATAGGTCCGACCCTCAAAAACCGGACCGCATCGATGCGGTGCTATTTACCCTATGTGACGCCAAGATGGCAAAGTGCCTGGCGATCACAATTGCAAGGCAGCGGCCAACACCCGCCTGTCCCAACAGCGAGATGGAACCATCATGCCAATCCTGAACCGTGCCGCCGAAATGCAGGACGAAGTTGCCGGCTGGCGCCGGCATCTGCACCAGACGCCAGAATTGAACTTCGACGTCTTCAAGACCGCTGCCTTCGTCACCGAAAAGCTGAAGGCCTTCGGCTGCGACGATGTGGTCACCGGCCTTGGCAAGACCGGCGTGGTCGGCATCATCCGCGGCCGCCAGGGCCAAGGCCCCACCATCGGCCTGCGCGCCGACATGGACGCGCTGCCGCTCAACGAGATCACCGGCAAGTCCTACGCCTCGACCATTCCCGGCAAGATGCATGCCTGCGGCCATGACGGCCACACGGCGATGCTTTTGGGTGCCGCGAAATATCTCGCCGAGACGCGCAACTTCACAGGTTCGGTGGCGGTGATCTTCCAGCCGGCCGAGGAAGGTGGCGGCGGCGGCAACGAGATGGTCAAGGACGGCATGATGGACCGTTTCGACATCTCAAAAGTGTTCGGCATGCACAACATGCCAGGCCTGCCTGTCGGGCAATTCGCCATTCGCCCGGGCCCGATCATGGCCGCCACCGCCGAATTCACCATCACCGTGCGCGGCAAGGGCGGCCACGCGGCGATGCCGCACGGCACGATCGACCCGATCGTCATCACCAGCCAGCTGGTCGGCGCCTTGCAGACGATCGCCTCACGCAGCACCGACCCGGTCGAGGCGGTGGTGGTGTCGGTGACCAAATTCCATGCGGGTGACGCCTACAACATCATCCCGGAAACCGCCGAAATCGCCGGCACCGTGCGCACCTTGCGCAAGGAAATCGCCAAGAAGTCCGAAGAGCGCATCCGCACCATTTGCGACGGGCTGGCGACCGCGTTCGGCGCCAAGATCGAGGTCGATTATCAGGCAAATTACCCAGTGACCTTCAACCACGCGGAAGAGACGGTGTTTGCCGGCGACGTCGCGATCGGTGTCGCCGGCGACGCCCATGTCCACCGCGGCATCCAGCCGGTGATGGGCGGAGAGGATTTCTCCTATATGCTGGAAGCCCGCCCTGGCGCCTTCATCTTCATCGGCAATGGCGACACCGCCGGTCTCCACCACCCGGCCTACGACTTCAACGACGAGGTCATCCCGCACGGCATGAGCTACTGGGTGAAACTGGCGGAAACGGCGCTAGCGGCCTGACGCCTACCGCGCGGAGAGCTGGCCGAATTGCGTTCGGCCGGCCTCTTGGCGAAACGATCCGAAGCGGCTATGTGTCTGCCCGCGTGGTCCCGTAGCTCAGTAGGATAGAGCGGCAGATTCCTAATCTGTAGGTCACAGGTTCGATTCCTGTCGGGATCACCATGCTTTTCAATGGCTTAGTGAAGAACCGCCATATTTTTTGCGAAACTAGGCCCGTTGGAGAGGGTGAAACCATCACGCCCTCATGCGCGCATTTGACAATCGTCGGGCCTCGGATGTGAGAGAGAACCCTCGCTTGCGCTGGCATTTTGGCATTCGTATTCTGCATTGGCTAACCGTGATCGCGCTCGCGGCGCAGATAGCCATTGCCTTCGGGCCGATGAACGGGCCGGGTATGGCGACGATGAACTGGCTTCCGCTCCATATGTCGATCGGCGTGACGATCCTTGCCATCATTGTCCTCAGGCTTTGCTGGCGCGTCCTCACCCAGGCTCCTGCCGGGCAAACTTCACAGCCCGTACGATTTGCGACTTCATTCTTCCACGTGCTTCTCTACGTCACGATTCTCGCCGTCCTGATAACGGGATGGCTGGGCTACCGGCCAATGCCTTTCATGCCTCCCGCACGGCTTTTCGGATACTTGCCTGTCCCGCCGGCGCCATCCGTCGGAGCGGCAAGGGCTTTCGCGTTCATCCACGCAAAGCTGGTCTGGATACTGCTTGGATTCGTCGGCATTCACATCCTGGCTGCGTTTGTGCATTTCGTGCTGCTTCGCGATGATGTCATGTACACCATGCTCTTTGGACGTTCGGACATCGTTTCGCGCAAAGAGGACATCGCTTCGCGCAAAGAGAAAGCGCAGCTTGCTGTCGACGATGACGCCGGCAGCTCACGCAATCGCCCATAATCCTCCCGCAATGACAGCCGCGTATCGCGCCGCCTTGCCCAAGGCGACGAGAACAACGAACACGCCGAGATTCACCCGTGCCGCGCCTGCCGCGATGGTGAAAGCATCTCCGATTACCGGAAGCCACGCAAACAGCAGCGTCCATTTGCCAAATCGTCGGAAAGTCCGGCTTGCCTGCTCATAACGATCGGGAGTGACCGGAAACCAGGGTCTGAGCCGGAGCGTATCGACGCCACGCCCCACAATCCAGTTCACCACGGAGCCGAGCGTGTTGCCAATCGTGGCGACTGTCAGAAGCAGCGCCGGATCACCACGACCCGATGCGATAAGGCCGGCGAGGACCACCTCCGACGAGACCGGCAGGATGGTTGCGGCGAGGAACGCGCTGATGAACAGCGCGCCATAGAGCGTCACCACGCCGGACTATGCCCCATGTCTACAACGCCCATCATGCCCAGCTGCTCATGCTCAAGGATGTGGCAGTGATACATTCTCGGCCCCGGCCGATCCTGCCGCAACAGCAGCCGCACCGTCTCTCCGCGCGCGACGTTGACGGTGTCTTTCCAGGCGCGATAGGCCGGCTTTGATATCTTGCCGCCGCGCTCGTGCTCGACCACCTGGAACTGCGTCCCATGCACATGGAATGGATGATCCATGTCCGCCTTGTTGACGATCTCCCAGAGTTCGACCTGTCCAGCTTTGCCGACGACGTCGACGCGGCTCATGTCGAAAGCGACGCCGTTGATCAGGAACCCCATCTCCATGCCGGTGGCATTCATGGTCATGGTCTCGGTGAAGACGAAGCGACGGCTGACGCCAGGAATGCCGAGGGCCGCGATTGGCCGCAGCCTGTCGGGCAGTGGCGGGACCGGCTCGGCCGGCGTCTCCGAAACATTGACCGTAAAGAGCGTCAGGCCGGCATCGGCGGGACGTCCAGGACCCATCCAGCCGCGATCGTATTCGAGCGTGTACAGCGTGACGGGGCCAGGCTTCTCGAAGGAGACAATCAGTTCAAGCCGTTCCGCCGGGCTAAGCAGGATGTCGTCGGCTGCCACTGGCGCCTCCAGCAGACCGCCGTCCGTTCCGATGATCGTCATGGCCGCACCGTCGAAGGAGAGCCGCAAGAAGCGCGCGTTGGTCGCGTTGTAAAACCGGAAGCGCCGCTTCGTGCCGAAAGGGACCGTCAGCACCGGATTCTTCTGCCCGTTGACCAGCACATGGTCGCCGACGCGCCCATTCATCAGGTCGGTCATCGTATTGTCCGGCATCGTGCCATCGGCTGCGAGGCGTAGATCCGTGAACACCAGCACGGTGTCGCCGTAAGCGGCCGGGATCGGATCGGCCTTCGGCTTGACCACGAACGCGCCGGCAAGGCCGCGATAGACCTGCTCGGCCGTCTTGCCGTGCGGATGCGGGTGATACCAGTAGGAACCGGCGCTGCCTTCCGGCAGGTCGAAGCTGTAAGTGCGATCGGTGCCCGTTGCGACCGGGTCCATCGGATTGCCGTCCTGGTCGGCTGGTACCGGCATGCCGTGCCAATGGATGGTGCTCGCCTCGTCCGCAATCCGGTTGGCGAAGGTGATCTCGACCCGGTCGCCCTCGACCGCCTCGATGAGCGGCCCGGGAGTGGTACCGTTATAGCCGAGGATCGGCGTGTCCAGCCCTTCTGCAAAACGCACCGTGGCGGCTTCAGCCGTCAGCCTCGCCTTGAACAGGCCGGGCGTGCTGGCTTCGTTGGCGAGGCGGGACAAGTCGCGAAGGGCTTCTCCTTCCGGCAGCACGGCTGAGCCTTGCGGCGCGGCGCCCATATCGTGGCCTGCGTGGCCGCCCATATCCACGTCAGGCATGTCGTCCATCTTCATCTGGGCGATGGCACGCTCGCTCACAAGAACCGTCGCAAGACCTGCCGCCAGAAAACCGCGTCGATGCATCTGCCGTCTCCCCGATCAGTCCTGGAGCGCCAGGGATGATCCTAAGAAGAAGACTGCCAATACCCGGTCAGGTCAATGCGGCGTTTAGGCCATCTGATCGACCCAGCATCATGGCCATTGGAAGCTCGTCGGTGATCGAGCAGTCCGCGCAACCGTCGCGCCAAAGACCCGCCATGGGCGCCGACCCGTCTGCGGCTGACGCGAACAGGGCCGCCTTAGCCGACCCTGACGACAAAGTGCTTCGTCACCGGCTCGATGATCTTCCAGGTTCCCTTGAAATCGGCCTCCACCACGAAGGCGTCGCCGGGGCCCACTTCGACCGGCGTGCCGCCGTCGGGGGTGATGATGATGCGGCCGGCGATCATGTGCACGAACTCGTAGTCGGTGTAGGTCGCATGATAGGTGCCGGGCGTCGCTTGCCAGGTCCCCGACAACACCTTGCCGTCCTCGGTCGTGTGCTGCACGGCGGTTTTCATGGTCGGCTTGCCCTCGACCACTACCCAGCCGGCCAGATCGCCGGCTTCCGCGTTTTCGACGGCGCCGAATTTGAGGATCGTGCTGCGTGTCATGTCCTTGGCTCCGTCTATGCGTTGTGGGCGTTATTTGCCTGGACGGTCAGATATCCGATGCACTTGCCGCGGGCAATGCCGCCGGCAGTGCCAGGCGCCCGCGCATCCGGTTTGGGCCTAGGGTTTGTGCCGGGCCGAAACCAGCTCGGCCTTGCGCCCTCACCGCGGCCGCCTCGGAGCTGTTCGGCCTGCCGCGCGATGTGGCCGTTGTCGCCGGCACCACGGACGGCTGCGCCTCGTTCCTGGCGACCGATGCTGCGGCCATCGGCGACGGCGTCACGGCGCTGGGATCCTCGCTGACCATCAAGATCCTGTCCGACAAGCCGATTTCGGCGCTTCGCTTCGGCATCTACAGCCATCGGCTCGGCAATGCCTGGCTGGCGGGCGGCGCGTCGAATTCGGGCGGCAAGGTGCTGGCCCAGCATTTTACGCTCGCGCGTATCATCGAACTCAGCGCGGCAATCGACCCGGGGACCACGACCGGCCTCGACTACTACCCGCTCAGCGCCGCTGGCGAGCGCTTCCCGATCGCCGATCCGGCGTTGCCGCCACGCCTCCTGCCCCGGCCAGCGGCGCAAGCGGGCGCAGCCCAATGAAAGCCGGCTCATAAAACTTGGCTTCGAACCGGGGAAGCTGGGACCATTTTGTCTCCTTCGGAGAGGTGCGCCCGGGGACAAAATGCCTGCTGATCAGCCGCGACGACGACCGCACGGCCATCGAGGGCCTGCCTTTTATACTGACCGAGGCCGGCGAAGACGCCGAACTGGTGCTGCTCTCGGCCAGCGGGGGCGACCGCTACGATCTCGACCATTACCGCCGGCTGCTTGGCCCGGCAGCGGCGCGGCGCGTGCCATGCTTCTGCACCAACCCCGACAGGATCATGCTGACGGCGGTCGGCCCCCGCTTCGGCGCCGGCGAGATCGCCGATCTCTACGAAAGCCTTGGCGGCAACGTCATCCGCATCGGCAAGCCCTACAGGGCGATTTTCGACGTGGCCCTGACGCTGGTCGGCGACCCGGAGCGCCGTGGCGTGGTCTGCGTCGGCGACAGCGTCGAGCACGACATATCGGGGGGAAAAAGCGCCGGAATCGCTACCGCGCTGGTGCTAAGTGGAATACTGGCGGACACTTCAGATCTCGCCGCCGTTTTCGACGAACAGCAGGCCTGGCCGGACTATATCACCGAAAGCTTCAGCTTCCGGTGACCGCTTCCAGCATGCGCCGCGCGCTTTCCTCGTCGGTGATCAGGATCGTCGGTGCGATCAGGGTCATGGCGCCGAGCAGCGCCTCGGTCTTCTCCGCACCGCCGGAGGTGAGGATGCGGATCGGCGCCTTGCGCAGACGGTCGACATCCACCGACATCACGTGGCTGTTGACGGGATGGTCGACCAGATCGCCATTGAGGTCGAAGAAATGGAACAGAAGGTCGCCAACGGCGCCACGCGCAAGCAGGGCCTCCCGATCCGCTTCCTTGAGAAAGCCGCCGCGAGAGAAGGTGGTGGCCGAGGCGATGCCGCCGACGCTCAGCAGAACGGCATCGAGCACGTTGGCCATTTCAAAAACCTCCTGCAGGCCGCAGCGCTCGACCAGCGCGATCTTGGTCTCGACGCTGTCGACGACGGCCGGCGTCGGGATCAGATAGCCGTCGCCCTGGAAGATTTGGGCGAAGCGCCAGGCGAACTCCGCCGGGTTGTAGCGCCGCACGACGCCGACGCCGCCAAGCAGAGAAATGACCTTGAAGTCGGTGAGCGACTTGGCGCTGATGAAGGGCAGGCTCGAGAACAGCGTCCGGCCCCAGCCCACGCCGACCCGCATGCCGGATTTCATCGTGTCGGACAGGAAACTGCCGGTCTTGGCGCTGATTGCCGGCAACGGATCGGCGTCGGGCGTGGAAAGCGGCGCCACCAGCGCCTGCTGCAGCCCGAACGTCTTTTCCAGCGCGCGCTCCAGCCGCACGATTTCGGACAACTCGCTTTCGATGCTGATCTTGACCTCGTTGCGCGCGCGGGCGTCCGCCAGCATGCGTACGATGGTGACGCGGCCGACCCCGAGCACGTCGGCGATCTCGTTCTGCGTCATCTGCTCGACGAAATACATCCAGGCGGCGCGGATCCTCAGGCGATCCGTCCGGCTTTCGCTGGCGACCTGCTCGGTTGCCTCGCCTCGGCCGTTTTCGCTTTCGCCCTGTCGTCGCCTGCCCACGCTTGTCTCTCCCCCTGCGGCAATGGACGAGCGCGCCGTCGCCGATTCTGCATGCTGGTCTAGTATCGCCTATTGATCTACCAATCGATAGGAACAATGTAGAGGTGATGGCGGCACCTGTTGGCGGCCATCCGCAGCAATTTCGAGGCGATCCGCGATGCTCCGACAAATCTCCGAAGATGTCCGCGTCAATCTGAAAGACCGGCTGCGGGAAGTCCGCGACGTGATCCGCCAGAGCCGCCATGACGGCAGCGGCGACGCCAGTGTCCTGCGCGAAGCAACCAGCCATCTGCCGCCGTTTCCGGGCAAGGGCATCGAAGGCCTGCTCAGCCATGCCGCGAGTGCCGTCGACGAAGCGCTGTCGATCGCTGAATCCTTCGTCCCGCATGAGCGCCCGATAAAGGTGGACGGCACGACGGTAAAAGGCCTCGGCACCTATTTTCCGGTCGGCAACGAGGATCGCCAGCTGAGCGCGGAGCGCCTGTTCCGGCGCGATATGTACTATCTGACCAAGGCAGTGCTTGCCGGCCTGAACATCGACAATGCCCGCATCCACGAAGCCGATTTCGCGGCCGTCCATGCAACGATGCGCAAGCGGCATGGCGACCTTTTGGCCGCATTGGCCGCGCCGGGCGCCGGACTGCAGGCGATCGCGGCCATTTGTTCGGCGTTGCTGGTCGAGTGCCTCAACCAGCGTCCCGTTCGCTTTGCCGAGACCGCGCCGGAAACGCCGGCGGTGGGCGGCCAAGCGCTCGACATAAGCTGCCTGGCGCCGCTCGCTTTGGCTTGCGGCCTGGCCACCACCGGCAGGGACGGTTCGCCGGAGCCGGATATGCTGGAGATCGCGATCCTGGCAGCCGATATCCGCCACGACCGCATCGTTCAGGCCTGCGCCAGGGCGAACCCGATCAGTGAATTGACACCGGTTTTCGCCACCTTGCTTGCCCATTTGCCGTAATTATCGAGACCTCGGCTAGCCTTCCGCCGCCATCGCCATGATCGTTTTCTTGGCGCGCTGGATCGAGGCCGGGCTCATCGAGAGTTCGGTCAGCCCCATCCTCACGAAGGTCGCAATGAGATCGGGGCGGCCGGCCGCCTCACCGCACATGCCGACCATGATGCCGGCGGCGACGCCGGCTTTGGCCGTCAAGTCGATAGCCGACATGACGGCCGGATTGGTGACATCGTTGAGCTTCGCCACGGTCGGGTTGAGCCGGTCGGCGGCCATGATGTACTGGGTGAGGTCATTGGTGCCGATCGAGAAGAAAGCGACCTCCCTGGCCAAAGCCGGGGCGATCAGCACGGCGGCCGGGGTTTCGATCATCACGCCGAGATCGAACGTCGCATGTGGCACGCCTTCGGCTTTCAGTTCGGCGGCGCATTCATCGACCAGAAGCCGCGTCCGCCTGACCTCACCAATATCGGACACCATCGGCAGCATCACCTTGATGTTGCCGTGCACGGCCGCCCGCAGCAGCGCCCGCAGCTGGCGCTTGAAGATGTCGGGCCGGTCGAGGCACATGCGGATGCCGCGCCAGCCGAGGAAGGGGTTTTCCTCATCGGGAAATTCGATGCCGGCAATCGGCTTGTCGCCGCCGATATCGAGTGTCCGCACGATGACCGGGTAGGGCGCAAAAGCCTTGGCCAGCGCCGCATAGGTCTCCGCCTGCATATCTTCCGAGGGCAGGTGCATATGGCGCATGAACAGAAGCTCGGTGCGGAACAGGCCGACGCCCATGGCGCCGGCCTCCTGCGCCGCCTCGATTTCTTCAAGCGAGCCGATATTGGCCGCGACCTCGATGATCCTGCCGTCGGCGAGCTTCGGCGTCACCGTCTTGAAGACGGTCAGCCCGGCGCGCTCCCTTGCCGCCGCTTCGACGCGGCCGGCGAAATCGGCGCGGGTCGCCTCGTCGGGGTCGATGATCACATGGCCGGCATTGCCGTCGAGAGCGACTTCTCGCGCCGTGCGCAAGGCATTGACCTGGTCGCCGAGGCCGAGCACCGCCGGAATGCCGTGCGAGCGGGCGATGATGGCGATGTGCGAGGTCGCGCCGCCATGGCCGCAGACCACGCCGCCGATGCGCTTCAGCGGCGCGCGCGCCAGATCCCAGGCGCCGATGTCGTCGGCAATCAGGATAGCCCCTTCGGGGATGTTTTCGAGGCTGACATCGTCCTGCCCCAGCAGCACCAGGCAGATCTGCCGGCCGACCGCCTGGACGTCGTCCGCCCGCGCGTTGAGATAGTGATCGTCGACAGCACCGAAATCGGCGGCGATGGTGGAAGTTGCTGTGATGACAGCCGAAATCGCATCGTTGCCGCCCTTGATCAAGGTCTCGGCCTCGCCGGTCAGGCTGTCGTCGGCGGCGATGTCACGAAGCGCGGCGACGATGCCGCGGTCTCCAGCCGACAGGCTGTCCTGCGCCAACGCATGGTCCATGCGCGCCTGGACGGCGCCAACGGCGGCGCGGAACCTGTCGATCTCGCCGGCAATCTCCTCCGCCTGCAACATGCGGCCTTGTCCGGCAATATCGGGCGGGAAATGCGCAAAGGCCGGTCCGATGGCAAATCCTTCGCTTGCGGCTACACCACGCAAGCCGGTTGCTCGACCAAGCGTCGCCGGCACGGATTCGGGCGCTGGCGCGGGTGCCATTTCCTGCCCATTCGCCGGGCTCTGCGACTCAGCTTCATCATCCAGGCCCGCTCTCGGATTTTCCAGATAGCCGATCAGCGCCTCGATCGCCTCGATGGCGTCGGCGCCGTTCGCCCGCACAGTGACTTCCTGGTTCTCCTTGATCGCCAGCAGCATGAGCTTGACTGAGCTCTTGGCGCTGACCGCCTTGCCGTCCTTGACCAGTTCGACATCGGATTCGAAACCCTTGGCGAGTTTGACGAACCGCGTCGCGGGACGGGCGTGCAAACCTTCATGCACTCTGACGATGGTCGAGCGTTCCATGGCAAATACTCTGCTTTTCTTGGCGCCACCGCCAGACGGGACGGCGCGAATGCTGTCAGGCGGCGATGGTGATGATCGTGCCGGTCTTCAGGGCGGTCACGAGCGCTTCCGGATCGACCGGCGATGCGCAGATTTCCCCTGGCCTCTCGGCCTCGGCGGCGCCGTTGAACGAGATGACGACATGGCCCATTTCAAGCACCTTGCTCCAGGCGCTGGCGCCGATCGCCGTTATGACAGCGGAAACCGGGCCGAGGGTGATCGACGCGCCCTTTTGAGGCGCGCCGTCGCTGGGTCCGTACTCCGTCTTGTGGAGCACGGAAACTTCTGCAAGCTCCGGCGGCGAGCCATCCGCAAACAGTATGACCACGCCCGCTTCGGCGAGGTCCGCCACTTCGGGGCCGATGGCGGTGACCCGTGTTCTCAGAAGAACCGTCATATGGCGAACCTCATTGTGTACCTGTCTTCAGAACACGATCAGGCTGACGACCCAGGCGATCAGCACAGAGACCGGGCCCATGATCTGGCGGCTGATGAGCACCGCCGGAACCCCGATTTCGATCGTCTTCGGTTTGGCTTCACCGAGCGCCAGGCCGACAGGGACGAAGTCGCAGCCCACCTGGGTATTGTAGGCAAACAGCGCCGGCAGCGCCATTGCCGGCGAAATCGTGCCGTTGGCGATCTGCGGGCCGATGATGGCGACGCCGATGACCTGCGCGATAACAGCGCCCGGCCCGAGGATGGGCGACAGGAACGGCAGGCCGCAGATCGCCGAGATGATCAGCAGGCCGACGATGTTGTTGGCCAGCGGACCCATCGGCTGTGCCAGCACATCGCCGATACCGGTGTAGAGGATCAGGCCGATGAGCATGGTCACGAAGGCCATGAACGGCAGCACGTTGCGGATGACCTGATCGATGGTGCGGCGGCCGGCGTTGAAGAAGATGCCGACGATACGACCCATGACGCGGCCGATCGTGCTGATGAGGCCGATCAGCCCGCCCTCGCTAGGGAGCGCCGTCGGCGTCGCATTGGTGTTGCTCGAACTCATCGCTGCTGCTCCCCCTGCAGTCGTGACCGTTTCGGATCCGTCCGCCATTGTGATGTTGGCCGGCTTTACGCCCGAAACGTAGATGTCCTCGGTGATGAACTGGGCCAGCGGCCCGGATTGACCGACCGGCGTCAGATTGACGGTCGGGATACGCTTGCGCGGATAGACGCCGCATCGTGCGGTGCCGCCGCAGTCGACGACGACAACCGCCATCTCGCTTTCGATCGGCGGTGCCCTGAACCCGTCGACGGCTTCGGCACCAGTCATATCGGCGATGAGTTGCGCCACGGGATGAATGCCACCGCCAGTCACCGAAACAACCTTGCTTCGCTGCGCGGTCGGCTCGATGACCAGCGGGCCACCCCAGCCGGTCTTGCCCTGGGAAATCCGTACGGCTTTGTATGTCCTGTCCATGATGTCCTCCCCGCCCTTACAGCTCGACGCCCTGGCGGCGCGCCATGATGGCGGTGATGCGTTCGGTCAGCATGCCTTTGAGCAGGATGATGACGAGACCGACGATGGCGTACCAGATCGCCACCTTGACGTGGTAGCCGGCCACGACGACGCCCTTCTTCTCCAGCTCCAGCAGCGCGACGAGAATGCCGCCCCAGACGAAATATTCGCCGGGATTGATGTGCGGGAACAGGCCGAGCGGCGGGTGCACATAGGACACGGCCGCGTCATAGAAGGCCGGCTTGTGCTTTTCTTCCAGGAACGATCCGAACGTATAGGCCATCGGATTGGTGAGGAAGAACACCGCAAGCAGCGGCAACAGCGTGTAGCGGGTCAGTGCGATCCGGCCGGCGCCGCGCGCCAGGCCATGCACGCGCTCTTCGCCGACCAGTTCGGTGACGGCATAGAAGGCCGTCATCAGCACCACCAGCGTCGGAATGATGCCGGTGACGAAGCCGGCGAAGACCTCGCCGCCCTTCTGGAAGATGCCGATGAAGTACTTGCCGATGGCGGTCAGCCAGCCGAGTTGCTCTTCCTGCTGAACGTCTTTCAGTTTTTCCTTGAACTCATCGACGGTGATGGGTCCGCTGTCCGCTTGCGCCAGGACAACGAGATGGTCGGAGGCATGCTCGACGGCGAGCTTGCCATGCAAAGCAGCATCCGAGACCATGGCACCTGCGACATGCAGATTGTGCACGGCCATGTCGGCATGCTGCGCCAACAACGAAAATACAGACATTTCTCCTCCTTATGCCGCCCGCCGGTTAATCCCAGTCGGTGCGCGGCGTCCTCTCGTCCTCTAGGCCCTTGCTACGTTCAAACCGGACAGACCCGGCTTCTTCCCCGGCTCCGACCGTGTTTTGTCGATCTGTTCGATCGCCCGTTTCACGGCCTCGGCCACACCGGATTCCCCCTCCCCCATGATTGCAGGGTTGGACCGGAGCCGATCGAGGGGAACGCCCTCGAACTCTTCATGTCTTTTGAATTTGGTGAACACGGAACGGCCGCTCATCACCATCAGGCGGCGCACGACCAGATCGGGTGTCACCACGACAAGCGCGATGGTGCCCTTGGCCAATCGACCGCGAAAATTGCCGGCTCCGACGAAGCCATCCTTGTACTGATCGGTGACGCCCCTGAAGACATCCGAATAGTGCCGCATCTGCAGCCAGACGCCGAGCGATTGCAGCGCCCACACGATAACCAGCAGAAGCAGTCCCCACTGCCAAATCGCCATTCGGTTCTCCTCCCGAAGCCTCAGTTGAACCGCACCTTGGACCAGCACGCGACAACAGCAAAGTGAGAACATTTGTTTCCGAGAATGTCAATATGTATGATATTGACCTTATCTGCCATCATCCACAGGAACGCTGACAGATTTCGGCGACGGCGCCATTGTGCTACCCTGGCCGGGAAACAGGATACGAGGAATATGGATCTGCCCTTTAGGGACGAACTGGCCTTAATGCCCGACCTTCGCCATCGGTTGCGGCAGCTGCGCTGGTTCCGCGCCACCTTTCGCGGCAGCGCCAAGGTGGTTTCGGAGACTTTTGGCGTGCGCTTTGAAATCGACGAGGCCAAGCTCACCAGGGCCTTTCTCGACTGGGTCGAGATCATGGAGGCGCAGAAGCGCTTCGCCGCGATCGACCGCGCCGACTTCATCGTCTTTGCCGCCGGCCTCGTGCTGCGCGAGCTGATCAAACAGGCGCCGGCCAGGGAAATCTCCGGCCTCACTCAGCTGATCGAAACGGAAACGAATGCCGGCACGCTGGAAATCGTCCGCTTCTGGCCGGAGGGTTTCCTCTACACCAACTACTGCGTCTCGGTGATTTCGGCGATCCACGAGCAGGAATTCGGCACGGCACCCAGCATCGACAAATGCGCCGACGACCTGCGCACCTGGTGGTCCTATCGCGAGAACGTGACCGAGGTGCCGGCCTATGCGGTGGCTTTCCTCGACCGCTTCCTCGGTGCCGAGCCGAACTGGATAACGCCGGATCGAGCGCAGTCCCGGCAAGCCATGCAACGGGCACTCGGGACTTCCCGTGCGAGCGATGCGCTGCGCCAGCTTTGAGCCCGTCGGCTTGTGGCCCAAGACACCCGCGCTATTGAACATTTGATTTTTTGCCGATAGCGATGTGCGGAATTGACTCGATGGAGAAGCGCGTGGCGCGACCAAGGCCTATTATTTTCGATTGCGACGGCGTTCTCGTCGACAGCGAACCGCTGGCCGCCAGGGCCTATGAGCGCGTCTATGAAAAGCACGGCATGCCCGGCGTCCATGGCGGCATTATCGCCCAATGCGTCGGCATGAAGCAGTCCGACATCATCGCCAAGATCAAGGATTTGACCGGCCACCAGTTTCCGGCGGCGGCGGATGGCGACATCTGGGCCGAGACCAAGGTGGTGTTTTCGCAGGAATTGAAACCGACACCGGGCATCACCGCGTTTCTGCGGACTCTTGCCGGCGACCGCTGCGTTGCCTCGTCATCCTCCGTCGAGCGCATCAACCACAGCCTGGCCGTTACGGGACTGGCGCGATTTTTCGGCGATGCGATCTACAGCTCCTCGATGGTCAAGAACGGCAAGCCCGCGCCAGACATTTTCCTGTTCGCCGCCGACAAGATGGGCGCCAACCCCGCCGACTGCATCGTCATCGAGGATTCGCCCTTCGGCATCAAGGGCGCCGTCGCCGCCGGCATGACGGCGATCGGCTACACCGGTGGCGGCCACACCTACGCCGAACATGGCGCACGGCTGATAGCGGCGGGTGCCGATTTCGTCTGCGTCGACTGGCATGAAGTTAGCCGGCAATTGGCTGGACTCGGTGTTCCTGCCTGATCTGCTAGCGAACAGGCAGTCCAAGACGGACCCAATCGCCAGGCGGGATCACTGGCCCGACACGGAAATTGAAAGACAAGACCCTCGTCGCATCGCTGTCGACCTCGCATCGAAAGCCCAGATGATACCAGGTGGTTGTCGTGCGGAAGGCTACATCGGGGGCGTCGAGGATGTTGCCAGCCTTCAGCGGAACACTTGGGATCAGCTCGGGGAAATAGGAGGCATCCAGCAATTGCTGCTGCAACGCGCTGGCGCAAAGTTTGGCTGCCCGCTTGCCGCGAGGCACTCCGGCCATCGAGCTTGTGGCCGACGCGTCGCCGGTCGCGCCCTGTGAGTAGAGCTTGCGGACGCCCGGAAGGTCCGAATAGCGCCGCGATGCAGCGGCTACGTCCGTGGAACTTGGCCTCCTAGCGCTCTCGCTTGCGGACTTCGAGACCTTTGAAGGCTCGGGCTTTGGCGCATTTGCAGGCCTGGGCTTCGGCGCTTCGGCTGATGTGGGAAGCTCGATTGTGGGAAGCTCGGCCTCACTGTCGCTACCCGCCGTAGTCAATGGCGTTGGTGCCTCGGCCGTTTGCTTGTTTGCGTCGTGCGCGTCTTGTTCGACTGCCTGCTGTTTGTCTACGTCCTGGGCTGAAGCTGCCTGTTTCTCCTGCGTGGGCTCGGCCTGCTTGGCTGCGGTTGCCGGCTTCTCGCCGACTCTGGTTGAATCTGCCGGCGCGATGGATTTTTCCTCTGCCTGCTTCGGCACGACAGGCTTCGAATCCTCATCCTTGGCCGGCGCGGGCGAATTGTCTTCAGCGCTGGCCCCATCCAGGGATTTCCTGGGGCCGCCATCCTTGTCGCCGAACTGAAAAACGGGCTTCAGGACCTCGATTGGAGGGGGCTTGCGCGCCTGCTTTTCCGGCGGAGGCGGTTTTTCAACTTTCTGTTCGGGCGGCTTTTCAACCTTCGGTTCCGGCGGCTTAGGGGGCAACACGGGAGCAGGTCTCGGCTTCGGCTGCTCGGGCGGAGGCACGAGCGCGACATTGACTGGCTGCTCCTCCTGCGGCTGTTCCGGAGGCGTGGGTATGCCATATACCAGGAGCGCCGCGACAAGCGCATGCAGGATCAGCGATGCGGGGATGCCCCACAACAGATTCCGACGCCGTTCTCCTGTCTCGCCCTTCATCCTGACCGATGTGGAATGAAATAGCGGCGGCTTCAAGCATAAGCACTGGATTGGCGCAATTTGGCCGCTGACAGGTTGGTGATCTGGATCACCACGCGCAGGGCCTTGCTATCGAGGCGCGACTCAACAAGCGGCCGCCCGTCCGATTTCATCAGACCTGGGATCAGCTAGCTTGCTGCGGGCCCAGGACCCCGTTCAGAAGCCCCTGGTCCAGCCGCGTTTCTCCAAACCAGTTCAGCCGGTTGATGCTGATGAAGCCTGCATCGATCGCCGCGTTTTCGTCGCCCGGCTGGCTGGCATGGTCGCGGCCGCGCGGAATGGTGATGACCGTGCGATTACCATCGCTCTCCATGATCTCGGCCTTGCGGGCGATCTTGTCGCGGCCGATGCGCGGCTGCCTGACTTCGGCCGGCAGCGAAGTCGGCAGGTTGATGCTCAACCAATGGCCATCCGTCGCCCAGTCGGCACGCGACCGCCACAGTGAGGCGATCAGTGTGCCCAGCCACTGGTCATCGGCATCGGTGAAGTGAGGGTTCTTCACGCGAGAGCAGCCTATGGCAGGCAAGCCCCAGAAGGTCGCCTCTCGCGCAATCCCAAGCGTGCCGGAATAGGCGAGATCCTCGGCGACGTTGCGGCCGTCATTGACGCCCGCCAGCACCAGGTCCGGCTTCCGCGCATCGGCAAACAGCCACGTCATTGCGCTCACCACGCAGTCGGCGGGCGTGCCGGAACAGGAATACCAGCCCGGCCTCACGCGCTGCATGGTCAAGGGCCGAGCGATCGTCAGCGACGAACCGGCGGCGGTGCGCTTGCCATCGGGCGCGACCACCCACACATCGTCGCTCAACAAGCCGGCGGCCTTGACGAGACGGGCAAGCCCCGGGGCTTCGATGCCGTCATCGTTGCAGATCAGAATTCTCATGGTTTTCTTGCCTCCGGCACCGTGATGCGCTGGCCGGTGCGGCATTGCGTGCGCAGCGGCGGGATGTGGCTTTTGAGATCATCGAGAAGATCGGCGGCGCAGGAATGACCGAGCGCCATAGGGCGCCCCGCTCTTTCCCAGATTTCGACATTGCCCGACAGCGTCGGATGGGTGGGCATGCGCACCCAGTCCGCCCGACCGGCCTTGTGCAACAGATCGCCCGGCGAGCCGGACGGCAGATGCCCGGTGAGCAGCACTGGAAAACCGGCCTGGTCGGCGCGCGGCAGCAGCCGCGACGAGGGTCCGGCCTCACCCATGCCGTCATCGGCAAGCAACGGCAGCGACGGCAGGGGATCGGCATCGGTCCAGTCGGCTGCATCCTGCAATCGGCGAAGCAAGAACTCCGAGACACCTGGCAGCAGGGATGCGGTGGCGCCGATCTGCGCTTCCAGTGACGAACGCATGCCGGCATGGATGGCAAACGGTCCCGGCAAGGCCGCGATCAATTCGAGCGACCGGCCCGACAGCGGCGTCGGCAAAAGACACCCCTGCGGATGCTTCGCCACCCACCGCGAAATCTCGCGCGCCCGCGCCGCGCCCGGCACTGGATCGGCGCCGTAGGAGGCGTCGAGGACAAGAAGGTCGCATTGTGGGATCGTGTCCATGACGAAGACATTGCTGTCCGGCACCACGTCGGCGGAATAGGCAACGCGGCTTTCGCCATCATCGACGGCAAACCAGGCGCCGCCAACGACATGCCCTGACCGTCCAGTCCTGATGGAGAGATTGCCGCTCTCCAGCGTATCGCCGGGCTCGAAAAGCTCGACGCGATCTTTTGGAAAGGGGAACTGCTTGAGATCATTGGGGTCCGCGTAGCCGGCAAGTGCGGCCGGAGCCTCGTCGCGGGTCTCGGCCGTCATGAAGATCGGGCCGACATAGCCGCGCGACAACAGCCAGCTCAGCGCGCCGATATGGTCCTCATGGGCATGCGACACGAGCAGCGCGTCGATGTCGGCGATCGACCCGTTCAGCGCCGGATAATATTCTGCTCCGGAAGCGCCGACCTTGATGCCGATGTCGAGCAGGATGCGATCGTTTCCGCTGCTGACAGCAAGACTGGTGCGGCCCTTTTCCCCAAAGCCACCGAACAGATCGAGCATCATCATGATACCGCCCCCACCGCCGGGATCAGCCAGCCGGATCGTATCCGCAGGCGCGCCTGGGCTCCGCTCTCCAGCACGACCGGGTCGGGCTGTTCGAAATGCAAGATGAGGTCGGGGCTGGCGAAAGGCGTGAATTCGATGCGCGCCGAGCCGCCCTGGTAGATCACTCGCTTGACCAAGCCGTCGAAACCGGGGCCGTCCGGCGACACGTCGAGATCGGCTGACCGGCAGCAGATCCTTGCGCCAGCGCGCGGCCGCTCGCCAAGCCGGCAGCGGACAACCAGATCAGCGCCGAGAACCCGGACCTTGCAGTGACCTGCCTGTTCCGCGCCGAGCACATCGGCGGGCAGCAAAATACCTTGCGAAATGAAGGACGCCACCATTTCATTTGCCGGCTCATGATAGAGTTCGCGCGGCGTCGCCAGCTGGGCAAGGCGCCCGCCATCCATCACCGCGATGCGGTCGGCCAGAGCCATCGCCTCGGCCTGATCATGGGTGATGTAGACGATGGTCGTGCCGGTGCGCTTGTGGAAGGACGCGAACTCGTCCTCCATCGAGGCCCTCAGATGCACGTCGAGATTGGCGAGCGGCTCGTCGAACAGCACCAGCGAGGGCGCGGCGACAAGGCAGCGCGCCAACGCCACGCGCTGGCGCTGGCCGCCCGAGAGATTGGCCGGCCGGCGGTCGCCCAGCCCTTGCAGGTTGACCAGCGCCAGCGCATCGGCAACCTTCCGGCGTGCGACAGCCCTATCGAGCTTCGCCACCTTCAGCGAATAGCCGATGTTTTCTGCCACCGTCATGTGCGGCCACAGCGCATAGTTCTGGAAGACGATGCCGACCCGCCGCTTCTCCGGCGCGACACTGCTGCCCTTGCCCGACACGACCTCGCTGCCGATGCGGATTTCGCCTGATGTCACTTTCTCGAATCCGGCGACCAGCCGCAGCAACGTCGTCTTGCCGCAGCCGGAGGGCCCGAGCACCGCCAGGAACTCGCCGTCGGCGACATCGATCGACACATCCTTCACCGCATCGAAATTGGCGAAGCTCTTGGTCACATTGTCCAGGCTCAATCGCGCCATGGCAGCACTCCGCTGGGAAGGTAGGGGGCAAGCAGATTGGTCACCAGCATCAGCACGAAGGTGACCGCCACCGTGATGACCGACATCGCCGCCGCGTAGTTGGAATCGCCGCCCTGCTCGAAGGAAAACATCACGACGCCGATCGTCTCCGAGCCCGACGACCACAGCAGCGCCGACACGGTAAGCTCGCTGAGCGCGGTCATGAAGATCAGCAGGCCGCCGGCGATCGCCGCGGGTGCGACGAGCGGAAAGATGATCGTGCGCATGCGCGTGAACAGCCCGGCGCCCGCCACTTGCGCAGCCTCCTCCAATGCCCGGTCGATCTGATGATAGCCGCTGATGGTTGGCCGCAGCGCCAGCACCAGGAAGCGGGCGAGGTAGGCATAGAGGATGATCCAGACCGTGTTGTAGAGCTGGATGCCGGTCAGCGGGATCGGCCGCAGGAACAGCAGCAGCGAGGCGATCGCCAGCACCACGCCCGGCAAGGCATAGGGCAATTCGACCGAAAGGTTGAGCAACCGCACCCAGCGCTGCTTGCCCCAGGCGATCAGATAGCCGATCGGCACGGCGACGATGACCGCGAAGAAGGCAGCCGCGATCGATAGCCAGAAGCTGTTGAAGAAGGCGCGATTGGCCGCGTCATGCTCGAACAGCACGAAACGATAATTGTCGAGCGTTATCGTCTTGGCGGTGAGCGCAATTCCGTAGCCCGGCACCAGCGACGTCAGCGCTAGCCCGAACAGCGGCAGGACCAGCACCAGGACGACCAGCAGCCACATGCCGGCCTGGACGGCGGGCCGCCACCGGCCGAGTTCATAGGGCTCGGCCGCCAGCGATGTCGAGCTGATGCGATAGTCGCGGCGGCGGCTCATGACCTCCTGGGCCAGCATACCCGCCATGGCGATGACGCCGATCAGCACCGACAGGAATGCGGTTTCGCCCAGCACGGCGGGGCCGCCGCCGGCCAATTTTTGATAAATCAGCGTTGGCAGCACGAGATAGTTGGCGGGAATGCCAAGGAAGGCCGGGATACCGAAATTGCCGACGCAGGACACGAAGGCGAGTGCCGCTGCCGCCATGATCGACGGCGTCATCAGCGGCAGCACGATGGTGATCAGCACGGTGAACCAGCCGGCGCCGCCCGCCCGCGCCGCCTCGACCAGTTCGCGCGGCAGCTTGCGCAGGCCGGCACGCACCAGGAGGAAGACCAGCGGGCCGTACTGCACGCCGAGCAGCAGGACAATGCCTGATGTGGAATAGAGCGGATTTTTGGTACCGAGCGGCGGTGCCGCGCCGAAGAGTTTGAGGAACGGGCTCGCCGGGCCGAACAGTTGCAGCCAGGCCAGCGCCGTCACCTGTGGTGCGATCATCAAGGGCATGACGTAGCAGAGCACCAGGGCACCGCGGCGACGGATATCGGTCAGCGTGATGAGGAGGGCCACCAGCGTTCCAGACAGCACCGCCAGCAGGGTGCCGCCGACGCCGACTACCAGCGTGTGCCAGGTCGCGATCCAGGTCGCTGGGCTGGCGAGCCCCGCCTTTATCGCGGCGGCCGACAGTGTGCCGCCGGGTGCGACGATCTCCTTGATGAGGCGCAGCATCGGCAGCAGCGACAGCAGGACGATGACGATGGCTACCGCCGCCGTCAGGGCCATTTCCTCGCCACGGCTTTCCCTGATCCGTGTTGACATGATTGCTTTTCCTGGGGATCGATCGGCCGATGCGCTCGGGTCTCGCCCGTCAGGGATGCCGTTGTGACGGCATCCCGCCGGGATTTGCCGGCTCAGCCGCCGAACAGTTCCGAGAACTTCGCCTTGTCGGCGACGGTCTTGGTGACGATTGCCTTGGTGTCGAACGGCATCACCTTGATCTTGACGCCTTCCGGCAGCCATTCGGGGCGGCCGACCGAGGCGCGCGCCGGCAGATAGCCCATGGACAGTGCGAGCTTCTGGCCGTCGTCGGAAAGAATGAAGTCGACGAACTTCTTGGCGCCGTCGACATTCTTGGCGGTCTTCATGATGGCGACCGGTTCGGTCACCGCCGGCACGCCTTCGCTGGGGAACACGAACTCGACCGGCGAACCCTTCTTCTTGGCATTCATCGCCATGAAGTCGACCAGGATGCCATAGGGCTTCTCGCCTGATGCCACCGACTTCAGCACGGCGCCATTGCCGCGCACGCTGACGGTATTGTTGGCCTTCAGCTTCTGGAAGAAGTCCCAGCCATAATTGGCATCGCCGACGAAGCCTGAAAGCAGGTAGGCGGCCGCACCCGAATAAAGCGGGCTCGGCATGACCAGGCCATCGGCATAGACGGGCTTGGTGAGGTCGGCCCAATGCTCCGGCTTTTCAGCGGCCGCTGTGTTATAGACGATGCCGGTGGTGATCAGCTTGCTGCCGAAATAGGTCTTGTCGGCGTCATAGGCATCCGGCTCGATGCCATCAAGCTTTGCCTCTGGATAAGGCAGCAGCCGGTCGTCCTTCTTCAACAGCTCCATGCTGACCGCGTCGGCGATCAGAAGCACATCGGGCTGCGGGCTGCCGGCGGCGAACTCCGCCGCCATCTTGGTGAGGATGTCGCTTGTTCCGGAGCGATAGATGTTCACATCGATACGCGGCTGCGCTTTCTTGAACGCATCCACGGTCTTGGCCGCGTCGGCTTCAGGCTGTGATGTATAAAGCGTCAGTGTTTCGGCGTTTGCCACGCCGGCAAACAAAGTTGCCGCGAGCGCCAGCTGGCTGGCCAGCAGCTTGATGAAGTGCGTCTTCATGAGACCTCCTGTCTTTCTGTGCATGACCGGTCCGGCCCCTGGCCAGTTCCCCGTCTCTTCCTCCCTGCACGGCGCATATGACTGGTGGATGACACAGCGCGTGAAACCCACAAAATATGTTCATATGTACAATGTCAATTACAAATGAACAGGATTGTGCCACAGTCGACGCGCCGGAAACCGGCATCAGTTGACATCCGGCCGCCGTTTCTCCGAAGAGGGCATCCGGCCATGCCATGGCTCATGAAGGAGGAGGACCGATGCCCACGGAAAAACCCACACCGGCTCGCCTCCCGATGGTCTCGTCGGATCTCAACGTCAAGACGGCGTGGCTCTACTATGTCGAAGGCTTCACGCAGGAGCAGATCGCCGAAAAGCTCGATGTCTCCAGGGTGAAGGTCATGCGCACACTTGCCGCCTGCACCGCCGAAGGCATCGTCGTCACCATGATCAATGCCCCGACGGCCGAACAGGTCGGGCTCGAGCGCGCGCTTGAGAAGCGCTGGGGTCTCAACGCCGCCGTGGTCATCCCGACGCCTTCGGCCCATGACCATCTTGAAAAGGCGATCGGCCATGCCGTCGCCGCCTACCTCGGCGAGCAGATGCGGGACGGCATGACGCTGGCGATCGGCGGCGGCGCGACGCTGCATGCCAGCCTCGGTTTCCTCGCCCGCCGGCAGCTGAAGCGCGCCTCCGTGGTGGCGCTCGTCGGCAGCCTGCCGCACTCGCAATGGATCAATCCGTCCATCGTCGCCGCCAAGGTCGCCGATGTCTTCGATGTGGACAGCTACCAGATTACCGCGCCGGTGATCGTCGACTATTCCTCGCTGCGCGATCTCCTCTGGGCACAGCCGACCCTGCAGGACGTACGCCAGCGCGCGGCCGCCGCCGACATCGCGCTACTGACGGTGGGCGACATGTCGCCGGATGCCACCATCTTCCGGCACGGCATCGTGCCATCCTCGCTGATCGCCTCGCTGAAAGCGAAGGGCGCGGTCGCCAACATGCTGTGCTATTTCGTCGACGCCAATGGCGCGTTGGTCGACCATGAAGTCAACGGACGTGTCATGGCCATCGATCTCGATGTTGTCGCCCAGGTGCCGAACGTGGTGCTGGCCGCCGGCGGCAAGCGCAAGGTCGCGGCGATCCTCGCCGCGCTGAAAGCCGTCAGCACCAATGTGCTGATCACTGATAGCAATACGGCCACGGCGCTGCTTGCCAAGGGTGGCTGAAACGGCTTCGATCCGACGGGTTTTTACGGGCTATATCAGCCCGCGCTCGCGCAAAAAATCCTCGACGCCGACATGGGTCATGGACTCGAACTCGGCGATCGCCTCGGCCACCCGCTTGCGCTGGGCCGCCAGCAGCGTGAACACCTGCTTCATCTCGCCGGAAACGCCAAAACGGCTCCAGCGCTCTGCGATATGCAGGGGAAGGCCGATGTCGGCGCAGAACGCATCCAGGCTGTCATAGCCGAGGCCGACGACAAGCTGCCTCGTCTCCTCCGCCGACATGCGCGGCTCGAAGGCGTGATCGTGCAGGCGCTGGGCCACCAGCTTGATATCGGACGGCGACGCGCCCATGACCTTGCTGAACAGGGTTTTGACGTCAGATGGGTCGAATGCGGGCATGTTGGCCTCCGTGGATAGCGATCCATCTAGAACATGGGTCAAGGGTCGGCGCCTGACAAGTCGTTTCTGTTTGTGAGCCGGCGCATCATCTGGCGCCGGCCTAGACCAGCATGCCCATCGGGTTCTCAATCAGCCGCTTGAAGGCGACGAGCAATTCGGCACCGAGCGCACCGTCGACGGCACGATGGTCGGTCGACAATGTCACCGACATCACGGTGGCGATTTTGATCTCGCCGTTCTTGACCACTGCCCGCTCCTCGCCGGCGCCGACCGCCAGGATCGTCGCATGCGGCGGGTTGATGACCGCGGCAAAATCCTTGATGCCGAACATGCCGAGACTGGACACCGCCGTGGTGCCGCCCTGATACTCTTCCGGCTTCAGCTTGCGGCTGCGCGCGCGACTGGCCAGATCCTTCATCTCGTTGGAGATGGTGGACAGCGTCTTTTCGTCCGCCTTGCGGATGATCGGCGTGATCAAGCCACCCGGGATCGACACGGCAACGCCGACATCGGCATGCTTGTGCTTGACCATGGCGCTTTCCGTCCACGACGCATTGGCATCCGGCACCGCCTTCAGCGCCATCGCCATCGCCTTGATCACCATGTCGTTGACCGACAGCTTGTAGGCGGGAGCCTCGCCCTTTTCGGTCTTCTTCACCGGCGCCGCCGCATTGATCTGCGTCCGCAGCGCCAAGAGCGCATCGAGTTCGCAGTCGAGCGTCAGGTAGAAATGCGGGATGGTGGTCTTGGCCTCGACCAGCCGGCGCGCGATGGTCATGCGCATGTTGTCATGCGGGACCAGTTCGTAGGAGCCCGCTTCGAACAAGCGCAGCACGTCCCCCTCCCCGTTGAGGGGAGGGTGGCCGGCCAAAGGCCGGTCGGGTGGGGTCGCTTCGACCGGACTCGGCGCAAGGGCGGTGCCTTCTGAGGCGACCCCCTCCGTCCGCTTCGCGGACACCTCCCCCTCAAGGGGGGAGGAAAGTGCCGCATCGACATCGGCCTTCACCACACGGCCATGCGGGCCCGTGCCTGATATATTGGAGAGCGCAATGCCTGCCTCACGGGCAAGGCGCCGTGCCAAAGGTGTCGCGCGGGTTCTCCCCTCCCCCTCGAGGGGAGGGTGGCCGGCCGCAGGCCGGTCGGGTGGGGTCCTCTCGGCAGTGCTCGACGCGGGGGCGGTGCCTCCTGAGGCAACCCCCTCTGTCGACTTTGTCGACATCTCCCCCTCGAGGGGGGAGATTGGCGCATAGCTTTCATCGTCGGCATAGATCCACGCGACAGCCGCGCCGACCGCGATATCGACACCTTCCTTGCCGGTGACATCTCGCAGGACGCCGCTGGCCGGTGCATCGATTTCCATCGCCGCCTTGTCGGTCTCGATCTCGAACAGCACATCGCCCTTCTTGACCCTGGCGCCTTCCTCGGCGAACCAGCGCGAGATCTGTCCGGTCGCCATGTCCATGTCGACCTTTGGAAGAATGACTTCGGTCGGCATGGGCTAGCGAACCCCTTTCACGAGGTCGCGCGCGGCGGTGATGATGTCGGGAACCTGCGGCACCGTCGCTTTCTCGAGTTCCGGATTGTAGGGGATCGGCGTCTCGGCGCCGCCCAGCCGCACGATCGGCGCGTCGAGATAGTCGAACGCCTCGCTTTCGGCGATCATCGCGCTGACCTCGGCGCCGATGCCCAGCGTCTTGACCGCTTCGTAGACGCACATCAGCCGCGACGTCTTCTTGACGCTGTCGATCACGGTCTGCTTGTCCATCGGCCGGATGGTTCGCAGATCGACGACTTCGACGTCGATGCCTTCGCTCTCCAGCGCGGCAGCGGCGTCGAGCGCCTTCTGCACCATGATCGAGGTGGCGACGATCGTCAGGTCGCGGCCCTCTCGGCGGATATCGGCCTTGCCGATCGGCACCGTGTAATAGCCTTCGGGCACCGGGCCCTTCGTCTTGTAGAGCAGCTTGTGCTCGAAGATCATCACCGGATCGGGATCGGCGACCGCCGCCAGCAGCATGCCCTTGGCGTCGTAGGGCGTCGCCGGCTGGATGACTTTCAGACCCGGCACATGGCCGAGCCAGGCCTCGAGGCTCTGGCTATGCTGGGCCGCCGCACCGGTGCCGGAACCGGCGGGAAAGCGCATCACGACGGGAACCGAGACCTCGCCACCCAGCATGAAGCGCATCTTGGCCGCCTGGTTGACGATCTGCTCCATGGCGAGCGTGGCGAAATCGGAAAACTGGAACTCGAAGATCGGCCGCATGCCGGTGAGGGCAGCGCCCACCGCGACGCCCGCACCGCCCAGTTCCGAGATCGGTGTGTCGATCACGCGGTCAGCGCCGTAACGTTCGACAAGATCGCCGGTGACCTGGAAGGCGCCGCCATAGACGCCGATATCCTCGCCCATCAGGAAGACGCGTTCGTCCATGTCCATGGCGATCGCCATGGCTTCCTGGATCGCCTGGGCGTAGCTCAGTTCACGCACCATCGCGTCCATCACGCCTGCTCCGTATAGACATAACTCCCGGTGTCGCGAACGTCGGGCGACGGGCTCACCTTGGCGAACTCGACGCCGTCGGCGATCTCCTGCGCCACCGCGTCACGGATGGCCTCGATACCCTTGTCGTCGATGAAGCCGAATTCCCTGAGCTCGCTCTCGAACAGGGTGATCGGATCGCGGTTCGACATCCAGTCCTCGATCTCCTCCTTGGTGCGATAGCGGTTGCGGTCGCTCTTGGAATGGCCGCGATGGCGATAGGTCTTGGATTCGATCAGCGTCGGCCCCTCGCCCGCGCGGGCTCGGGCGACGGCCTGATGAGACGCCTCGGCGACCTCGGAGAAGATGTTGCCGTCGACGATGACGCCCGGCATCGAATAGGCGGCGGCGCGCTCGGCGATGTTCTTGACGGCGGTCGAGCGGGCCGTCGATGTCGACATGCCGTAGCCGTTGTTCTCGCAGACGAAGATGACCGGCAGCTTCCAGATCGCCGCCATGTTGAGTGCCTCGTGGAAGGCGCCTTCATTGTTGGCGCCGTCGCCGAAGAAGGAGACCACGACCTTGCCGGTCTTCATCATCTTGGAGGAGAGCGCCGCGCCGACAGCGATCGGGATGCCGCCGCCGACGATGCCGTTGGCGCCGAGATTGCCCTTGCCGACATCGGCAATGTGCATCGAGCCGCCGCGTCCCTTGCAGTAGCCGGTGGTCTTGCCGAAGAACTCGGCGAACATGCGCTTGACCTCGGCGCCCTTGGCGATGCAGTGACCATGGCCGCGATGCGTCGAGGTGATCTGGTCATCCTCGGCGAGCGGCATGCAGATGCCCATGGCGCTGGCTTCCTGGCCGATCGACAGATGCATGGTGCCGTGGATGAGGCCTCGCGTGTAGCACTCCTCCGCGCCCTCCTCGAAACGGCGGATGAGGTACATCTTGTAGAGCACCTCCCTGAGCTGCTCGGCGCTGTACTGGCGATAGACGAAGGGCAGGTTGGCGCGACTCTCAGTGACGGCTTTGCTGGCTCCGGCCATGATCACGCCCCCACGGACCCGTAGACGAGCTTGTCCTGGCGGGCGCGCAGTTCGGCGATCTTGGAGCCCGCCGCGGGAGCTGCATTCGCATAGGTGATGAGCTCGCCCTTCTTGATCGGAGCCGTGACCGAGCCGCCCTGCAGCAGGCCGCAGGGAATGGCCTTGGCGGCGCGCGCCTCCGGCGTCGTCATGATCCAGGCGCGGTAGCAATATTCGCCGATCGCATCGAGCTTCTCGCCCGGCTTCATGTCCTTCTTGGCCACCGCGCAGACCTCGGCCACGGGCTTCGCCAGCGGCACCATGTCGGCCTTGCCGTAGAGCACGACGCGGGCGCAGGTCAGCGGCACTTCGAGCGAGGTCAGGTGATAGGGACGGTGGAAGGTGAAGTACGGGCCTTTGCCCATCTTCAGATCTTCCATGCGCTCGGAGATGCGCGGATGCGACATGTCGGCGACAACGAAGACGCCGGGCGCGACACCCTTGCCGATCGAATAGTCGACGACGCCGACCTTCGACAGAACGCCGCCATCCTTTTGCGGCACCAGGACCTTGGACAATTCGCCGAGCGTCGCGGCCGGGCCGTGCATGCCGGCCTTGTCGGGAACCAGCCCGGTGGCGTTGGCGATCGCCGCCATCTCGACCATGGTCTTGGAGCCATCGACGAATTCGACCAGCATGCGCACATTCATGTGCCGGCGCTTGGCTTCCTCCTCATAGTCGGGGGGAATGGCGTCGATGTTGAGCGGATTGTTCTTGCCCTTGCCGGCGGCAACGATCGGATGTCCCATGGCCGAGACGAACTCGATCAGCTCCATGCAGGAAGACGGCTCGTCGCCGGCGCCCAGTGAATAGGCGACGCCGAGGCGGTCGGCCTCGCTTTTCAGATAGGCGCCGATGGTGACATCGGCCTCGACATTCATCATCACCAGATGCTTGCCGTGTTCCATGGCACGCAGCCCGATCTCGGCGCCGACGGCGGGAACCCCGGTGGCGTCGATGACGACATCGATCAGGTCATTGTTGATGACCAGGCTGGCATCATTGGTGACCGCCACCTTGCCGGCCTCCATCGCCGCCGTCATCGCCGAAGCGTTCGAGACTTCGCGCGCGTGCCCTGTTTCCTGGAAGGCGATATCCACCGCCTTGCTGGCGGCGGGCAGGTTCAGTTCTGAAATGGCGCCGATCTCGATGCCCGACATATGGGCGACGCGGGTGACGATATCGGTTCCCATCTCGCCGGCGCCGATCAGCCCGATGCGGATAGGCTTGCCCGACTTGGCGCGTTCCTCGAGATCGCGGGCAAGACCCGTCAACGAAACATTGGAAGCCATATCGCTTATTCCTCCCACATTGCAGGCTTGTTCAATTGCCTGACGGGTATTGAACATATGTATTTCTGTCAAGACTAATGTCCATATTCCGTCGGCTTTTAGGCCACTTTCCCGGCAGTCCGGACGGGAGCGAAAAAGAGGCGGGGAATGCTCATTGTCGAGGTCGAGGTGCCATCCATCGACAGGCTGAACACGCTGCGCGATCTCATCGCCACTCATGGCGTTGTCGAGGATTTGACAACCGCGATCGTCCTGCGCCGCGACATTGAGCGCGCCGTGGATTGAGCGCTTCGATCAGGCGCCTATTTGGCAATCTCGAGCAAGGACGACACGAGCAGCTCTCGTTCGTCCTTCGACAGGACATCCGCGTCGAAGAGGTTCATGCTGCGCAACCCCTCAATGGCGAGATAGCAGACCAGCAGCGATTTGAGGTCTGGCGTCTCACCCTTCAGCCGCTCGAAAAGTTGCCGCTTGAATGTCTTTATCGGCGTCATGAAATCGGGATCCTCGGCGATCGCCGAGAATATCCAGGACGCGGACGGCCGCTTCTCCTCGCAATCATTGGCCGACAGCCTGATGTAGACGGCCAGCGGGTTTTCGTCCTTGTCATTCGCGCGGGCGGAGTCCAGCGCTTGCTCGAACTCGCGCAGATAGCCCTCGACCAACCCCTGCATCAATTTGGCCTTGGTCGGGAAATTGTAGAGCAGCCCGCCCTTCGATACGCCGGCGCGGCTGGCGACCGCTTCCAGCGACAGGCTGCCGGGCCCGGATTCCCGTGCGACGTCGGCCGCCGCGGCGAGAATCTTCTCGCGCGAGTTCGTTCGCTGGACTCTCATGGGGTCTCCCTTCGCAAACTTAGGCCCAATTGACAAGACCGTCCAGACGGTACAGTAAGATCGCCGTTATTTGAAATCGGGACCCGCAGTCGATATGTGTCCCGATGTCCGCGCTTCGCGCCGGATTTCGACTGAGGGGACTTCCTTGTTCAAGCGCATACTTCGTATCTTTCTTATCGTTCTGGTTCTGGCCGTGCTCGTCGTCGTGGTCGGCGGCATCGTCGGCTTCAACTTCCTGCGCGACAACGGCATCAAGCAATATTTCGCATCGATGAAGCCGCCGGCGGCAACCGTTTCGACGACCATCGCCAAGCCGTCGACCTGGACGCCGGGCGTCGAGGCGATCGGTACGGTCAAGGCGGTGCGCGGTGTCGACCTGACGGTTGAGACCACCGGCATCGTCAAAAACATCCTTTTCCACGCCAACCAGAAGGTGGCGGACAATGCCGTTCTGTTGCAGCTCGACGACGCCGTCGAGCGCGCCGATCTCGACGCCCAGAAGGCGCAGGCGGCGCTCGACCAGACATCGCTGGCCCGCGCCATCGAACTGACCAAGCGTGGCGTCGGCTCCGATTCGACGCTGGACACGGCGCGTGCGGCGGCCTCGGCCTCGGCGTCCCAGGTTACCAAGCTGCAGGCCGTGCTCGATCAGAAGCAACTGGCGGCGCCTTTCGGCGGCACGGTGGGCATTCCCAAGATCGATATCGGCCAGTACCTGGCCCCCGGCACCGCCGTGGTGACGCTGCAGGATCTCGACACGATGCGGGTCGATTTCTCGGTTCCCGAACAGCAACTCCCGTTGCTCAAGATCGGCCAGACGGTTCGGTTGGGCTTCGGCGGTGAGGACAGGCCGTTTGCCGGCGCCATTCGCGGCATCGACCCGAAGATCGACTCGTCCAGCCGGCTGGTGAACATCAGGGCGGAGGTCGCCAATCCCGACGGCAAGCTGACCCCTGGCCAGTTTGTGCAGGTGCGTGTCGAACTGCCCGAAGAGCAGAACGTGCTGACGCTGCCGCAAACGGCACTGACGACCAGCCTCTATGGCGACTACATATTTGTGGTGCGGCCGGCGAAGCCCGCCGAGGCGGCCCCGGCGCAGGCAGACAAGCCGGAAGAAAAACCCGCGGCGCCGGCAGCCGACAAATCGGCGGACGCCAAGCCCTCGGACACGAAGCCGGCCGATGCCGCGAAGCCCGCGGCTGACGCAGCCAAGCCTGCCGCCGATGCGGCAAAGCCGGCGGACAAGGCTGCCGATCCGGCCAAGCCAGCGGCGGAAGGTGACAAGCCCGCGCTGGTGCTGTCGCAGGTGTTCGTCAAGCCAGGCCGGCACAATCAAGGCATGGTCGAGATCGTCGAGGGTCTGAAGGCTGGCGACGAGGTCGTCACCGCCGGTCAGAACCGCCTCTTCAACGGCATGTCCGTCGTTGTGGACAACACCATCGACCCGACCAAATCGGCGAACAAGCAGGCCGACCGGCAATGAGCGTTTCCGATCTCTTCATTCGCCGGCCTGTCCTCTCGACGGTCCTTGCTTGCATGATCCTGCTCTTGGGTTTCCAGGGCATCTTCAACCTGTCGATCCGGCAGTATCCGAAGGTCGACGAAACGGCGATCACCATCACGACGGCCTATCCAGGCGCCAGCGCCGATCTGATCCAGGGCTTCATTTCCGCCCCGATCGCCCGCGCCGTCGCCTCGACCGAGAACATCGACTACGTCACCTCGTCCAGCCGCCCGTCCTCCAGCACCGTTACGGTGCAGATGAAGCTCGGCTCCAACCCTGACGTCGCGCTGACCGAAGTGCTGTCCAAGGTCCAGGGCGTGCGCGGCACCTTGCCGGACGCCTCCAAGGACCCTGTCATCGTCAAGGGCACCGGCCAGCAGTTCGCGATGATGTACATCTCGATGCAGAATCCGAACATGACGAAGGAGCAGCTGACGGAGTACATCGAGCGCGTCATCAGGCCACGCATGTCGACGGTCGAAGGCGTCGCCGACGTGCAGATCTTCGGCGCCCAGGAATACTCGATGCGCGTCTGGATCGATCCGATCAAGCTTGCCGCGCGCGGCGTGACGGCCTCCGAACTGCTGACGGCGATCAACAATTCCAACTTCCTGTCGGCGCCCGGCACCACCCAGAACGAGTATGTCGTCTCATCGATCACCGTGCGCTCGACATTGCAGACGCCGGAGGCGTTCGCCGAGCTGCCGCTGCGCTCGACCGACGGCAATGTGGTGCGGCTGCGCGACGTGGCTCGCGTCGAACTCGGCGCCGAGAACACCGATACCAGGGTCAGTTTCAACGGCAAGCCCGGCACCTTCCTCGCCATCTTCCCGACGCCGGCAGCCAATCCGCTGACCACGGCGGCGGCGCTCACCAAGCTGGTGCCGGAGATTCAGGAGACTCTGCCGAAGGGCATGACGATCGAGGTCGTCTACGACGCGACCGAGCAGATCAGCGCCTCGATCGAAGAGGTGTTCAAGACCATCGCCGAGGCGGTTGCCATCGTCGTCGTCGTCATCCTTTTGTTCCTTGGCTCCTTCCGTTCGGTGATGATGCCGATCGTCACCATCCCGCTGTCGTTGATCGGCGTCTGTTTCCTTTTGTTTGCGATCGGCTATTCGATCAACCTTTTGTCGCTGCTGGCCATGGTGCTGGCGATCGGCCTGGTCGTCGATGACGCCATCGTGGTGGTGGAGAACATCCATCGTCACATGGAAGAAGACCACATGTCACCGATGCAGGCTGCGTTCAGCGGTATGCGCGAAATAGCGTCAGCCATCGTTGCCATGACCATGACGCTGGCAGCTGTGTTCGCGCCGCTGGCCTTCACCGGCGGCCTGACCGGCGCGCTGTTCCGTGAATTCGCGGTCACGCTCGCCGGCTCGGTGGTGCTATCGGGCGTCATCGCCATCACCATCACCCCGATGATGTCGGCACGCCTCCTGAAATCCGGCACGCCGGGCCGTTTCCAGCGCATTGTCGACGGCACCTTCGCACGCGTCGAACATGTCTATGAACGGGCCGTCTCCGGCTCGCTCAACTATCGCCCATTGACGCTGATCATCGTGCTTGCGCTTGCCGGCGTGACCGGTTTCATGTTCACCAAGACCTCAACCGAGCTGGCGCCGGAAGAAGATCAGGGCTTTCTGCTCTCGATTGTGACAGGACCACGTTATGCGACGTCCGATTACACCGAGACATACGTCAATCAGATCCTCGGTCTGGTGAAGGATATTCCCGAGACACGGGCGCAGTTCTCGGCCGTTGCCTTCGGCGGCACGACAAACAGCGCCTTCGTCGGCTATGCCTTCAAGGATTGGGCGGAACGCAAGCGCAATTCGAAGGAACTGCAGGCCGACATTACGGCCCGTATTGCCAAAGTCGCCGGCGTCGAGGCCTTCGTCTTCGCGCCGCCGACGCTGCCGGGCTCCGGCGGCGGCCTGCCGATTTCCATGGTGGTGCGATCGACCGGCGCTTCCTCGGAGGTGTACGAGGTGGCCGAGCAGATCAAGAAAAAGGCGCAAGCCTCCGGCCGCTTCATCGTCGTGCAGAATTCCATGGCCTATGACGCGCCGGAAGTGACGGTGACCATCGACCGCGACCGCGCAGCGGCGCTGAACCTGCCGATCGCCGATATCGGCCGCACGCTGACACTGCTGGTCGGCGGCGCCGAAGTGGCGCAGTTCGACCGCGACTCCAACAGCTACGACATCATCCCGCAGGTGCCGCAGGAATTTCGCGACAACCCCGACAAACTCGGCGAATACTTCGTGCGCAGCGTAACGGGCGAGATGGTGCCGCTGTCGGCGGTGGTCAAGATTTCGACCAATGCGGCGCCGGCGGCAATCGAGCAGTTCAACCAGTTGAATTCATCGACGATTTCAGCGCTTCCGTTGCCCGGCGTCACCACTGGCGACGGGCTGAAAGCGCTGGAGGACATCGCCAGGGAGAGCCTGCCCGACGCCTTCTTCCTCGACTATTCCGGCCAGTCCCGACAGGAAAAGGAACAGGGCAACACCATCCTGATCGCTTTCGCGGCGGCCGTTGTCGTGATCTACCTGGTTCTGGCGGCGCAGTTTGAAAGCTTCCGCGACCCGCTGATCATCATGATGGCGGTGCCGCTGTCGATCTTCGGCGCGATCGTGCCGCTCAATCTGGGCCTCGGCACGCTCAATATCTATACGCAGGTCGGCCTGATCACGCTGATCGGCCTGATCACAAAACACGGCATCCTGCTTGTCGAGTTCGCCAACCAGCAGCGCGAAATCCATGGCATGCGGCGGCGTGACGCCATCATAGCCTCGGCCAAGGTACGCCTGCGGCCGATCCTGATGACGACAGCG
Source organism: Mesorhizobium sp. M1406 (assembly GCF_040317555.1). NCBI lineage: Bacteria > Pseudomonadati > Pseudomonadota > Alphaproteobacteria > Hyphomicrobiales > Phyllobacteriaceae > Mesorhizobium > Mesorhizobium sp. M1406. Next base: position 324,030 of record NZ_JAMYKW010000001.1, on the reverse strand, counting down.
GCGATGGCGCTTGGCGTTGTGCCGCTGATCACGTCCAGCGGCGCCGGTGCCGCGGCCCGCTACTCGATGGGCCTGGTGATCTTCACCGGCATACTGGTCGGCACCATGTTCACGCTCTTCGTCGTGCCCATGTTCTACACCTTCATCGCCAGCAAGGACCTGCCTCATCTGGCCGAGAAACCAGATCCCAAGCTGATGCCGGCACTGCCGAGCTAATTGCACAAAAAATAGCTGGAAATAGAAAGTGGCCGGATTTTTCCGGCCTCTTTTTCTGACGGTCGCTCCACGGCTTCGGCGCAATGGGCCGAAGGCAGCGACCCCGTCAGGCTACTTTACGATGACGATGCTGGTGTTGGTCGCCCCGAAGGTTTCGACGAGCTGGTAGAAATCGGCGGCGTTGTCGGGATGCAGCCGCACGCAGCCATGCGAAGCCGGCTGGCCGAGACGCTTGATCGCATAGGTCGCATGCACCGCGTAGCCGCCGCTGAAGAAGACCGAGTGCGGCATTGGGGCGTTGTCGTATTTCTTCGAGTACCACATCTCATGCATGCGGGTCGGCTTGAACGAGCCGGTCGGCGTCACATGGGCCCGATCGCCGGTGGAAACCTTCCAGGCGAAGGTCGGGCGGCCGTCGACCGAGACTTCCATGATCTGCTGTGAAAGCGAAACGCGCGCCACGATCTTGTTGGCGGCGTGCGCGGCTCCCGAGCCAAACAGCAGTGCGGCACCCGTCAAGGCGGCTGCGGTGATGTTGATGAGCTTGGCGGCAATGGCGGTATGCATGATGATGTTCCCCTCTCTCTGCCGGTCCAGCCGGCTCCAATTCGATGGCTGCTTATCCCAACGTCATGTTTCGAGCAGATTTCGCAAAACACTCGTTTGTGTTTCGAATCTGTTTCCACTGGTTAACAAGTGCAGCCCTTCCTAGAGCCCAATAAGAGCGGTTCCGTAGTCCGGCGGGCTAGGCCGAAGTCGGGAACATGGGTATCCGCCTCTAAACGAAAGTGCGAATTGTCACTATACGAAGAAAATCCGACGATCTCGAAACCGAATTGCAACAAAGCGCGGCTTCGAGCGGCATGATCCGGATACGCGCCGCAAGCAAGGTTGACGCAACGAAAACAGCCGGTAACGAAACATGGGAACGAAATCGAACGCGCTGTCCTGGCTTCTCAGGATCAGCATCGCGGCAACTGTCATCGGTGGCGTCGGCACGGTTGCCGGCACCCCATTGGCAAGGCTCGGCGCGATGACTTCAGGCGAGATTTCGACGCTGCATGCCGCACTGTTTTTCGCCTCGGTCTGGATTGTTTCCAGCCTGCGCATTGCCCGGCTCAAGGCCCTCTGGCGGGTCGGCCTTAGGCTGACGGGTTTGCGCGGCCCCTCCGGCAACTTGCTGCCGAGAGGACCGAAGGCCCGCGCCGAGACGGGGGGTTCCGTGGGCGGCGCGGGCACTTCGGGGGTGTCCTGAAGCGACCCGCAACACATTCATTTTGAAGAATTGGCATTTCTGGGGAACTGCTACGATGAAAACGAAATTTGCCGCTTCGGTGCTGTCGGCACTGCTCTACGCACAGGGTCTGCTCGGCTTTGCCGGCCTTGTCACCGTGCTGCTCAGGGACCGCGCCCATGCCAGCGAGCTCACCATGGGCGGTGACATGCCGGTGGGGCCGTCGCTTCTGCTGGTACGCTGAGCGCCAGGAGCATCGGCCCCAGAGATGGAAAATCCGATGCCAACCAAAAGCGACTGCGTCGGCGCCCGGCAATCAGTCGGCGAACTGCCGCGGCGGATCGAAGCGGTAGCCGGCGCCGCGTATGGTGGTGATGGTTTCGGTGTCGAGTTTGCGGCGCAGCCGCACGATGCGCGAATCGATCGAGCGATCGAAGGCGTCGGCGTTTTCCGCCGGTGCGGCGGCGATGATATCATCGCGCGTCAGCACCTTGCGCGGACTGGCCAGGAACAGCCTGAGCAGCGCCACCTGACCCGGCGAGAGCTGTTCCTCCGTGCCGGAGCGATGCATGACCATGGCCGACCTCAGATCGACGGTCGCGTTCTCCAGCACGATCAGTTCCTGGTTGCCCCTGCCGCGTCGCGAAAGCAGGCCGCCAACACGGGCGGCCAGCTCCCTGACATTGAGCGGGCTCTCGACGACGTCGGCCGCACCAAGCTCCAGCGCCAGCACCTTGTCGACGAGATCGGCCGGCCGGCAGATCAGGATGAAATCCGGCCCGCCCTCGCCGCCCCCGCCTTGGCCACCATAACGCCGGAGCAGATCCCGCCCCTCCGCTTGGCTGAGACTGTCGCCGACGACGACGACATCGATGCCCTTTCCCGACAGCAGCGATTCGGCCTCCCAGGGCTGGCGCGCCTGATGCACATCATGGCCGCGCCGCTCAAGATGGTCGGCGAGCTCGGTCGCGACCACTTCGGCAACGGAAACAAGCGCGATGATCGATCGTGCGGCCATGTTTTCTAAACCGTTCCCTGGCAACCGGATATGAGTGCTGGACATCATGTTTATACCCAATCTACTTTCCACTGAAAGTGGGAGCGAAAACATCGTGCGGGCAAGAATTGTCATCGTCGAGGATGAGCCCGATTTGAGGGACGCGGTCGCCGAATATCTTGGCGCCGCCGGCTATGACGTGGTCACGGCTGAAAGCGCCGCCGCCGCGCGCAGCCTCGTTGAAACGCAGTCGTTCCATCTCGCCATCCTCGACATCGCCATGCCCGGCGAGGACGGCCTCTCGCTCGGCCGCTGGCTGCGCTCGAAACTGCCGATCGGCATCATCTACGCGACCGCCGCCGGCACCGCGCTCGACCGCATCGTCGGGCTGGAACTCGGTGCCGACGACTACATCGTCAAGCCCTACGAATTGCGCGAAGTGCTGGCGAGGGTCCGCAGCGTGTTGCGCCGGGTTCCCCAGCCGCAGGAGCTTCAGGACAAGAAGGCCAGGACCGATCGCCGTGCCGTTGCCTTCGGCCCTTTCCAGGCCGATCTCGACGGCAGGCTGGTCACCGGCGCCAATGGCGCGGTGATCGACATGGCCAAGAGCGAATTCGACGTGCTGGAGGTTTTCCTGACTCGCGCCAACCGGCTGCTGACCCGCGCCGCGATCTCCGAGGCGATCGGCTTCACCGAAGACCCGGAATCGTCGCGCGCGGTCGACATTCGCATCATGCGGCTGCGCAAGAAGATCGAGACCGACCCGGCCAACCCAAAATTCCTGCGCACGGTGCGCGGCGAGGGCTATATCTTCTCGCTGCCGACCGGCGACGGCAACTGAGCAGCGAGGCCAGAGGGGTTAGGATTCGCAGCAATTGCTCGCCGATCGAATTGGCACGACTCCGGAATGACGGCACAAGATGATCGCTGAGGCAGCAAGCACGGATATGCAAGGGTTCAGGCAGGGCGCGGCGATGGCGGCCGTGCGTGTCGTTCGCCGGCTGCGTGAGGCCGGCGACTGGCAGCGCGAGATGGACGGCATCCTGGAAACGCTCTGCCGGGCCATGGATTGCCAGCGCGGCATCCTGTTTCGCTTGCGCGAGCTGCCCGGCCAGGGTTTCGCCCAATCCGTCGCCGCCTACTGGATCGACCCTCTTTTCGGCGGCGAACTGGCGTCGCCGACCGTCATCATGCAGTCGGTCGTCAATTCGGATCCGCTGCTGGAGCGGCTGGCCGAGGACGAACGGCAAGGCAAGATCTTCGCTGGCCATACGCGCGATCTCGAAGGCTTTCTGAGGACCGACTTCGAAAAGCAGAACATCAAGTCGTTCCTGTCGGTGTCGGTCTTCGCGCATGGCCATCTGTGGGGCACGCTGGCGGTCAATGACTGCGTCAACGAGCGCGAGTGGACCGACGAGGAAGAAGCGACGCTGCACATCATCGCACTCGCCATCGGCGACGCCATCGAGCACTCGCCCTCCGAAGCCCATGCCAGCGAGGTCATTCGCCGCACCATGCTGCAGGCCTCGCTCGACGCCATCGTCGTCATCGATGAGACCGGCTCGATCATCGAATTCAATCCGGCCGCCGAGAAGATGTTCGGCTTCCAGCGCAGCGACATCCTCGGCAAGGACCTGCTCGATACCATCGTGCCGATCTACTACCGAAAGGGCTATGCTTCGGGGGCCGAATACATGTCCGGCCGCGGCGCGCCGATGGTCGGCCAACGGCTCGAGACGGTGACCCAGAACGCCGCCGGCGAAGTGTTCCCGATCGAACTGACGGCGACCGAGATGCGGGTCGCGGACCGTCGCCTGATCTTCGGCTCCATCCGCGACCTGCGCGACAAATTGCGCGCCGAGGAGGAGATCGGCCGTCAGCGCGAGAAGTTGCATCAGAACGAGAAGATGGCGGCGATGGGTTCGTTGCTGGCCGGCGTCTCGCACGAGTTGAACAACCCGCTGGCCGTCGTGGTGGCGCAATCGACGCTGCTGCACGAATTCGCCTCCGATCCGCAGACCAAGGTGCGCGCCGAGAAAGTGCGCGCGGCCGCAGAGCGCTGCGGCCGCATCGTCAAGAGCTTCCTGTCGATGGTCCGGCTTCATCCGGCGGCGCAAGCCGAGACCGACCTCAACCAGGTGATCCGGGCGGCACTGGAAGTGACCGCCTATGGCGCGCGCTCCAGCGGCATCATCATCGACACCGACTTCGCCGCCGGTCCGCTGCTGGCCATGGCCGACGCCGACCACGTGACGCAGGTGGCGGCCAACTTCCTCATCAACAGCCAACACGCCTTGGCCGGCATTGCCGGCGACCGGCTGATCAAGGTGCGGACGTTCCGCAGCGACCGGGGTCACCCCTGCTTCTCGGTCGAAGACAATGGGCCCGGCGTGCCGGAAGCGATCCGCGGCCGCATCTTCGAATCCTATTTCACCACCAAGCCGGTCGGCGTCGGCACCGGCATCGGCCTGTCGATCTCGAAATCGATCATCGAGCGGCACAATGGCAATGTCTGGTTCGAGGAAGCGATGCCGAGGGGGGCGCGTTTCGTCGTCCAGCTGCCCGCCATTGTAGCCGGCCTCGCCACTGTTGGCGACAACCAGCCGCGATCGAGCGGCCTGCGCCATGCCCTGATCATCGACGACGAGCCGGATGTCGCCGGCTCGCTCTCCGACATTCTCGAATTGATGGGCATCAAGTCGCGGATCGCTCCGGTCTGGGAATCGGGCGCGGCCACCTTGGGCGGCCACATGCCGCCCGACATCGTCTTTTCGGACCTGCGCATGCCCGGCATCAGCGGCATATCGATCTATCGCGAGCTGCTCGCCGAAAAGCCTGACCTGGCGCGGCGTTTCGTGCTGGTCACCGGCGACCTGATCGGCGCAAAAGCCGAAATCGAGGCCCTGCCCGCGCAGCAGCGGCCGCAGATCCTGGAAAAGCCGTTCAGTACGCTGGATGTGCGCAGTGTGCTGTCAGCCATCGCCGAACAGGCGGCCTTGAAAGGATAAAAAGGAGGCCCCCGGGGGCGGGGGCCGAAGAAGAGCGCGCCTGGAGGGAGCGCTCGGGGAGTTCAGAGCATGATCCCAAAGTGGGAACCGGTTCGGGATCATGCTTCGACGGAAATCAGAAAATGTTCGGCGTGCCGGTCAACGGCGCGGCGTTGGCGATCATGCGTATCGCACGGGTCTTGTGCGCTCCGGACTGCTCGGCGATGGCGTGCAGGCAATCGATGCTCTCGGCACCCCAGGCCTGGCCCTTGCAGGCGAAGTCGGTCACCGGCATCGGCAGACGCGCGGTCCTGCTCGTCGTCTGCGCGCCGTCGATGAGGTTGGCCGGCGGATTCAACGAAGCGAAGGCCGGCCCGATTGTCGGCATGAACGCCATGCCGACGAAGGCGCAAGCAGCCAGCACCATGAACATCGCCATGGGTGGTCGCTGGCCCGCTGGCGCAGCGCCAGCTTCGGACGGCGGTCATTGCGCTCTGGAGCCTGAAGGCGGCAATCGCCGCGGATCGTCTGGATTTTCGCATGCATTGCCTTCCCCTTCGCTGAGTTTCTTTTTGGTGATGAAACGAACTTAGCCGCGCTTTGTAACAAGGCAACGGTGGCGCATGACTGACAATGTAACGAGTTGGAAACAGCATTTCGGGCAGAATCGGGCAAAAGCGGGCGCGCTGATGCGTTCTTCATCCCGACAGCGACTCTCGACCGATTCCGCCGACTGTGCTGATCCGAATGCCTGTGAATCAGCGAACCGGCCGGAGAATAGCGAAGCCATTTTCGCCCTCGGGAAAGCGCCTGGTCCTGCGCCCCTTCGCTTCCGAAGTCGGGTCGGTACAGTGTCCCCTGAAACCCCGACTAACACCCGGGATTCTCCGGGACTTTCCGGGCCTACAGCTGAGTGGATTTCGGCTCCGGACGAGATGAAAATTCCACTGCGGAAACCGTCTAATTTTCACAAGCCATTGCATTTCAATAAGAAATATGCTTTTATTGAATAAGTATTCAATAAAAGGAAGAGACGTTTTATGAACCCGCACCTCCGTGACGTGGCGATCCCCAACGATTGGGACCGGCGGGGGCTCCCGGGCTGGAGTTACCATTCCGATGCTCTTCTCGAGCTTGAGAAGGAGCATGTTTTCCGCAATCACTGGCAGATCGTCGGACACGTTTCGGACGTGCCTGACGCCGGCGACTATCTAACCATGGACGTTGTCGGTGAACGCGCCTTGATCGTGCGCGGCAAGGATGGCGTCGTGCGCGGCTTCAACAACATGTGCCGCCACCGGGGCAGCCGCGTCGTCGCCGACAGCCAGGGCAATTGCAAGAACGCGCTGGTGTGCCCGTTCCATGGCTGGGTCTACAATCTGGACGGCACGCTGCGCGGTGCCGCGCGCCCGCGCTCCTTCCCCGATCTCGACAAGACCGAGTTCGGCTTGATGCCGCTCGATCTGGAGGTCTGGATGGGCCTTATCTTCATCCGCTTCCGCAATGGCGGGCCGCAGCCCTCGGTCGCCGAACTGATGAAGCCGATCGAACCCGAATTCGCGCATTACAACGCCGCCGACATGGTGCCCTCCTGGGGCATCTGGAGCCAGAAGACCCCGGTCAACTGGAAGTCGGTGCGCGATGTCGACAATGAGGGCTATCACGTCGCCATGGCGCATCCCGCCTTGCAGGATCTTTATGGCGCGACCTATTTCGACGAGCCCTTCATCAACGGCGTCTCGCGCTCATTCGCCACCTACAACCCGCATGCCGGCCGGCGCTGGAGCGTCAAGAACTACGTCGAGATCGCGCCCGAGCCGGCGCATCTGCCCGACTATCTGAAGAAGGCCTGGGTCTATTACGGCATCTTCCCCAATGCGGTCATTTCGGTGATGCCGGAATCGGTACAGTTCTATCAGGAATTTCCACTGTCGACGGGTGAGACGCTGCTGCGCGGCGCCATCTACCGCTACCGCGACGAAAGCCGCGAGCAGGCCGCCGCCCGCTACCTCTCCTTCCGCATCGACCGCGACACCATGTCGGAAGATGTGCAACTGTCGGTGTGGTCGAACGAATCCATGCTGTCCGAAGCCTTCGAGGGTTTCTATCTCTCGGACCTCGAATACGGCGTGCGCACCCACCACGACCACCTGCGCAAGATGCTGCCGGTGCTCGGCCTGGAGACCGCGCCCGAGGAGAAGGACATGTGGAACTTGAACGACGCGCTGAGGTCGCGGTCGTAGACGACGTTGGTGGTTGGCGAAATCGCCGATGAGAGCGCCCCTCTCCCGGTTCTACGGGAGAGGATGCCGGCTGGCAGGTGAGGGGCAGCGCCGAACTTGCAAAATTGTCGCCTCGACAGACGACTGCTTTGCAGCGGATGCGGCCAATCGCCAACGCCGCCCCTCATCCGCCTGCCGGCACCGTAGAACGGGGAGAAGGGAGTTACCCCCGCCACACGCCTTCTTTCCTCAGATCATCCATCGTTCGTGAAATGCCCTCGCGCAGAATGCCGACCATGTCGTCGATCTGCTCGCGCGTGATGACCAGCGGCGGCGACATCACGCACATGTTGATCAGCGGCCGGACCAGGAGGCCGAGCTCATGGCAATGGGCGTCGATGCGTTTTCCCACATCCTTGTCGAGCTGCAGCGGGTCCTTGCTTTCGCGGTCCGCCACGCATTCGACGCAGCCCATCAGTCCGAGGCCTCGCACCTCGCCGACCAGTGGCAGATCTTCCAGCGTCTTCAGCTGCGCCTGGAAATAAGGCGCGACCTCCTGCGTGTGGGCAAGCACGCCCTCTTCCAGCAGATCGAGGTTCTTCAACGCCACGGCGCAGCCGACGGGATGGCTGGTGTAGGTCAGGCCGTGACCGAACATTGCATCGGGGTGGTTTGACCGGCGCAGCTCTTCCAGCAGCCGCTCCGAGATGATGACGCCGCCGAGCGGGAAATAGCCCGAGGTGACGCCCTTGGCGAAGGTAATCATGTCCGGATCGATGCCGAACATTTCGCCCGAGGCGAAGACATGGCCAAGCCGGCCGAAGGCCGTCACCACCTCGTCCGACACATAGAGGATGTCGTTGTCGCGGCAGATCTCGCGGATGCGCTTGAGATAGCCATCGGGCGGCACCACGACGCCGCCGGATGCCTGTACCGGTTCGCCGACGAAAGCACCGATCCGTTCAGCGCCGACACGGGCGATGGTGTCGCGGAACTGATCAACGAGGAAATCGGCGAAGGCGGCAAGGCTCATGCCGTGCGGACGACGGAACGGATCGGGCGACGACAGCTTGATGACCAGTTCGCCGGCACCGTCCATCCAGTCGCGGTCGCGGGGGCGGCCGTTGAGCGAGGCCGACAGATAGGTCGAGCCGTGATAGGCGCCGCCGCGGCTCAGGATCAGCTTCTTTTCCGGCCGGCCACGCACATTGTTGTAGAACTGCATGAAGCGCAGCGCCGTTTCGACCGCGGAAGAGCCGCCGGTGGTGTAGAAGACGTGGCTGAGGTCGCCCGGCGCGTGGCCGGCGATGCGCGTGGCAAGCTCCGCCGACGGCGCGTTCATCGTGTACCACGGCGTGTTGTAGGACAGCGCCATCGCCTGGTCGTACATCACCTTGGCGAGCTCCTCGCGGCGGTGACCGAGATTGACGCACCACATGCCGGCGGGCCCGTCGATCAGCCGCTTGCCGGTGCTGTCGGTGATGTAGATGCCGTCGCCCTCGCCGATCAGCGCGCGAGCCTCGGTGCCGACCGAACCGGCGAACGGCCAAGGCTGGACGAGATGGCGCTTGGCCAGTTCGACGGCATGGTCGCCGGGCTCCCCGCCGGCCATCTCGGTCGCCTTCAGGTCTCTTGCCGCAGCCATCATCGCCTCACATTGCTTCACAGAATTCATCCGTCATGAAATGAGATGCCAAGCATCGGAAACAGCGGCTTTCGTCACTTCATTTTGAATGTTCGTTCAATCAATATTTCAGAATTGGCGCTTGATTTCAATCCAAGGATGCGCGCATGATGAAAGAAAGCCGGCAAGGGGAAAAAGCAGCCGGCGCCAGCACAATGGGATGCCGCATGGCGGGACAATCCAGGCCAGCAACCGAGATCTCACCTGGGGCCCTGTCCCGCGGAGCCTGGCAATGACGGCGGCCGCGGAAGGGTCGCCCCCGTTGCGCATGACGCGGGCCAGACGAAATGCCCTTCTGCAGTCCGAACCCGTACAGGGCCTCGCTCTGATCAGCCCGACCTTCATCTACGCACTCATTCTTCTGGTCCTGCCGATCCTGGTGGTCATCGCGCATTCCTTCTGGACGCAGCACTACCTGACCATCGACCGCACCTTCACGCTGGAAAACTACCGCGTCGCGCTGACCGAGCCGATCTACCGTGATCTGCTGTGGCGCTCGCTCTACATCTCGCTGACGGTCAGCCTGCTCACAGTCCTTTTGGCCTATCCGATCGCCTACTTCATCTCGTTCCATGGCGGCCGCCACAAGAGCCTTTGGCTGTTCCTCATCACCATCCCGTTCTGGACCAGCTATCTGCTGCGCGTGATGTCGTGGAAGGTCATCCTCGGCTACAACGGCGTCCTGAATTCCGGCCTGATGGGTCTTGGCATCATCGACGAGCCGTCGACAGCCCTGCTCTACAATTCGAGCGCCGTCATCATCACGCTCACCCATGCCTGGGCGGCCTTCGCCATCCTGCCAATCTTCGTCTCGCTGGAAAAAGTCGACCGCACGCTGGTCGAGGCGGCCACCGATCTCGGCGACGGCCCGCTGCGCTCGTTCCTGCGCGTGACCTTGCCATTGTCGGCGCCAGGCGTCATCTCGGCGGCGCTGATCGTCATGATCCCGACCGTCGGCGACTACGTCACGCCGAAGCTTGTCGGCGGCAAGGACGGCGTCATGATCGCCAATGCCATCCAGGCGCAGTTCGGCAAGGCGTCCAACTGGCCACTGGGTGCCGCCCTATCCGTCACCACAATGCTGATCGTGACCCTGATGGCCGGCGCCACGGTGCTGATCATCCGTGCCGTCCAGAGGCTGGCGCGATGAGTGCGGTGCGGCGCTTCCTGTCCGGCGGCTGGCTGGCCGTCTATGCATTTCTCTACGTCGTGTTCCTCTATCTGCCAGTCATTTTCCTGCCGATCTTCTCGGTCAACACGGCGGCGACACCAAAATTCCCGCTCACCGGCTTCACCTTGCATTGGTATGAGGACCTGCCGCGCACGCCGGCACTGCTCGACGCCACCTGGAACAGCCTGATCGTCGGGATGTCGGCAGCGGTCTTGTCCACTGTGCTCGGCATCCTCGCCGCCCGTTCGATCACCCGCTACCGCTATCCCGGCCGTCGCACCATCAACGGCCTGATCATGGCGCCGCTGGTGCTGCCGGAAGTCATCGTCGCCATCTCGATGCTGCTGGTGATGCTGCAGCTTGGTTTGAGCCTGTCGCTGTTCACCGTCGTGCTCGGCCATGTGCTGGTCTGCATTCCCTATTCGATGACGGTGCTGACCTCCGGCTTCGAAGGCTTCGACCGCAGCCTGGAGGAAGCCTCCGCCGACCTCGGCGAGAGCGCCTTCGGCACCTTCCGGCGGGTAACGCTGCCGATGGTGGCACCTGCCATCATCTCCAGCCTGCTTGTCTGCTTCACCATCTCGCTCGACGAGTTCATCATCGCCTTCTTCCTCACCGGCACCGAGGCGACGCTACCGATCTACATCTGGGGGCAATTGCGCTTCGCGGCCAAGCTGCCGGGCGTGCTGGCGCTGGGCACACTGTTGCTGGTTGCCTCTTTCCTGTTGATGACCGTCGCCGAAACCCTGCGTCGCCGCACGGCCAGACGCACCCGGAACGAGGGAGGCCTCTATGCCTGAGCAGCCCCAAATCTTGCGCCCCCAATCCGACCGATCCATGATCGAGATCAAGAGCGTCACCCGCAGCTACGGGGCGTTCAAGGCGCTCGACGACGCCTCCTTGACCATTAGGGAAGGCGAGTTCTTCTCATTGCTCGGCCCGTCCGGTTGCGGCAAGACCACGCTGCTGCGCATGATCGCTGGCTTCGACAATCCGACCAGCGGTTCGATCTCTGTCGGCGGCCAGCCGATGGAGGGCATCCCGGCCAATCGCCGGCCAACCAACATGGTGTTCCAGAGCTACGCGATCTTCCCGCATCTCAATGTCGAACAGAACGTCGCCTATGGGCTGAAGCGGCTGAAGCTGCAGGGCGGCGAGGAAAAGCGCCGGGTCGAGGAGGCGCTGGCGCAGGTCTCGCTGACCGGCTTCGGCAAGCGCCTGGCGACAGAACTTTCCGGCGGCCAGCGACAGCGCGTCGCGCTCGCGCGCGCTCTGGTCATGCGGCCCAAGGTGCTGCTGCTCGATGAGCCATTGTCGGCGCTGGACAAGAAACTGCGCGAGCAGATGCAGGTCGAACTGCGCCGCCTGCAGCAGGCGGTCGGCATCACCTTCGTGCTCGTTACCCACGACCAGTATGAAGCGCTCGCCATGTCCGACCGCATCGCCGTGATGTTCGGCGGCCGGATCGCACAGGTCGCCTCGCCCAAGGAAATCTACCAGCGGCCGGTCACCCGCCAGGTCGCCGACTTCCTCGGCGGCATGAATTTCGTCAAGGCTCGGATCGTCGAGGAGAACGGCGCGTCGCTGGTTGTCGACACGCTTGGCTTCGGCCGGATCAAGACCGACAAGCCCAAGGCTTTTGTCCGCAATGGCGGCGGCGCCACGCTCGGCATCAGGCCGGAGCGCCTACGCGTGCTGTGGGACAATGCGACAGCGAAGTTCGAGGTTGCCGGCAAGGTGGTCGAACGCCACTATTTCGGCGAGATCACCCATCTGATCGTCGAGATACCGGGACTGGAAAAGCCGCTATCGGTGACCGAAACCAACGATTTCGGTGCCGATGACATCCCGGTCGGAACCTCGATCCGCCTCGCCTACGATCCCGAGGCCTTGGTGGCGATGGCCGATTGAAGCTCGGCGGTGATTCTTCGCGCGGCAATGCGCCCGGCAACGATCGCGCCTTCGACATAGCCGGGAAATGACGGCGACAGTTCCGACGACGCAAAATACACCGGCGGCGCGCCGGCCAGGATGGTACGCTCGGCGTCGGTCGCATCCACGTCGACGATGAGGTCGCTGTAGCCGCCAACGCTGCCATTGTCGTCGAACCAGTATCGGACGGCAAAGCCGAGCCATTTCGCAGCATCTGGACCGAGAGCCGCAGCGAGACGCGCCGCAATTCTGGTGCGGAGGCCTTCCTGCCCAAAGCCGCGCCATTCGATGGCTGATGGACCGCCAATGAAAACCACCAGCGCCGGATGATCGTCATCCTTGCTGGCGTCGCAGGCGAACAAACCTGGCTGGTCGCGCCACATCACCATTCCGCTCAAGCCCTTGGCTCGCCAGAAGGCGGTGGGATAGCGCACCAGCATCTTGATCACCGTACCGCTCCGCCAGACACCGAGTGCTTTCTCCAAGACCGCCGGCAGTGGCGGCGAATAGTCGATCCTCGACGCCATGACTGGCGGCACGGCGACGAGCAGACAACGAGCCTTTATCGAACCCGTGCCGGCATGGATTGACACGCCATTTGCGCCTTGCTCGATGCGCGTGACATGCGCGCCAAGCCGCACCCGGACGCCCAGATCTTGAGCCAAATCCTCCGCCAGCGAATGCATCGTCTCCGCGAGAAAATATTGCAGCTCCGACACCTCGTTGGTAATACGGCGATCATTGTCGATGAGGTGCCAAAGCGGCAGCTTCTCCAGTGCTTGGCACCACAGACCTTCGATCATCGAGCGAAAGGCTGCCTTGGCGTCCTCGGGGTCGCCCTGGCGATCGAGCCAGGCGGCAACTGATAAGCCGGCGATATCGGGATCATCAGGCGCGATAGCATTCATGCGATCGCGGATCGCCATCGAGCCGACATAGGTTTGTGCCGCCTCCCCCGCGGACATCGCCGGCTGGGCGATAAATTCGCCGTCTACATAGGTCTCGACCAGCGTCTTGCCGTGCTCCTCGACCAACGCCATCAGCGCCGGCATATCCTCGCACAGGAACTGACCACCGCTGTCGACACGCTCGCCGTCGCCGATCTCCATGGACTCGACCCGCCCGCCGACGCGGTCGCCCGCTTCGAGCAACAGAAAATCTATGCCGGCTGCCTTCAGCTCAAGCGCCGCCGACAGGCCGGTGAAGCCGGCGCCGACGATGACGACATCGGTTCTTTCCTGTTCGCTCTTCAATAGCCGGCCTTGATCTTCTCGAACTCGGCGGCCATGCGCTGCTTGAGCTCCGGCGCCACAGGCTGCTGAAACAGCGTCTTGTCGAGAAACTCGTCGAGATTGTCGAAGCCGCGCTCGGCCAGCACCTTGTGGTCGATCGCTGCCATGCCGGCGCCGTTGCCATGGCCGTAGCCGAAGTTCTTGACCAGGTAGTCCGACACGTCGGGTGCGTTGACGGCGCTCAGGAATTCATAGGCTTCGTCGAGCTTGCCAGGCGCGTCCTTCATCAGCACATAACCGCACACCCAGGTCGAAATGCCTTCCTTGGTGTCGCGGTTCATGGCGATCGGCATCCCTTGCCCTTTTAGCGTCACGAAGGTCTCGTTCCAGCCCCAGACGAGATCGATCTCATTGCCGATAAACGCCTGGTTGAGGTCGGTGTCGTCGGTCCAGTAGAAGCGGATATTCTTGTGCACATCGCGCAGGAAGGCGGATGCCTCTTGGAACTGCGCATCGGTCATCTTGGTCCAGTCCTTGAGGCCGATCACCAGGCTTGCCAGCGCGTAGGCGTCATCGACATTGTCGCCGATGGTGACGCGGCCCTTGAACTTGGGATCGGCGAAGACCTTCAGCGACTGCGCCTGTTCTGTCGTCACCTTGTCGGTGCGGTAGAGCAGCGAGGTGTTGCCCCAGTCGAACGGCATGAACCAGGCCTTGCCGTCGGCGGTGACGGCGAGATCCTTCATCGCCATGATGCCGGGATTGAGATCCTTCCAGCCTGATATCCTGGACGTGTCGAGCGGCTGCAACATGCCGGCCTCGCGCCATTTGACCACGCTTTGCGAACAGGGATGGGCGATGTCGGCCTTGAAGCCGGCGCGCATCTTCTCGAACGCTTCATCCTCGTCGCCGAAGAAGGCGAAGGTCGGCTCGGCGCCATATTTGGCGGTGTAGGCCGGATGCAGCAACGGATCTTCATAGCCCGACCAGTCGAACACCACGAGGTCGCCGCCGCCCTCGGCGAAGGCATGGACCACGCCGACGCCGATCATGCATGCGGCGGCAAGGGCAAGGCGGCGTAGCATCGATTTCATGGCTGAGAATTCCCCCGGTCGCGAAAACGTCACCGCAAAGTTAGGAGAATTCCCAGACTTTTGCGAGCCCTGCCGCTCGATCGACGCGCAGGCGGGACACCCAGAAAGGGGCTAGTAACCGGCTTTGATCTTCTCGAACTCGGCGATCATCTTGAGCTTGAGGTCCGACGGTACCGGCGATTGGAACAGCGTCTTGTCGACGAATTTCTGCACATCGTCATAGCCCTTTTCCTTCAGCACCGCCTGGTCGACGCCGGCCATGCCCCTGGCGTTGGCCTGGCCATAGCCCCAATCCTTGACCAGCACCTTGGCCGTCTCCGGATCGTTGACCGCGTTCAGATAATCATAGGCTTTGTCGACGTTTCCGGGCACGTCCTTGAACAGCACATAGCCGCAGACCCAGGTCGAGATGCCTTCGTCGGTGTCCTTCTTCGCCATGATCGGCACGCCGGCTGCCACCGACTGCACGGTTGCGTCATTCCAGGCCCAGGCGAGGTCGACCTCGCCGCCGCTCAACAGCTGAACGACATCGGTGGTGTCGGTCCAGTAGGAGCGGACGTTCTTGTGCACCTGGCGCAGGAAATCCGACGCCTGCTTGAACTGCTCGTCGGTCATCTTGTTCCAGTCCCCGAGGCCGATGGCGAGGCTGGCCAGCGCATAGGCGTCGTCGACATTGTCGCCGATCGATACCTTGCCCTTGAATTTGGGATCGGCAAAAGCCTTCAGCGATTGCACGTCCTTGGCGTCGATCTTGGAGGTATTGTAGGTGAGCTGGGTATTGCCCCAGTCCCAGGGCATGAACCACGCCTTGCCATCCGGCGTGGTGGCAAGATCCTTCATCGCCATGATGCCGGGATTGAGATCTTTCCAGCCCGTGATCTTCGACGTGTCGAGCGGCTGGAGCAGGCCCGCTTCGCGCCATTTAACCACGCTCTGCGAGCAGGGATGGCCGAGATCGGCCTTGAAGCCGGAGCGCACCTTTTCGAACGCCTCGTCCTCGTCGCCGAAGAAGGCGAAGGTCGGCGAGTCGCCGTTCTTCTCGACATATTTCGGATGGAAGCTGGGGTCCTCGTAGCCGGACCAGTCGAACACGATCAGGTCCTTGTCGGCTGCGACCGCAAGTGCCGCGGCCGATGCCGCCAGCGTTCCAGCCAGCGCCAAGGTCAATGTCAGCCGTCGAGCCAATGTCTTCATTGCTGTTCCATCCTCCGTGTTCTGATTTTCTTATGGTTTCGTCGCGTCCTTCAGCGGGTAGTGTTTCGGGAATGCCGCCGACAGGAATTCATTGGCCGCTTGCAAGGCGGTCTCGCGGGTGGTGTCCTCGGTCCCCATCATCAGCCGCAGCCATAGCCCTTCGAGCATGGCGCTGAGCGCCAGGGCCATGACCTGCGGCTCATAGGCATAGTCGCCGCTCTGCTTGAGTGTCACGCACAGGTCGATGAAGATGGTCTGATAGACGGCGTCGCGGGCGCTGCTCAGCGCCTGATAGGTCGGCCGCGACTTGGCCTCGCCCCAGAACGCGCACCATGCGGCCAGCTTGCGCTTGTTACAGATCGAACGGTCGAAATCGGCGGAGACCAGAGCGTGAAGCTGATGGGCGGGGTCATCGCCTGCCTTCTGCAAGGCATTGCGCCAATGCGCCGAGTACTCGTCATACATATGCTGCAAGGTCGCGATCAGCAGCTTTTCCTTGCTCTCGAAATGGAAATTGACGATGCCGCGCGACAGGCCGGCGCCGTCGGCGACATCGGCCATCGTCGTTTCCGAATAGCCGCGCTTGGCCAGGGAATCGATTGTCGCTTCGATGAGCTGAAGCTGCCTGACCTCCTTCGAGGCCTTGCGTCCGCGCTTTTCAGCCTCGCTTTTCCGCACCGAATCAAGGAGGGCTTCCCTGGCGACTGCTGTCTTCATGGGTCCGATGGTCTCCAGCATCGCCGGCTATCCAACCGGCTTTCGACCGCGAAGATGAGTGGGACGGTGCTCACCACTGTCAAGCATCTTCTGCATCGCTTCCCAGGTTCGTATGTTGTTGTCGACATAGACTGCGGCCGCTATCTGCCGTTTCGATCATCGGATGTCGTCCTCGTCAGCCGATTTCAGAACTTTAGAACGCCGGCAAAGCGTAACGCATGGCAGCGAAAACGCAATATCATTTGTTGAACATTCATTCAGTACGGCTGGACAGAATGGCTACCCTCGTGCCAAATTCCGCGCATTCGGGAACAGATCACGCAAAAATGAGCGCGGGTCGCACACGAGAACTGGGCCAAAATGAAAGCTTGGGATGCGATCATCATCGGCGGCGGACATAACGGCCTCGTCAACGCCTGCTACCTGCAGCGCGCGGGCCTCGACGTGCTGGTAGTCGAGAAGAACGACTGGGTCGGCGGCGCCGCCACCAGCAGGGAACTGACGCCGGGCTTCCTCTACTCCAACTGCTCCTATGTCTGTTCGCTGTTCCGGCCGGAGATCATGCGCGACCTCGAACTGCCGCGCTTCGGCCTGCAGGTCATCTCCTACGAAGGCGGCGCGGTGTTCACTCGCGACGGCGACTACCTCGCCAACTACCGAGACCACGACGCGCACCGGCGCGAGTTCGCCCGCTTTTCCAAGCGCGATGCCGAAGCCTACGACCGCTACGCCCGCGACGTGACGCGACAGTGCCGCTTTATCCAGCCGCTGTTGATGCGCACTGCCCCCGATCCGACCAGCCTGCGGCCCCGCGACATCGGAGAACTGCTCTATCTCGGCAAGAAATTCGCCGATCTGTCGACTGAGGAAATAGCGCTGACGCTGCGCTTCTGGACCATGTCGATCTCCGAGTTTCTCGACGAGTATTTCGAGACCGATGTCATCAAGGCGAACTTCGCTTTGTCTGGCATCATCGGAACCGCACTCGGGCCGATGTCACCGGGCACGGCTTACGTGCTGCTGCACCACTATATGGGCGAGGTCGACGGTTCTGTCGGCGCCTGGGGCTATGCGCGCGGCGGCATGGGCGCGGTGACCAAGGCACTGGCCGCGTCGTTCAAGGCGTCCGGCGGAACCATCCGCACCGGCGCCGAGGTCGACCATGTGCTCGTCCAGCGCGGCAAGGCCAGGGGCGTCGTGCTGGCCGGCGGCGAGGAGATTTACGGCAAGCTCGTCGTCTCCAACGCCGACGTCAAGCGCACCTTCCTGAAACTGGTCGAGGAAAAGGAACTGCCCGACATTTTCCTGCGCCGGGTCAGGAACTTCAAGATCCGCGGTTCCTCCGGCAAGGTCAACATCGCGCTCGATTCGCTGCCGGAATTCCCGGCGCTGCCGAAGGACTCGCCGGTCTATCGCGGTGACATGCATTTCACCGATTCGATGGAGCGCATGGAGCGCGCCTATGACGACTGGAAGGACGGCCGCTGGTCGGCCGATCCGTTCCTCGACATGGTCATCCCGACGACACTCGACCCAACCATGGCGCCGCCCGGCAAGCATTTCATGAGCTGCTTCGTGCAATACGCGCCGCCAAAGGTGAACGGCCGCGAATGGACAGATGCCGACCGCGACGGTTTCGCCGAAAGCGTGATTTCGCAGATCGCTGAATACTCGCCTGGCTTTCGCGACCGCATCGTCCACATGGAGGTGCGTACGCCGCGCGAGATCGAAGCGGAAGTCGGCCTCACCGAGGGCAACATCTTCCAGGGCGAACTGACCTTCGACCAACTGCTGTTCAACCGGCCGGTGCCGGGCTACGCGCAGTACCGTTCGCCGCTCAGTGGGCTCTATATGTGCGGTTCCTCGACCCATCCTGGCGGCGGCGTCATGGGCGCGCCCGGCCGCAATGCGGCGGCGGAAATCCTGCGCGATCTTGCCAAATCGACCTCCCACATGAGCCCGGCCCATGACGTCATTTGATGCAATCGTCATTGGCGGTGGCCACAACGGCCTCATCGCCGCTGCCACGCTGGCGAAAGCCGGCCGCAAGGTGCTCGTGCTGGAAGCTGGAAGCGAGGTCGGCGGCGCCGCACGCACCGAGGAATTCGCACCGGGCTTTCGGGTCTCTTCGATCGCCCATCTGCTGAACCGGCTGCATCCCGATGTGGTGAAGACGCTGGAGTTGGAAATGCACGGGCTGCGGGTCGCCCGCACCGATTTCATGCCGTCGGTGGCGCTGTCGAAGGACGGCCCGTCGCTTGTCCTGCATGGCGCGTATGGCGAGGTGCTGACCGGCGCCAGTCCCTCCGAGCAATCGGCCTGGAAGGACCTGCGCGCCCAGTTGCTGCGCTATGCCGGCATATTGAAACCGTTCCTCTCCCGCCGGCCGCCCGATCTCGCCGGCATGTCGCTGATCGAGACCGCTTCACTCGGCCAGACCGCGCTGGCGCTGAAAAAGCTCGGCAAGGAAGACATGCGCGACTTCCTGCGCGTGCTGCTGATGAACGTCGCCGACCTGCTCGACGAGCAGCTTGCCGATGTCAGGCTGAAAGGCCTGCTCGCCTTCGATGCGACGCTTGGCAGTCACCTCGGCCCGCGCTCGCCGACCTCATTGCTCGGCCTTTACTATCGCCTCGCCGGCGAGGCTGGCGGTACAGCCGGCGCGCAGGTCCTGCCGCAAGGTGGCATGGGCGCGGTTATCGTCGCCATCCGTGCCTCCGCGGAGAAGGCTGGCGTCGAAATCCGCACATCGGCGCCCGTAGCAAAAATCATCGTCGAGAAAGGTCGCGCCGTCGGTGTCGCGCTCGAAAATGGCGAGGTGCTGCGCGCGAGAACGATCGTCTCCGCCATCAATCCGGCCACCACCTTCCTCGACCTTGTCGGACCGCGCGAGATCGACACCGGCTTCGTCCGCAAGGTGAAGAACATCCGCATGAAGGGCGATGCAGCCAAGCTCAATCTGGCACTCGACCGGCCGCCGCAATTCAGCGGCGTCGATGCCGCCGGCCGCAAGGGCCGGCTGGTTATCGCCCCCTCGCCCGATCACGTCGAGCGCGCCTTCAATCCCTCCAAATATGGCGAGTTCTCGCCCGAGCCGGTGATGGAGATCACGCTACCCAGCGTGGCTGACCCATCGCTCGCGCCCAACGGCGCCTGCGTGCTGTCCGCGGTGGTTCAATATGCGCCCTATGCGCTGAAGGAGGGCTGGGCTTCCGGCAAGCCGAAATTCCTCAAGGCGATCATGACGCAGCTCGAGTCTCACGCGCCTGGTATCGGCAAGAGTGTGGTCCATGCCGAGCTTCTGACGCCGGCCGACATCGAGATACGCTACCGCATGCCGGGCGGCCACTGGCATCACGGCGAATTGCAGGCCGACCAGATGCTGGTCTCGCGCCCCATGTCCGGCTGGTCCGGCTACGATACGCCGGTCGAAGGGCTGTTCCTGGCCGGCGCCGGCTCGCATCCCGGCGGCGGCGTTTCCGGCGCTCCTGGCCTCAACGCCGCGCGGCGAATCATTGCGATGAAGGGATAGGCCATGGCTCAGGCAAACAGAAAGAAGCCCATGGCAAAGACAGCCGGTGCAGCCGCTTCCGATCGAGCAGCCGCACAGGCTCATTTCCGCACGCTGCGTCTGGGCACGCCGTTCCAGCCGCGCATCGATGCGCTGGCCAGAACCCAGGACTGGTACAATTGGGCCGGCTACCGCGCCCCGCATTCGCTGTGGGACGAGGAGCTCGAATATTTCGCCATCCGCAGCCAGGCGGCGCTGTTCGACATTTCGCCGATGACCAAATATCGGATCGAGGGTCCGGACGCCGAAGCCTTGCTCGATCGTGTCACGCTGCGCGACGTCACCAAGCTCAAGCCCGGCCGCGTCCACTACACCGCCTGGTGCGACGATGAGGGCTTTGTCCTCGACGACGGCACGCTGTTTAGGCTGTCGCCGACCCACTTCCGCCTCTGTTCGCAGGAGCGGCACCTGCCCTGGCTGCTCGACAGCGCCATTGGATTCAACGTCACAATCAAGGAAGAAACCGAGGCCGTCGCTGGCCTCGCTTTGCAAGGCCCGACCTCCTTTGCCGTGTTGCGCGATGCCGGCTTCGCCGGCGTCGAGCGGTTGAAAATATTCGACCTCGCCGACTTCCCGCATGATGGCGGTGCCGTCAGCATTTCGCGCACCGGCTTCACCGGCGATCTCGGTTACGAACTGTTCGTGCCGAACGGCAAAGCGCTGAGCCTGTGGGACCGGTTGATGATTGCGGGCGAACCGCGCGGCATCCGCGCTATCGGTTACACCGCGCTCAACCGCGCGCGTCTCGAGGCCGGGCTGATCGTTGCCAACACGGATTTCACCACAGCCGAGCACGCCATCCGCACAGACCGCTTGCGCATGCCCGACGAGATCGGGCTTGGCTTCATGATTGATCTGGAAAAGGGCCATTTCAACGGCCGCCGCGCCATCCTCGAGGCGAGAGCGAAACGCAAGCTGCGCAATGTGCTGGTCGGGCTGGAGATCGAAGGCAACATCCCGGCCGAACAAGCCATCGTCTACCACAAGAAGGCTCGGGAGGTCGGCCTAGTCAGCGCCGCCATGTGGTCGCCGATGGCCAAGCGCAACATCGCCATCGCCTCGCTGGCGCGGCCATATGGTGATACCATGGTCGAGGATCTCTGGGTTGAGATTTACGCCATGCGCGAGCTGCGGTATCAGAAGCTGATGAAGCGAGCCAAGGTGGTGGCGCGGCCGTTCGTCAAGCTCGACCGCCGCACTGCCAACCCGCCGGCGGACTTCTGCTCATGACCGACGAAGCCGACAAGCTGGATGGAGACGGGGAAGCAGCCGAACAGTGGGAGCTGGTCAACACGCCGCTCGGCGAAAAATGGTCAGGCCGCACGCGCTATGCCGCGGCCATGTTTTTCTACAAGCGCGACGAGATGAACGCCGAGACGCTCGAAGTCTACCGCATCTGCGCACGGCTCGATTCGGAAGATCCGCTGCCGATCATCCGCGTTCGCGGCGTCGGCAGGGACTGGCTTAAGCGCATGGGCTTCCAATAGGTCGTCCTAACCTATCGTTTTTTCCAGCATGTTGAGCCAGTTGCGATAGGCGATCTTCTCGATCAGCGCGCGGCCGAAGCCACGCGCGGCCAATGCATCGAGCAGCTTCGGCAGGCCGGCAACGTCGCCGATCACGGCCGGGATCATGGCGCCGTCGAAATCGGAGCCGAGGCCGACGCCATCTTCCCCCAGTGCCTGCAGCAGGGAATCGACGTGGCGCACCATGATGTCGAGGCTGGTGTCGGCATTCATGCGCCCGTCCTCGCGCAAGAAGCCGGTGGCGAAATTCAGCCCGACCATGCCGCCGGACTCACGGATCGCGCCGAGCTGCCAGTCGGTGAGATTGCGCGAATGACCGCAGATCGCATGCACGTTGGAATGGGTGGCGACCAGCGGCGCATCGCTGAGCGCGGCGACATCGCGAAAACCCTTCTCGTTGAGATGCGACAGGTCGATCATGATCTTCAGCTGGTTGCAGGCCTTGACCAGCGCCTTGCCGGCATCGGTCAGGCCGGGCCCGGTGTCGGGCGAGGACGGAAAGCGGAACGGCACGCCGTGACCGAAGGCATTGGGCCGGCTCCAGACGATGCCGAGCGAGCGCAGGCCGGCGGCGTGCAACACGTCGAGCATGGTGAGTTCGGGATCGATCGCCTCGACCCCTTCGATGTGGAACACCGCCGCGATCGAGCCTTGCGCCATGGCGTTGCGCACGTCGCCGGCGCTGCGGCAGACGGTGAGCGCTCCGGCCCGTTCCAGCCGGAATAGGATCGAGGCCATCGCAATCGTCGAGGTCAGCGCGTCATTGCGCGGAACCTCGGGCGGCAGCGGCTCGGCATGGCTCGGCGCCAAGGGCACGGCGCTGCGCCTGGATTTCTCGACAGGCGGCGGAAAGACGGCGAACATCCCGCCGGCAAAGCCACCGGCCTTGGCACGCGGCAGGTCGATATGGCCGCCCGATTTCCCCTCTATGAACAGCTTTTCGACGTCGGTGTCTTTCGACTGATAGAGTCTGAGCAACGTATCGTTGTGGCCGTCGAAGACGGGAACGAGGTCGGTTTCGGTCATGGGGGGATCATTCGATTCGTTTGTCGGCAAGGTGGCTGCGATAGATCATATCTACTTAGGCAGGATGCGCCACCCGGGCAAATGCCAAAGCCACCCCGGTGAGACCGCAGCCGCCTGCCGCGCCGTTTGCGAACGCCAAAATCCCTACTGCTTCAGCACGTCGGCCCATTCCTTGTGGCGGCGGAATTGGGCGTTGGCGAACGGGCAGAGCGGAATGATCTTTTTCCCCGCCGCGCGCGCATCCTCGACGGCGCGGGTGACGAGCCGAAGCCCGGCACCCTGGCCGCGAAACGCGTCTGGTACCTCTGTGTGATCGATGATGATCTGGTGCTCGCCGATCTTGGTGAAGGTCATCTCTGCTTCGGCGCCACCGGGCCCGCGAAGGACGTAGCGACCCTTGGAACCGCGATCCTCCAGTTCGATCTCAGGCAGTTGATCCGGCATCGCTATACTCCTTGGGCAGCACCGGCAAAGAGCCGCCGTGCCGCCTCGATCTCGTTTGGCCGCACCTCGTGCCCGCCTTCATGCCACTCCACTGTGACATCGGCGCCATCGGCACGCAAATAGGCTTCGAGCCGCGTCGTCAGGTTCGGCGGGCTGATCGGATCGCGCTTGCCGGCGGTCACGAGAATGTGACGGCCGGCAAGGCTGCCCTTGACCTCCGGTTCGAACGGGATCAGCGGATGCATCAGCACCGAAGCCTCGAACTGCGCCGGCGCCGCAAACACCACCGAGGCCAGGATATTGGCGCCGTTGGAGTAGCCGAGGCCGAGCACGGCCGATGGCTTCGCCGCCTCGACATGCGCCTTGACGAAGCCCGCCATCTTGGCCGTCGCCCGCGCCAGATCGTCCATGTCGTAGACGCCTTCGCCAGTGCGACGAAAGAAGCGCGCGGCACCTTGTTCCGACACATCGCCGCGCGGCGAGATGATGGTTGCCCGCGGCGCGAGATCGCGCCCCAGCGACAGAAGCTGGTTCTCATCGGCCCCCGTGCCATGGAAGACGAACAGCAGCGGACCGCCCGGCGAACCGGGCAGCAGCTTGTGGATGTACGCGTCCTTGCTCATGGTCTAGCCTTCCAGCTTCTGCAGATGCTGTTCGAGATAGGGTCGCAGGTGCTGGTGCTGCGTCGGCAGCTTCAGCGCCTCGCCGAGATGAGCGGTATCCTCATCGCGATCGAAACCCGGCTCGTTGGTGGCGACTTCGAACAGCACGCCACCCGGCGTGCGGAAATAGATTGCCCAGAAATAATCGCGATCGATCACCGGCGTCACTCCATAGCCAGTGTCCATCAACGCCTTGCGCACTTCGAGCTGCTTGGCGCGGTTCTCGACGGCGAAGGCGACATGGTGGACGGAGCCAGCGCCGAGATCGGCGAAGGCCGTGGTCGGCAGCGATTCGATATCGACGACGTCGGCGCCGTTGCCGTTCTTCACAGCGAGCCGCCTGACATTGCCTGATTTCTCGATCTCCTCGTAGCCCATGAATTTCAAAAGCTCCTCGGTAGCGCCGCCATCCTTCAGCCGGAGCGACACGGAATGGAAGCCGCGGATCGCCTCATCAACGGGGATGCCGCCTTTCGCCCATGGCGCTCTGCCGTCTGCCTTGTCCTCGACCAGCGCGAAACCGTCGCCATCGGGACCAGCAAAGGCCAGACGCTTCTCGCCGAATGCCTCTTCGCGCGACACGCCGGTGACGCCTTCATCGGCAAAACGCTTTTCCCAGTAGGCAAGCGTACCTTCGGGCACCGAATAGACCGTGGTGCCGACTTCGCCGACGCCATGACGGCCCTTGCCGATGTTGGGGAACGGGAAATAGGTCATCACCGAACCGGGCGTCCCGGACTCGTCGCCATAGTAGAGGTGGTAGACATCGGGCGCGTCGAAATTGACGGTCTTCTTGACCCGGCGCTGGCCAAGCTTTTGGGTGAAGAACTCATTGTTCTGCCGGGCATCCCTGGCCATCGATGTGACGTGATGCAGGCCCTTGATCTGGTCGAGCATTGTCTTGCTCCTTCTCTTGGTGCTTGTGCGGCCTCGCCGCTGTCCACGCCAATATGAGGATGCGAGCGCTTTGGGCAAAGACGGCAAACACAGAATGGACTGTGCTGTAAAAGTGAACAAAGGAAAGAGGTTTGTTCACCAAATGACTCGCGAGACAAACTTGCGCCGTCGCCGGAATTCGGTTCCATGAGCGGCGTTCGACCATCCAGTGACAAGGGTATCGCGAATGACTGGAAAAGCCAGGCGGCCTAACATTCTGCTGATCACATGCGACCAGTGGCGCGGCGATTGTCTGTCGGCCGCGGGCCATCCGCTTGTGAAGACGCCGAATGCCGATGCGCTCGCCGCGGAGGGAGTGCTGTTCAAGCGGCACTATGGTGGTGCTGCGCCCTGCTCGCCGGCTCGCGCGTGCCTCTACACCGGCCTCTACCAGATGAACAACCGCGTCTGCCGCAATGGGACGCCGCTCGACGCCCGTCACGGCAACATCGCGCTGCAGGCCCGCGGCCTTGGCTATGATCCGACGCTGTTCGGCTACACCGACGTGTCGCTCGATCCACGTTTGCTGGCGCCGGGCGACCCTCGGCTGCAAAGCTATGAAGGCGTGCTGCCGGGCTTTACGGTGCGCCAGTTGCTGCCTGAGCATCAGAAGCAGTGGCTGTCCTGGCTGAAGCAGCGAGGTATCGACACCAGCGCCGGATCTCCCGACATCCACCGCCCGGTGACCGACGGCAAGGCCGGTGCCGGCGTCAGCAACGCGCCGCCTATCTATTCCGAGGACGAAACGCCGGCCGCGTTCCTGACCCGCGAATTCACGCGCTGGCTCGGCGAGCAGGAGCACGCATCACCTTGGTTCGCGCATCTGTCCTTCATCAGCCCGCACCCGCCCTTCATCGTCCCGGAGCCCTACAACACGCTGTATGAACCAGCAGACGGTCCCGCCTTCCAGCGCGCGGCAAGCTGGCAGACAGAGGCGGAAAGCCATCCCTATCTCGCCTATGACCTCGGCCGGCAGAAGCAGGCCAAGTTCCGTCCCGACGCCAGTGGCATGGTGCATGACTGGAGCAATGAAGACTTTCGCCGCCTCCGCGCGATCTATTACGGCATGATCTCCGAGGTCGAC
Organism: Mesorhizobium sp. M1406; assembly: GCF_040317555.1. NCBI lineage: Bacteria > Pseudomonadati > Pseudomonadota > Alphaproteobacteria > Hyphomicrobiales > Phyllobacteriaceae > Mesorhizobium > Mesorhizobium sp. M1406. The sequence goes on along the minus strand of NZ_JAMYKW010000001.1, from coordinate 298,101 downwards.
GCGCAGCTCGGCCGCGTCTGGCAAGCGGTCAAGGCCGCGGGCGCGTGGGACGACACAATCATCGTGCTGACATCGGACCATGCCGAGATGATGGGCGACCATTTCATGCTGGGCAAGGGCGGCTACTTCGACGGCAGCTACCACATTCCGCTGATCATCCGCGATCCGCGTCACCGCAAGGCGGCCGGCGGCAGCGTCGATCGCTTCACCGAAGCGGTGGACCTTGTGCCGACGCTTCTCGACCTGCTCGGCGAGGATCCCGCGCCGCACCTCGACGGCCATTCGCTGAGGCCGTTCCTGGACGGCAAGAACCCTGCAGCCTGGCGCGATGCCGCGCATTGGGAGTTCGACTTCCGCTCGGTTGCCGAAGGTGAGGCCGAACGCCATTTCGGCATCGCCTCACGCCAGTGCAATCTCGCCGTCATCCGCACGAAAAGATTCAAATATGTGCATTTCGGTGGCGGCCTGCCGCCGCTGCTGTTCGATCTGGAAAGCGATCCGGGCGAACTGCACAATCTCGCGGCCTCCCCAAAGCATCTCGCCGTGCGGCTGGAGTTTGCCGAACGGCTGCTTGCCTGGCGTGCCGAACATCTCGACCAGTCGCTGGCACTGGCCGAACTCACCGAGCACGGAATTGCAGGCCGCGCCGCCGGTCTCCCTCCGCGCCTGACATGAAAAAGGTCCGCCCCGTTGCTGGGGCGGACCGTCTTCAAGACTGAACCGAGCTACCGCACAATCATGCGCTGCTGATCGCGCTTCTCGGCATAGCTGCCCTTTTCATAGGCGGTTTGAGCCTCGAGCTGTTCCTTGGTGAAGGTCGTGTAGAGATACTTGTTGCCGTCCTTGTCGGTCATGAATTTGAGATTATCCATACCGACCGCGACTTCCTTCGCGCCAATGCCGAGGAAGCCGCCGACATCGACGATCACGGCATCGGGTTTTTTGTCGGGGGTCAAGACGACGTCGCCGATCACGCCGACCTTGGCATCGTTGGCACCGTAGACGGTGGTGCCCTTCAGATCGTCGGCGCGGATCTCACCAACCGGCATTTCGGTCAGCGCGGACTTGTCGATGGCTGCGGTCTGTGTCTGGTCAGGAGCCGTCGGAACAGCCGCGGTCTTGTCCGCCGGAGCGACGGTGGGAGCGGTCGTGGCAGAAGGTGCGGCGGCCGGTGCGGTTGCTGGCGGCGCATTGGAAGCCGTCGTTGCCGGTAGCGGATCATAGGCCTTGCGGTCGAAATCCGGCTGCGCCTGCAGCTCTTCCTTGGTGGTCTGGGCCACCAGCCAGCGATCGCCATTCTTCTCGGCCCATTTGGCCTTGTTGAAATCATAGGCGACGTTCTTGGCCCCTATACCGAGGAATCCGCCGACGCCGATGATCAGGGACTGCGCTTTGCCTTCCTTGGTCAGAACGATATCGTTGACGCTGCCGATGTTCTGCGCGTCATCGCCGGTGCCGTTGTAGACGGTTTCGCCGAGGATGTTGGTGGCAAGGTTGCCGTCGGCGCGCTTCACCGGTTCCGTCGGAGCGGCGTTCATGTCGACAGGCTTTTGCGCGGTATCCGTCGTCGCGGGTGCTGTTGGCGCCGCGGTCGATGCGGCAGGTGCAGGAGCGTAAGGCTTGCTATCGAATTCTGCCTGCGCCGTCAGCTCGTCCTTGGTCGTCGGGGCAACCAGCCAGCGGTCGCCGTTCTTTTCGGCCCATTGCAGCTTGTCGTAGTCGAAAGCGACGTTCTTCGCTCCGACACCCAGAAAACCGCCGACGCCGATGATGACGGATTTCGCCTGCCCATCCTTGTCGAAGACGACGTCAGTGACCTTGCCGATGTTCTCGGCATCGTCGCCGGTGCCGTTGTAGACGGATTCACCGACGATGTTGGTGACGATGCTGCCTTCCGCGCGCACTACCGGAGCGGCCGGCTCCTGTACGGCAGGTGCATCCGCAGGTGCCGGGGTTGTCGTACTCTGCGCGTAGGCCCCGGTCGCGACCAGCGCTGCGAGTGCGGTCGTGGCTAAGAGGTTGCGGGTCATGATGTTCTCTCCTCGTGCCTGATTTCGTGCACGCCGCGCTCATCGTCGCTAAAAGAGATCGGACGCGGCGTCTTTTACAGCTTCACAACGTCGTGAGCATGCTGTTGTTCCGACAAAAAGCGCGGGCGTCCGTGCCAGAAAGCACCGAGCGATGTAACCTTGGTCGCAGAGCGACCCGAGCGAATGTCAATTGCTCTCGAGCGGAACCTTTCCCGCTTCGCCGCGTTTCAGCCTGCGGCTGGGTCTGTCCCGGTCCAACCGAATGACGGGAGCGGGCATGAAATTCGCGGCGGTGCTGAACCGGGATGGTGGCACCTTACGCACAACTGACCTTGCCGCTTTCTCCGACAGGATGCATCAGACGCTGGAGACGGCAGGTCACTCTCTCAGCATCGAGATTGTCGCAGGCAAGGATGTGGTGGAAACGCTCGACAGCGCGGCTTCACGCCGCTCCGTCGACGTCGTGCTGGCCGGCGGCGGCGACGGGACCATTTCCGCCGCGGCTGCCCGGCTGATGGGCACGAAGAAGGCGCTCGCCATATTGCCGGCCGGCACCATGAACCTGTTCGCACGCGGGCTGGGTATTCCGCAGTCGCTCGATGCCGCGCTCAAATCCTTCGCCGACGGCGAAATCATCGCGGTTGACATGGCGACTGCCAACGGCCGACCCTTCATCCACCAGTTCTCGATCGGCATGCATGCGAAGATGGTGCAACTGCGCCAAAAAATGGAGTTCGGTTCGCGGCTGGGAAAGATCCGTGCCTCGGTCAGGGCGGCTTGGGTGACGATCAAAAATCCACCGGCGATGAACGTGACGCTCAGCATCGGCGAAGCCGAGATGGCGGCCCGCATTACCGGCATCGGCATCACCAACAATCTGTTCGGCGAAGGCCACTTGCCCTACGCCGACAACCCGGCGGGCGGCGTGCTTGGCGTCTATGTCACGGTGGCGCGGCAGCGCGCCGAACTGGTCAAATTCTTCTTCAACATGGCGCGCGGCAAATGGCGCGACAACGAACATGTCGAAATCCATCAGGCGAGCAAAACGGTCCTGAAAATCCATTCGGGGAGCAGCAAGTTTCGCGCCGTGATGGATGGAGAACTGGTCCGTCTCGACCGTGAAACGACGATCGAAATCCACCCTGGCGCACTGAATGTGCTGGTGCCGGCCAGCGTCGCCGAGGCAAAGGCCGCCTGATGCGATCTCTAACCACGAAGCCCGAAAATCTAGCCGCTCGGCGCACTTCCTTGCTCTGTCGCCGGCGTCTTGACAATTTCACCATAGATCTCGGCGATGCCCCAGGCTGCGAAGGCCAGCAACAGCGCGGCAATCAAAATGCGCAGGCCGTGCCAGCCCCATCGCCCCTGACGCGCTTTGTTTTCGGGAATGATCTTGGGCATGGTCGGTCCTTATCTCGTTTTGCACCAGGTGACGCGTCCGGCACAATATTGTCAGGTAACGGTTCCTCGCTAGGATGGTTCCGGGTCGACGAAGACAGCGCGGGGGCGAAGACGAAGACCGGGCATTGGGGACTTGGGTGAATAGCAAGGCGGAGATAGTGCCGGATTTGCCGGCCGAAGTTGCGCGCGCGGTCGAGGACGAAGACCGGCTGGCGGTGCTGCATGGGCTGGAGATACTGGATACTGCGGCCGACCCGGATTTCGACCGCATCAGCAGCCTTGCCGCGGCGGTGATGCAGGTGCCGATCGCCCTGGTCACGCTCGTCGACCATGGGCGGCAATGGTTCAAATCCTGCTTCGGCCTGGACGAGACCGAAGCCGCGACCGACACCTCCTTCTTCGCCCATGCGATTGCCGCCGGCAACGAACCGATGGTGGTCGCGGACGCAACGATGGACCCCCGTTTCAGGGCCAACCCGCTGGTCACCGGCAAGCACCATGTCCGCTTCTATGCCGGCGCGCCGATGATCGCCGCAGGTGCCTGCATCGGCACGCTGTGCGTGCTCGATCGCAAGCCGCATGCCTTTCCATCCCGCGCCGAACTCGACCAGTTGAAGGCGCTCGCCGGCCTCGCCGCCAGCCTTTTCACCTTGAAGGACGCCACCCGCAGCGGCGCCATCGCCGAGGCCGCACTGGCGCGTGAGGAAAAGCGGCGCGCCATCGCGCTCGATGCGGCGTCGCTCGCCAGCTGGGCGTGGGACATCCGCACCGACATCATCGAATGCGACGCCTTGCTGTCGGAACTGTTCAACCTGCCGCGCTCGAACCGGCTGCGGGCACGCGACATCCTCACCGCCATCGATCCGCGCGACGTCTATCAGACCAAAACCCGCTTTCGCGATGTCTTGACCGGCAGCGACGACTATTTCGGCGAATACCGGGTGAAGGGCTTTCATCCGCCACGCTGGCTCGCCACGCGTGGCCGCGTCATCGAGCGCGGCGGCGACGGCAAGCCGACGCTGATCTTCGGCGTCAACTACGACATATCAGAGCGCAAGCTTGGCGACGAGCGGCAACGGCTGCTGCTGCGTGAGGTCAACCACCGCGTCAAGAACACGTTGGCGACGGTCCAGGCACTGGCGACGCAGACCGTGCGCCATGCCCGCCAGCCGAGCGAATTCCTCGAAGCCTTCGGCGCCCGGCTTCAGGCCCTGGGCATCGCCCACAATTTGTTGTCGGACCGCGAGTGGCGCGGCATCGGCATTCGTGAACTCGTCAAGATCGAGGTCAGGCCTTTCGAAACGGCAGAGCAGCCGCGCATGACGATCTCCGGCGACGATTTGCTGCTGTCGCCCGACCAGGCTATCGGTCTTGGCCTGATCCTGCATGAACTGGGCAGCAATGCACTGCAATATGGATCGCTGTCGGTGGTATCAGGCAAGGTTGATCTCGACTGGAGGACGCAAGGCAGGAAGGGTGCCCGACGCCTTGTGCTGACCTGGCGCGAAAGCGGCGGCCCGCAAGTCGCTCCGCCGGAGCGGCACGGCTTCGGCTCGATCCTCATCCGCCGCGGCCTTGCCAAGGTCGTTTCAAGCGAAGTGACCCATGAGTTCCGGCCGGAAGGCGTGTTTGCCGAAATATCGATGCCGCTGGAGGATCTGTCGAAGTGACGGACCATGATCCCGAAAAGTGGAAACCCGGTTCTCGCGGCCAAACGGTTCCGTTTGTCCAGAGATCCTGGTCAAAGAGAAAAACGACCTATTTCCGCTCGCTCTCATCTGGATCGTCGGATTTCACATTCTCGCGGTAGATCGCGTAAGCCGCGAGCGCCACGGCCGGACCCAGAATGACACCGAGACCGCCCTTTCCCTTGAGCAGCGTCGGCAGCACGGCCAGTGCGGCGGTGATGCCGATTGCTTTCATGTCGGCATTGCGGCGCTGCGCCCGGCGCCGAGCGCGCGAGCCCGCGGATATCAGGTAAATCAGCAGGATCAGCCCGGCAAGCACCAGGAAACCGGCGCCAAAGCCCAGCGCGGCGGCAAGCGACCCGTAGCGCGTCGCCGCCCAGATATAGGCTGCCCCGACCAGAAAGCCGAGGCCACAGAGCGCTGCCGTTATGGCGAGCCCATAGACGATTGCCGCCGTGCGCGCCCGGTGGATGGCGGCAGCGGTTTCGCCCGACGCCAGGCCGGAAATCAGGGATGCGAGCATTCCCATCCGAGGATGCGATTAGCGACGCGCGAGGAGCGCGAAGAGGAAGCCGACGCCGGCAGCGATCGCCAGTGACGTCACCGGCTTTTCGCGCACGCTGGCCATCATCTGAGCTTCGATGTCCTTGGCGTTGCTGCGCAGACTGTCGAAGGCGGCTTCGCCTTGCGCACGCAGTTGCTCGACCCCTTCAGTGGCCGCACGGCGCGCCGTGCCATAGCCATGCTCCCCGGTCTTGGCCAACTGCTTGGTGAGCTTGTCGATATCGGCCTTCAGCTGCCTGATGTCGGCTTCGAGGTCCGCATTCGCACGGGCGTCGCTTGCGGTCTTTCCTGCGGCAGTTGCCATTGCTTAACTCCTTGTGATTGCTTGGTTTCAAACGCGCCGCGTGTCTCAAGGTTCCGACACCAGGGACAAACTAGCCGAAAACGCGTCCGCGCGCACCCTGTCCGCCGACATAGTAAAAAAAGCGCTTCGTCAGATCAGCGGCCGGCGGCCGCAACGGGCAGTTCTCGCAAGGATACTGGCGGCTGGAGAAAGCGCGATTGTCCTGCGCTGACATTTCGACCCCTCTTCGAAAGCCCGCTCTTTGGAAGAGCTGCATTTCAACGCGTTGCAAGGATTGAGGTTCCGCCGCCTGCCACATGTCTTTTTTAAATGACAGCACGCCGATTAGCGATCATGAGTCTATGCGTTTCAAGGAGTCCTTGCCTGTGCCCACATTGCTCGACGGATTGCGGATTCTCGTCCTGGAGGACGAATTTCTTATCGCCATGGATGTCGAGCAGCTTTGCCGTGACCACGGCGCCGGTGAGGTGGTGATCGCGCGCGATCTGACCGAGGTCGATGGCCGGGAGGTCGCCTTGCAATTCGATGCGGCCATCGTCGACCTCATGCTGGGCGGCGCCTCGACACTCGATTTCGCGTCGGGGCTGCGCGCGGCGGGCGTTCCTTTCGTGTTCGCGTCGGGCTATTCGGATGCCGATGAAATCAAGGCATCGTTTCCGGGTGTCAGGCTGGTCGGCAAACCCTATTCGGGCGAAGACCTCGTGCAGGCGGTGGCGGCGGCCTGCGGACGTTCTGCTCCCGGTTGAGACAAGATTTCGACCCGCGCCTGGCGATCGCGGGTCAGCTGGCTGGCGAGCCCGTTACCTGGGCCGAAATCGCATCCGGACCATACTCGTCTTCGCCCGATATTTTCAGGATCTCCTGCAGGCGCGTGCGGGCCCGGCTGACGCGGCTCTTGATCGTCCCGACCGCGCAACCGCAAATCTCGGCCGCCTCCTCGTAGGAGAAACCCGACGCACCGATAAGGATGATGGCTTCGCGCTGGTCCTCCGGCAATTGTTCAAGGGCGCCGCGAAAATCCTTCAGATCGAGCTGGCCATGCTGGGCCGGATGAACGGCAAGCCTGGCCGTCATGATGCCGTCGCTGTCTTGCACTTCGCGCCCGCGTTTGCGCATCTGCGAATAGAATTCATTGCGCAGGATCGTGAAAAGCCATGCCTTGAGATTGGTGCCGGGCTGGAAGCTCTCATGCTTGTCCCATGCCTTGACCAGCGTTTCCTGGACGAGGTCGTCCGCTTTGTCGGCATTCTGCGTCAACGACACGGCAAAGGCGCGCAAGCTCGGGATCGCCCCAAGCAAATCGGTCTTGAAGCCTTGGGAGACCGCTGCCATGCCTCAGTCCTTCTTCTGTGCGGGTTCGGCCTGTTCCAGTTGGCTGAGCAACTGGGCGAAGCGATCCGGCACATCGTCGGAGACCAGCTCGTCGTAATATTGTTTGAGTTTGCGTCCGATTTCGGAGTTCGGCCCGAGGGCGTCACCAGAACCGTTCCGGCGCCTCTCCGCGGCGCCAGCTAGAATATCTTTCGTCATATCCTTCATTTTGCCCTTGTATTCCCAGAACCCAAGCCGCTCACAACAGACTCAACAAACGCAAGCGGCACCCTCGTCTGGTTGCCCATCCCGGCGCCTAAACGCCGTCTGCCCGCATTAGTTCCATCGAGATCGGAACTTTTTCTCAGGACCAGCGTTGTTTGACCGGGGTTGCAATCAGCTTAATCTGCAATCTATGCAATTACGTCATTCTGAGGGAGACGTCCTATCATGAGCTTATCCGCCACCATCGCACCACATCTGCCGTTCCTGCGCCGCTTCTCGCGGGCCGTTTCCGGATCGCAGGAGAGTGGCGACGCGCTGGTCGCCGCGATGCTCGAAGCCATTATCGCCGATGTCGATATCTTCCCCGAGGCATCGAGCGATCGTATCGCGCTGTACAAGGTTTTCGCCAAGCTGTTCACATCGGTCGCCATCCGCGTCCCGCAGGAGCAGGTGCAGTCGGCATGGGAACAGCGCGCCGCCGCCAATCTGAATGCTATAGCGCCGCTCCCCCGCCAGGCCTTCCTGCTCGTCGCCGTCGAAGGTTTCAGCGAGGACGAGGCGGCGGAGATTCTCGATGTCGGCGACCAGGAGTTTTCAGAGCTGCTTGCCCAGGCAAGCAACGAGATTTCCCGCCAGGTGGCAACCGACGTGCTGATCATCGAGGATGAACCGCTAATCGCCATGGATATAGAGGAAATGGTCGAGAGCCTCGGGCACCGCGTCGTCGGAACGGCGCGCACCCATGCCGAGGCGGTGATGATGTTCGGCAAGACACGGCCAAAGATGGTGCTGGCCGACATCCAGCTCGCCGACGGCAGTTCGGGCATCGAGGCGGTAAACGAGATCCTGTCGTCGACATCGGTGCCGGTCATCTTCATCACCGCCTTTCCCGAGCGTCTGTTGACCGGCGAACGTCCCGAACCGGCCTTCCTGGTCACCAAGCCGTTCAATCCCGATATGGTCAAGGCGCTGATCAGCCAGGCGCTGTTCTTCGATCGCCAGGCAAAAGCCGCCGCCTAGACTCGCGGCACGTCCTGCCGGCACGACATTGAGGACCGCCCGATGCGATACATCGGGCGGCTTTGTGGCGAGCCGGATTCATCATCGGCGAAATTGCCGCACCTCCGGCTTCGAACGATTTGCAAGCATCGTCTTTTTCGGCAAAGGGTGGAACAAACCGCATCTACCCACGTTTTCATCGCACCATTCGAAGGAGATGGACCATGCTTTACTGGGCGCTCGTATTTCTCGTCGTGGCAATCATCGCCGGCGCGCTTGGTTTCGGCGGCATCGCCGGTACGTCTGCTGGCATAGCGCAGATATTGTTTTTCATCTTTCTCGCTTTCCTGATCATTTCGCTTCTTGCGGGCCTATTCAGACGGGCGTGAGGGCCGAGCGATCATCCGAGCGAACACTGGAAGCCGCACCCCTCAAACGGTTTCCAGTCACCGCCGGGCGGTATCCTGCAAAGGGCACTGTCCGGCGGACCGCTTTTGGAGGCTGGTTTCGGGAATCTCTTTTGGAACCCATTCAACAGTGAGCCGTTCAGCCTGAGTTGGGTGGACAGTTTGGCCGATGCGTTCCAGAACCGGAGATAGGAAGGACGACGTGCAAAGCGATGAAGTCATCGCCCTGCATCCTGCCGAAAGCGGTATGCAGCTTGGCCGGGCTCTTCTCCACGCCTTGCACAATGCCGGCATTTCCGTTCTCTATCAGGATCGCGAGATGAAAACCGTATGGGCGCGCAACATGCGCGCGCCCTGGGTTTCCGACACCGCCGACAGCAACGGCATCCTGCCGGCGGCGCAGGCCGACCGCATTGGCGCGGCCAAGCGCGACGTCATTGCATCCGGCAACCCGCAACGTCTCGAGATCAGCGTTCCCGTCGAGGATGGCATCCGCTGGTTCCAAGTCTGGATCGATGCCGACCACGGCGATGGCGGCACGGTGCAAGGCGTCGTCACCACCATGGTCGAGACGACCGAGCAGAAACGCCGTGAGCAGACCCTGACGACGCTGCTGCGCGAAGTCAGTCATCGCTCGAAGAATCTGCTGGCGATCATTCAAAGCATAGCCACCCAGACCGGGCGCTACTCCGACAGCATCGGTGATTTCCTGACACGCTTCCGCGGCCGGCTGCAATCGCTGGCTTCGTCCCAGGATCTCGTGACCTCCTCCAATTGGAGAGGCGCCGCACTTCGCGAACTGGTATCGGGCCAGGTTGGCCGCTACGGCGGAGATCCGGTGCGCAGCCTGCGTTTTCAGGGGGCAAACCCCTATCTCAATCCGAACGCTGCCCTGCATATCGGCCTCGCCATGCATGAACTCGCCGTCAACTCGGTGAGCTATGGCGCCTTGTCGCGGCCGGATGGGTTCGTCGAGGTTACAGCCAGCCTGCCCGCGGCCGACACCGGGACCTCCCTGTCTCTGACATGGGCCGAGACGATCGGAGCCAATGATATCACGCGTAGCGAGAAGCGCTTCGGCAGCGTCGCGCTTGAACGGGTCGTGCCGGCGTCGCTGAACGGCACGGCGACGCTTGAAATCGAGGCTGGTCGCCTCGAATACCGCCTTGTCGTTCCACGGGGCAATTTCGAGACGGAATGAGCGACCGACGCCGATCCTTAACCGGGTGTTCACCATAAAAGCGGATGCTGTTTTTCCAGATACCGCTGGAACCTGTTGCATCGCCGGACATTGCCGCGGCAGGACTTGCAGCATGGTGCGGGAGGAATGCCTTGACGGTTGCCGATATGAACAGACTGGAACAGGCCGCTCGTATCTCCATGGGCGAGTTTGAGGACTCCGAGGCGTCCGTACCACCTGTCCCCCATGCCTCACTGCGCCTTCTCGCCTTAGGTCTGGCCGCGGTTGTACTCGCAGCCGTGCTCTTCCAGTTGGCTTTCTGACGTCGAAGCCCGGCGCGCCCAGCCCGCCCCATCCTAATTAGCTGGTAAGCCTTGCGATGCAGGAACTTTGTCCAATATGGACCGTTACTGTGGCGGGAGGACTTTTCCGCCATGGAACACATCGCTGCATTGTTGCTGGTCATCGGCTGCTCGAACACGATGGCCGACTGCCGTGAACTCCAGGTTCCTGTAAGTGTCTTCGAAACCGCTGACCAATGCATTGCCGAACGGCCGTTTGCGATGAGCGATGTCCAGGGGCAGGCTCAGCATATCGTGGGCAAGTGCCTTTCGGTCGATCCGGCTCTGGAAGACGACTATGACCAGATCGTCTGGAATGTGCATCCGGACGGCACGCTCGACGCTTCCCTGGCGATTTCCAGCGTCGTGATGGCGTCGAACACGGTGCGCCCAGAAAAAGACTATCTTCGGCAACAATAGATTGCAGCAGCAAAGGCCTCCATTTCATGCTAAATGGCGGTTGGAGCTTATTAAAGTGAGGACACAAAGTGAGGAGTGACTCTATGCGGAAGATGATTATCGCCATGGTTGCGGTGGTGGCGGTCAGTGGCTGCACCTCGACCGAACAGGACGTGGTTGGCGGCGGCTTGATTGGCGCCGGTGTCGGCGGCTTGGTCGGCGGCGGCAAGGGCGCGCTGATCGGCGCGGCCGTGGGTGCCGGTTCCGGCCTGCTGGTGCGCAATCTGCGCAATGGCTATTGCCAGTATCGCGATCATCGCGGCCGGATCTACACGGCTCGCTGCAACTAGTTCGGGCGATAATCGAAACGTTGATCCGGAGACCGGTCGGCCGGCCTCCGGATTTTCGATGTTTGGATGCTTGATCCTGGCCGCCTGACGATCGCCGTCAGCTCGCCAGAGGGATTCTGATTTCCACGTTCAGCCCATTGGCCCGGAAATCGCGCTTGATCGTGCCGCGCAATTCGCGCGTGACGTTGAGGTCTATCAGCTTGGTACCGAATCCGGTCTTGGCGGGCGCTTCGAATTTCTTCTGCCCGGTTTCGCGCCAGTTGAGAGCCAGCGTCCTGTCACGCCCGCGCCCTTCGAGCGACCAGTCCACTTTCAGCGCCCAGTCCCCCTTGAGCGAATTGGCCGAATTGCCGGCTTCGCCGTATTTCAGCGCATTCGTCGCCAGTTCGTGAAAGGTCAGGCCGAGCGCTTGCGTCGTGGTTTCGTCGAGCAGCACCTGCGGCCCTGACAACAGCCCTTCGGGCAGCTCCTTGCCGAACACCTGGCCGAGCTCGATACGCAAGAGATCGCCAAGATCGGCTTTCTGCCAGCGCGAGCGCGTCAGCATGTCCTGGGACGCCGCCATCGCCTGGAGCCGGGCCGAGAAGGATGCGGAAAACTCATTGACGTCGGTGGCCCGCGAAGCCGTCTGCCGCGCGATCGCCAGCACCCTGGTGATCGAATTCTTGATGCGATGCTTCATCTCCTGCAGCATCAGGTCTTTTTCGAGCAGGCTCTTTTCCGTCGTCTCGTGCAAACGCGACGCCGCCTCATAGGCCCGTTCCTGATAACGCGCCACCAGCGCGATGGCGCCCGCCAACAGCAGGCCGAACAGCCCCAGCATCACCGGAATGGCGCGCGACGAAGGCTGCGAGAAGGCGCTCGTCGGCCGGAACAGAACAGTCCATGGCCGCCCGGCCACAATGATCTTGCGTGTGACCAGCAGCCTGTCCCCGAAGGTCGAAGCCGGTGGCGTCTCAGACCGGAACAACAGATTGTCGCCGCTCACGGCGCCGTCGCCGTCGTAGATTTCCGTGTTGACCGGCAGCAGCGGTGACCGGCTGAGCGCGGTCTGGAACAGGTCGCGAGCTCGAAAGGCCGCATAGAGAAAACCGGCTGTGGAGGATCCGGGCGCATTGATGGCATCGGGTGCGGTTTCCACATCGAGCCGAACGAAGACGAGGAAGCCGGTGAACGTCTGCGCGGCACCGGTGTCCTGACCCAGCTGCACCAGCCCGCTGGCGTGCTGCTGGTTGTCCGACATCGCTTTTTCGATCGCCGCGCGCCGCACCGGTTCACTGAACATGTCGTAGCCGACGCTGGTCTGGTTGGAAGGATCCAGCGGCTCGAACAGCACGACGGGGGTGCGCCAGGGCTGCGTGGTATCAGGATAGATTGGATGGCTGACGCCATGGTCGTGCGGCATATCGCGTTCGATCGCCGCCTCGTCTCCAGCCCTTGCCAGCCTGAGATAGCCGATGCCGCGCAAGCCGGCAAAGTTTCTGTCGACATCGAGCGCTTTGAAGAACGCGTTGAACTCGTTGCCGGAAATATTGCCGTTGCGGGCATCGAACAGGGCCTGCGTCGAGCGCAGCAGCGAGAGGTGCAGGTCGATGCGGCTCTCGATCCGGTTGAGCGCGTCGTCGGCTGTCGCTTCGAACTTGATGCGGGCGGCCTCTTGCGTCGCGAAATAAGCAAACCCCGCCATCGTCATGCTGATCAGCGCGACGGCAATGAACGCGACGATTGGAAAAAACCTTTTCAACGGATGATGCGATCCCTGGGCATGTCGGGCCTTTATGGGCAAGTCGCCGTGCCAATACAATGGCAAGGCCAAGCCATCCTGACGGCTGGCACATCAGATGGTCCGAGACCCGGCATATTCGTCCAGCCAGCTGGCACCGCTACCGGCAGGCCTCAAGCGGCGATCTTCAGCGCGCCCGGTCCGGGGATCGCGCCTGGCGGGCATTTGCCCAGAATGATCATGCCGAGCACCTCGTCCTGGGTCACGTCATTGGTGCGGGCGGTGCCGACCACCTGGCCGTTCTTCATGACGCAGACCCGGTCGGCAAGTTCGAACACATCATGGATGTCGTGGCTGATCAGGAAGATGCCGATGCCGTCGGACTTGAGCTGCTTGACCAGGTCGCCGACCTGCGCCGTTTCCTGCGGGCCAAGCGCCGCCGTCGGCTCGTCCATGATCAGGATCCTCGCGTTGAACAGGATCGCGCGCGCGATCGCCACCGACTGCCGCTGGCCGCCCGACAGCTTGATCACCGGCTCCTTGAAGCGCTGGAAGCGCGGATTGAGCCGGCCCATCACCTTGCGCGCCTCCGCCTCCATGGCAACGTCGTCGAGCGTGCCCCAGGCGGTCATCAGCTCGCGGCCGAGGAACAGATTGGCGGCGGCGTCGACATTGTCGGCCAACGCCAGCGTCTGGTAGATCGTCTCGATGCCGTATCTCTTGGCGTCGCGCGGATTGGAGATAGCTGCCTCCTCGCCATTGACGAAGATCTGGCCCGCATCGCGCTTGTAGGCGCCGGACAGGATCTTGATCAATGTCGACTTGCCGGCGCCATTGTGGCCGAGCAGCGCCACGACCTCGCCGGGGAAAAGATCGATCGAGGCGTCGTCGACGGCGCGAATGCCGCCAAAGGCGATCGAGACGTTGCGCATGTCGATCAGCGCGGTGCCGGTGGGAGCGGTCTTGTCTGCCATGATCTTGTCCTCCCTAGACGCGCTTGCGATAGACGGTATCGAGCCAGACCGCGACGACGAGCACGGCGCCGACGACGATGCTCTGCAGCGGCGAGTCGATGCCAAGCAGCACCATGCCGGACTGCAGCGACTGCATCAGCAGCGCGCCGAGCATGGCGCCGAGCACCGTTCCGGAGCCACCGGCAAGCGAGGTGCCGCCGATGACGGCGGCGGCGATCACCAGCAACTCGTCCAACGTGCCCAGCGCATTGGTCGCCGCGTTGAGGCGGGCCGACGAGATCGCCGCGCTGATCGCTGCCAGCACGCCCATGATCATGAACACCTTCATGGTCACCCAGCGCGTGTTGATGCCGGCGAGATTGGCGGCCTCCGGATTGCCGCCGATGGCAAAGACATAGCGGCCGAAACGGGTGCGCTTGGTGATGAAGGTCATGACGATGCCGACCGCGACCGCCATCAGCACCGGTATGGCGATGCCGTGGGCGATGAACAGCCCGCCCTCGGGAATGGTGATGCCGTTCTGCTGCGCATACTGGCGCACGATGCCGATTGGCCACGGATAGGAATTGGCGATCCAGACGGCTCCAAGGATGGCAGCGCAGGTGACCACACCGAGGAAGGTTTCCGCCCAGACGGGTCGCAGCGGAAAGTTGAACCGCTTGCGCTGCGACCGGCCGTTCAGCAGCGCGAAAGCGACAGCCACGCAAGCGACGATGCCGATGATCCAGCTGGCGGTGGCGCCGACGGAGCCCCGCGGCCCGCCGCCCATCAGCTGGAACGTAGCGTCAAGCGGCGCGACCGTGCGCCCGTTGGTGATCAGCCATGCCATGCCGCGCCAGACCAACAGACCGCCCAGCGTCACAATGAAGGCAGGAACTTCGAGATAGGCGATGATGAAGCCCTGGAAGGCGCCGATCACAAGACCGAGCACCACGCCGGCGGCCAGGGCGACGATCCAGAGCCAGGGATTTCCAAGCTGGAAGCCGATGACGCGAATGAGGAATTCGGCTTGCGCCACGCCCATGATCATACCGATCACGCCTTCGACGGAACCGACCGAAAGGTCGATGTTGCGCATGACGATGACCAGCACCATGCCAGTTGCCATGATCGCGACCGAGGAGGTCTGCACCGACAGGTTCCAGAGATTGCGCGGCGTCAGGAACAGTCCGCCCGACAGGATGTGAATACCAACCCAGATGACCAGCAACGCACCGACCATGCCAAGCATGCGCGTATCGAGTTCGGTTGCCTTGAGAAAGCGTCCGACAGTGCTCAGTTCGGACGCACGGGCCTGGTCTGCGGGGGTATTTGCAGCAGGTAGGTTGGACGTCGTGTCGGTCATGATTTTCTCCCAACCGGCGGGCCGTCTGACGCGAATACCGGAACCAGCCTAGAAGCTATCCGCGTGATGCGGAAACACAAATCTTTTTGAGAAAACGCCGCGGCTTTTGGGCCGCGGCGTTGAGAATGCAGAAAGATCCCAGTTTTAGTTGCAGGCCGCGACGGTGCCGGCGGCGACGCCCGCGCAGACTTCGTCCTTCTTGATCCAGCCGGCGTCGATGACGACGTTGAGATTGTCCTTGGTGATGGCAACCGGGGTCAGGAACAGCGACTTGACGGTGTTGCCGCCCGGCGTCGTGAAGTCCTTGGCGCCTGCAATGTCGCCCGTCTTCTTGCCGTCGGCCAGCTGCGAGGCGATCTCGGCGGCATTCTTGCCGAGTTCGCGCGCATCCTTCCACACCGACACGGTCTGAGTGCCGAGTGCGATGCGGTTGAGTGCTGCATGGTCGCCGTCCTGACCCGAGACCGGCACGGTACCGGCCAACCCTTGAGCCGTCAGCGCCGCGACGACGCCGCCGGCGGTGCCGTCATTGGCCGCAACCACGGCATCGACCTTGTTGTCGTTGGCGGTCAGGAACTGTTCCATGTTCTTCTGGGCGTTGGCGGGCAGCCAGCCGTCCGTATAGGCCTCGCCGACATTCTTGATCTTGCCGCTGTCGATGGCTTCCTTGAGCACTTCCATCGAGCCGGCGAACAGGAAGTCGGCATTCGGATCGGCGCCCGAACCCTTGATGAAGACATAGTTGCCTTCCGGCTTGACCTTGAACACTTCGCGGGCCTGCATGCGGCCGACTTCCTTGTTGTCGAAGGTCAGGTAGAAGACGTCCTTGTTCTCGATCAGTCGGTCATAGCCGACGACTGGAATGCCTTCGTCCAGCGCCTTCTGCACCGCCGGGCCGATAGCCGAGGCATCCTGCGCCAGGATGATCAGCGAATTGGCGCCCTGCGAGATCAGGCTCTCGACATCGGTCAGCTGCTTGCCGGGATTGGACTGCGCGTCGGCGGAGATATACTTGTCGCCGGCAGCCTCGATCGCCGTCTTCATGGCGGCCTCGTCGGTCTTCCAGCGTTCTTCCTGGAAGTTGGACCACGAAACCCCGATGACCTTGTCCTTCGCCTGCGCGACCGACGCGAGCGTCAGTGACATGGCGACACCCGCCAGGATGGCGGCTGTGAATCTTTTCATATTATCCTCCCTGCGCCGCGTATGGCGCGACCAAACTGACCCGAAGGCCGGCACAGAGGCTCTATTTTTTCGAGCCTCGAAAAAATACTGATCCAACGCCCGAACGCTGTCAACATCGATTCTGATGGATTTTGAGGTGCTCGCGAATTTTTTTCGAGCTCCGGAATAAATAAATGACAGAGTGGACAGCTTCTGCCAGTATTTGGCTGCGTTGCCGACAGCGTTCGAGGGGTACGGAGAACCGCGGCGACCGGGAGGACTTGAAGAGGACATGTCGGTCGGAATCCGCCACGACGATTTGCGCCGGCGCAACCGGGCGATGGTGATCGCCGCCGTACGCCGAGCCGGACAGCCGTCACGTACCGAGATCGCCGCGACCACGGGCCTAAGCCACTCGACCATATCGGCGATCTCCTCCGACCTGATCGGCGAAGGCATCCTGGCCGAAAGCAAGCCAAGCGAGGCCGCTTCGCTCAAACGCGGCCGGCCGCAGGTCGGCCTCAGCCTCAATCCGGAAGCCGCGACGGTGATGACCGTGGTGCTGTCGCTGAATTTTCTCTCCGTCGCCGTCATCGACTACGCCGGCCAGGTGATATCGGAGGAACAGCGTCGGCTGGACACGCTGACAATGCCGCGCGACGCGCTGATCGGCGAATGCATGGCAATCGTGCGGCGCCGCTTCGAAGACCCGGACCTCGACGTGCGCAGCGTCGCCCGCATCGCGTTGGCAATCCAGGGCATCACCGACACCCGTGCCCGCGCAATGCTGTGGTCGCCGATCACCCCGCACACCGACATCGCCTTCGCCGACATACTCGAAGCCGAGTTCGGCATCCCCGCCACCATGGAGAACGACTGCAACATGATGGCGATCGCGCTGCGCTGGCGCGATCCCGATCGCTACCGCGACGATTTCATCGCCATCCTGCTGTCGCACGGCATCGGCATGGGCCTTGTGCTGAAAGGCGAGCTGTTTACCGGCACCCATTCCTCGGGCGGCGAGTTCGGCCACATGATCCATCAGCCAAACGGTGCGCTGTGTCGCTGCGGGCGGCGCGGCTGCGTCGAGGCCTATGCCGGCAACTACGCCATCTGGCGCAATGCAAGGCAGATGGGCGAAGACGCGGAACCAGTCGCCGATGTCAGCGACGCCGACATGCGGGCCCTGGCAACCGCGGCACGCGAAAGGGATGGGCCCGAGCGCGAGGCCTATCGCAAGGCCGGTGAAGCGCTCGGCTACGGTCTCGGCAGCTTGTTCGCGCTGATCGATCCGGCGCCCGTTGCCATGGTCGGCGTCAGTGCCGCCGCCTTCGACTTGATCGAGCCTGCATTGCGGCAGGCCATTTCCCAGACCGCCGGCGGCCAGCACTCGGAATCGATCTCCTTCGACACCGAGCCGAACGAACTGCCGCTGATCCGCGAAGGCTGCGCGATGCGCGCGCTGACCTTTGTCGACCAGGAGATTTTTGCACCCGGCGCGCAGACGAGAGGGAGCGTCGGAAAGAGCGTTGCGTGAGGACCAGGGTCAAAAACCAATCATTCTAAACGACCGAGTTCGACCCTGAGCGGAAGTTCGCACGCCCTCGGTTGAACTCTCATACCCAGCCCTGGTGATTGCGCGGCCCGCAACATCTACCGCTCGGTGAAAGCGCGAGCGAAGGAATCAAGCATCGGCCGTGCGAGATACTCGAAGAAAGTCCGGTCGCCAGTTCTGATGAACGCCTCTACCGACATTCCGGGGTAAAGCTGCTCCGCTTTCACGCCGGGCGGCAGGTCGGCGGCAATCTTCAGCTTGGCACGAAAATAGGGTTCATGCGTAGCCTCGTCGATGAGCCGGTCCGCGGAAACTTGGGTCACGATGGCTGAAATCTCAGGGGTGAGCCGCATGTTCAACGCGGACAATCGCAATTTTGCCGGCTGGCCGATACGAACCTGATCGATGTCTTTCGGCGGCAGCCGTGCATCGACTATCAGGCCCGATGCCGTAGGCAGGATCTCCATGATCTTTTCGCCTGGGGCAATCACGCTGCCCTTGGCATTGTAGGTGGACGACACCACGATGCCCGCTGCCGGTGCCTTGATCGTCGTCCGCCGCAGCACTGCCTCGGATGCGCGCATCTGTTCGTCAATGTCGGCCAGCGAAGAATGCACCTCGTCGAGCTTCGTCAGGGCTTCCTCCACGCGTTGCGTGGTCAGGCGCTCGATCTGCTCCTGGGCTTCGACGATCTCGGTGTTGGCCGATGCAAGATTTGCCTCCAGCGCCCCTGCCTGCCCGACGAGATCGGCCTCGCTGCGCAAAAGCTGCGAATATTCGGTGCGATTGGTGAGGCCTTTGTCCAACAGGCCGGTCTTGATGCCGAGTTCTTTCTTCACGACTTCGGCCTGTTGCTGAATGGCCTGTTTCTGGGCCTGCAATCCCACGACCGACTGGCGATGCATGGCAACCCGTTGCCTGAGGATCGATTGTTCCGATCGAAACCGGGCGAGCCTGGCGTTGAATTCCTTCTGCTGTTCTTGAACCAGAGTCTCGAAATCGTGCTGGAACGGTGGTGGCGCAGCCTCCGCGATTGGCGCAAGCCGGTCCAGTCCGTCGCGCTCCGCCTCCAGCCGCGAGGCGCTGGCCTTGAGCGCGACAGACTGTCTCGCCAGTCGGTTGAGCTCGGCTTGCGCGGCTGTTCGATCCAGTATGATCAGATCCTGGGCCTGTTGCACGCGATCACCTTCATGAACCAGCAATTCCTGGATGATGCCGCCTTCGGGATGCTGAATGAGAATGTTGCCGCCCGTCGCCGAGATCGTGCCTTGCGTGATCACCGCTCCGGACAACGGTGCACTGACCGCCCAATAGCCAAGGCAACCCACCAATATTGCTATTGCCGCGTATCCGGCGAATGCCACCCGCCGGATGTCGGTGCGTGCTTTGCCTTCCCAGACAAGACTCTGTGCTGCCATCTTCTAGGATCCAAAGCGGACGCTATGAGGGGTGCTGCGGATCGTCGTGGCAAAAGACCCTGTCACCACCGTGTCGCGCTGTGGGGGAAGGCCGTTACCGGCAATCGACCGCCGCAATACGTCGCCGCTTGGACCGAAGGCTTCGATCACTCCACCGCGCAGAAGCATCACGCGGTCGCAGGCCGCGGCGATCGAAGGGCGGTGCGTTATCAGGATTGTCGTAACGCCCGCCGCTTTCGCGGCGGCAAGCACTTCTTCGAGCGCGGCTTCGCCGCTGCCGTCGAGATGGGAACTGGGCTCGTCTAGAACCAGAATACGCGGATTGCCGTAGAAGGCGCGCGCCAGCCCGATCCTTTGGCGTACGCCGCCCGACAGTGTTCTGTCCGACGGACCTATTTTGGTCTGATAGCCGTCTCGCTGCTCCAATATCAGCTCATGCGCCTGGGCATTCTTTGCCGCTTCGACGATCGAGGTGTCACTTGCATCGGGTTCAAAGCGGGCGACATTTTCCGCGATCGATCCGGGAAAGAGTTCCACCTCCTGAGCGAGGTATCCGATATGACGGCCAAGCTGCTTCTCGTTCCAGGTTCTGAGGTCGGCGCCGTTGATCCTGATGCAGCCGCTGGTCGCTTGGATCGCACCGACAAGCAATCTTGCCAGGGTGGACTTGCCGGCTCCGCTTGGACCTATTATCGCAACCGCTTCGCCGGCGCCGATGTGGAAGTTCAGTCTCTTGATGATGGGTTCGGTGCCGGGCGTGGCGTTCGGCGCGACAAAGATCAGGTCCTGCACGACGATTTCGCCCGACGGATCCGGCAATGTCAGTTTTTGCGTTTGTGCCGGATGGGCGGAAAGCGCCTTGTCCAACCGCTTCCACGATCGTCTGGCGTCGACGATCTGGCGCCATGAACCGATCAGTTGGTCGAGCGGCTGCAGCGCGCGGGACGACACCAGGGAAGACGCGAAGATCATCCCGGCCGTCATCTTCCCTTGCAGCACGAGCCATGCTCCGACACCCAGTATCGCCAGCTGAAGCATCATGCGTACGGCTCGCGACGTTCCGCTGAAAATCGCGTTGGCCATGGACGAACGGTCATGAAGAATTAGCGCCTCCGCCACGTGCCTACCCCAGACGCGCGCGGCGTTTTGGACCATGCCCATGGCGAGCAGCGTCTCCGCGCTGCGGGCAAAGGCCTGCTCCGACAGGCTGGCGACAGCCGAACGTTCCGCGGACAAAGCGTCGTTCCTGCCGACGGCAAGCTGATTTGCCACGACCAGCGCAAGCAACAGCGCAACTCCTGTCAGCGTAAGCCAAAACAGAAAAGGATGGATGAGGTACAGCAGGGCGAGGAAGAACGGAGCGAACGGCAGGTCGAACAAGACCGCCGCGCCGCGTGACCTGATGAAGGCGCATACCGAGGCAAGGTCGCGCAGTGGAGACAGAGCTGCGCCGCCGGCGTACTTAGCCTCAAGCGAGACGGCGAATGTCCTCGCGCCCAATCTGTTGTCGACCGTGGCTGCAACGCGCTGTGTGTAAACGGAGCGGACCGTATCGAGGAGACCGAGAAAGGCGAGCGCGAGAACCGCGATAGCAGAGAGGTAGAAAAGCGTCTCGACGCTGGAGGACGGCAGGACGCGGTCATAGACCTGCAAGAGATAGAGGGGGATCACCAATAGCAGGATGTTGATGAGGAACGAGAAAACACCGACATCTACGATGGCGCGCCTCAAGACTGCCCGCAGACCAGACTGTGCAATCATTCCCGCGCTCCCAACGGCTCATGGCCCCAACGTGAGGGCGTCGCTTAGACCGAATGGTCGGCCGCGATGTCCAAGGGGTGGTGCTGCAGGTCGTCCAGCGTATAGGCGCGGATGTAGTCGATTTTCATCTCCGCCGGCGTCGCCAGATGGTCAGGAGGCTGGCCGGCAATGCCGCCCACCGCGAGATTTGCCAATATGTACATGGGGTCGTGCATGTCGGACGGCGTTGCCGCTTGGGCGACCTTTACACCATCGTAGGTCCAGACAAGCTCATCCTTCGTCCAGAGCAGGCCATAGGTGTGGAAACCGTCGGTGTCCGCAACGTTCACCGTGGACGAAACCTTCGTGTGCGCTCCCGTCTCATTGGTATGCGCCGTCATGTAGAGCGTGTTCAGGTCCTGGCCGCGCGTTTCGACAACGTCCAGCTCCGGCGGCCACGATCCGTCTTCCGGAAGCAGCCAGAAGGCCGGCCATGCTCCGGCTGTTTCGGGCAGGTCCGCCCGCATTTCGAAATAGCCATAGGCTTGCGCGAAGGTGTCGTGCGTCGTCAGGATCCCCGAGGTGTATTCGTAATTGTTGATCAGAGGCTTGATGTCCTCCGGCGCCTGCGCCGCGGTGATGGTGAGGACGCCGTTTTCAACGCTGAACGGGTGGACGGAACTCGTCGGGCCATAATTGGCGTCGACATACCATTGCAACTCGCCATTGCTGCTCAATGTGCTGCCGTTCGGCGCTCCCCACCAGAAATTGGAATTCCAGGTGCCGTCCTGTCCGTTCCGAAGGCTCAGCGTGTTAAATTCGTCGGAGAAGGACAGCGTCATTCCGGACTTGTCTATCGGCAGCTCGAACTGGGTGGGCTGCAACTTGTCGATGGTCGTATTCTTGAACACCAGGATCTCGTCGGATCCGAGGTTCAGCATCACGTTCGATTCCACCTGAACCATCTGTGAACGGACGGCATCGAACGAAGTGAAGTCATAGCCGTTAAGGCGGACCGTATCGGTCGCACCGAAATCGAAGATAAGATCACTTCCATTTCCTTTAGAGATGGCGAAAGTGTCGGCGCCGTCTCCGCCGATCAGGACATCGTCGCCCTTGCCGCCATCCAGCGTCTGATGACCCGACCCGCCCTTGATGATGTTGTCCAACGCATTTCCGAACGCATATCGATTGGCGCCGGTAACGACGAGGTTCTCGAAATTGTCGGGGAGCTTGTAGCTCATCCATGTGTCGATCGTGTCGATTCCTGCCCCAGGATCCTCGACCACCTTATTGTTGGTGGAATAGAGGTGATAGTAGTCGTCGCCGGCGCCACCGTAGATCGTGACCTTGACGCCGGTGTCTCCCCAGAAGGAGTCGTTGCCGGAGGTGCCATGCAGTTCCGGTCCAGACCCAGTGGCCGAGAACCAATGAGTGGAAGCGCCGGTGTAGGGAAGAGGGATGCCTTTGGCGTTTACGACGGTGCTCATCAGAAATCCTTCCTCATGGTATCCGACCTGGTGAAATCATTCGATACGAGTCCCAGCGACTGCTTCCCAAGCAACGTTGCAACGGATGAAATAGTTCCAGGGAATCGTCATCCGATCCGAGATAATATTGACCATTCGGCGCACATACACTGAATAAAGAGAAGGAATCCGTCCTCCGTCAAAAATGTAATTTTAATAAAATTCTATATTTATGTGAAAGTCGCGTGCTTTGACGGATATAGATAAATGCATTAGTTCAATCCTCGCTAGAAGGAGCACGATTTGGAGGGCAGAGTTTTACGGGCAAAATGGCGATTATGACCGACTAATCGCGAACCGTTCTTCCCGCGGCCAGCCGGACACAACAGCAGTTTGAGAGATCGCAGAGCAATCGAGTTGTGAGGGGACCGACCAGTTAGCCACGCACAATCAATTCCAGCATGGCTCACTCCGCTGCGGACGTTTCGCTGCGACCGGGCAACGACCGCGAAGGGTCGGTTAAAGATTTCAATCCCGCCTGCTTGAATGTCCGCCATCGCTTTTTGGATGCCAGAAGCCGCCTGTCGCCTTGGCCCAAATGCGGTCATTCGAAAACTGATGGGATGACCGCTCCTGTGCGCCACATGCTCGTTCTCCACCGATGAGACGAATGCAACATTCCACCCTTCGCGGCCGTTGGCGACCGCCTGCTGACCGAGCTTGAACCTGGGTTCCGATTTATCGGGATGGGATGGGAATTAATCTTCCCTGATCGCGTAGCCTGCACCTCGAATGGTGCGGATGACGTCGGGCATGCGGCCGTTGTTGACCGCCTTGCGCAGCCGGCCGACATGCACGTCCACCGTGCGTTCGTCGATGTAGATCGTCTCGCCCCAGACATTGTCGAGCAGCTGGCTGCGCGAGAACACGCGGCCGGGATGGCGCATCATGAATTCGAGCAGGCGGAATTCTGTCGGCCCGAGCCGGATCTCGCTCTTCTTGCGATAGACCCGGTGCGATTCTCGATCGAGCACGATGTCGCCGACCTTCAGCACGCTGGACAGCACTTCCGGCTTGGCACGGCGCAGCAGCGCCTTGACCCTGGCCATGAACTCCGGCGTCGAGAAAGGCTTGACCAGATAGTCGTCGGCGCCGGTCGAGAGGCCGCGCACGCGGTCGCTCTCCTCGCCGCGCGCGGTCAGCATGATGATCGGCAGCCGCTCGGTCTCGGGGCGCATTCGCAGGCGCCGGCAGAGTTCGATGCCGGAAACCGCCGGCACCATCCAGTCGAGCACCAGAAGGTCGGGAACGTTCTCCTGCAGCCGGATCTCGGCCTCGTCGCCGCGCGTCACCACCTCGACCTGATAGCCCTCGGACTCCAGATTATAACGGAGCAGCACGCCTAGCGGCTCCTCGTCCTCCACCACCATGATGCGTGGCGCGATCATCGGCTGGTCACCCCTATCGTCATGCCGCCGGCGCGGACATTGTCGTCTCGTCCTGCTTCGGACGATTGGCCGGCAGCTGCGTGCCGGTCAAAACATAATAGGCATTTTCCGCGATGTTGGTGACGTGGTCGCCGATGCGCTCGAGATTCTTGGCGCAGAACAAAAGATGCGTGCACGCGGTGATGTTGCGCGGGTCTTCCATCATATAGGTGAGAAGTTCGCGGAACACGGAGGTGTATTTGACGTCGATGCGTTCGTCGTCGGCACGCAGTTTCGCCAGCGCGGCGGCGTCACGCGCCGCATATTCCTCGATGACGCCCTGCACCTGGATCAGCACCAGCTGTGCCATTCCATCGATCGAGTGCGAAAGGTCGCGCGGCGTAACGCTGAGGCCGACAGTGCCGACGCGCTTGGCGATGTTCTTGGCAAGGTCGCCGATGCGTTCGAGATCGCCGGCCATGCGGATCGAACCGACGACATGGCGCAGATCGTCGGCCATCGGCTGCCGCTTGGCGATCAGCGTGATGGCGCGGTCGTCGAGCTCCCGCTGGCGCGCGTCCATGATCGCGTCGTCAGAGACGACGCGCTGTGCCAAGGCGTTGTCGGAATTCAACAGCGCCTTGGTCGCACCGCCGACCATCGAGCTGGCGAGATCGCCCATGTCGCTGATCAGTTTGCTGATCTGACCGAGATCCTCGTCGAAAGAAGCGACTGTGTGTTCGCTCATGATCCTGTTCCTCGTATGCCTGAGCTCAGCCGAAGCGGCCGGTGATGTAGTCCTGCGTGCGCTTCTCGCGGGGCGACGTGAAGATCTTCTCGGTGCGGTCGAACTCGACCAGCTCGCCCAGATACATGAAGGCCGTCTGCTTCGACACGCGCGCCGCCTGCTGCATGTTGTGGGTGACGATGACGATCGTGTAGTCGGCTTGCAACTCGTCGATCAGCTCCTCGATCTTGGCGGTCGACAGCGGATCGAGCGCCGAGGCGGGCTCGTCGAGCAGGATGACTTCCGGCTTCACCGCCACGGTACGGGCGATGCAGAGTCGCTGCTGCTGGCCGCCTGAGAGGCTGAGGCCGCTGGCGTCGAGCTTGTCCTTGACCTCGGTCCAGAGTGCCGCGCGCTTCAGCGCCTGCTCGACGCGGCCGTCCATCTCGGATTTGCTCAGCTTCTCGTAGAGCCTGATGCCGAAAGCGATGTTTTCATAGATCGACATCGGAAATGGCGTCGGCTTCTGGAACACCATGCCGATCTTGGTGCGCAGCAGGTTGAGGTCCTGCGAGCGGTCAAGAACGTTCTGGCCGTCGAGCAGCACCTGACCTTCGGCCGTCTGCCTGGGATAAAGCTCATAGATGCGGTTGAAGACGCGCAGCAGCGTCGACTTCCCGCAGCCCGAAGGCCCGATGAAGGCGGTGACGCTGCGCTCCGGCAAGGACAGCGTGATGTCCTTCAGCGCCTTCGATTGGCCGTAGTAGAAATTGAGGTTCTTGACCTCGATCTTGGCCTTGGCGGTGGCCTCGGCGGCGATCGTCATGTCTGGAGACAACATCTGGCTCATTTGTCCTCTCTGCGTCCGGTCAGGCTGCGCGCAACGATGCTGAGCGCGAGAACCGTCAATGTGATGATAAGTGCGCCGGTCCAGGCCAGTTGCTGCCATTCCTCGTAAGGGCTGAGAGCGAATTGGAAGATGGTGACAGGCAGGCTGGCCATCGGCGCGTTGAGATTGCTCGACCAGAACTGGTTGTTGAGCGCCGTGAAGAGCAGTGGTGCCGTCTCGCCGGAGATACGGGCGATCGACAGCAATATGCCGGTGACAATGCCGGAAAGCGCGGCGCGGTAGGCGACCGACTTGATGACCACCCAGCGCGGCGCGCCGATCGCGGTGCCGGCTTCGCGCAAGGCGTTCGGCACCAAATTGAGCATGTCTTCGGTGGTGCGCACCACAACCGGAATGACGAGGATGGCGAGCGCGACAGCACCGGCGATTGCCGAGAAATGCCCCATCGGCCGCACCATCAGTTCGTAGACGAACAGGCCGATGATGATCGACGGCGCCGACAGCAGGATGTCGTTGATGAAACGCACCACGGTGGTCAGCTTGGAAAAGCGACCGTATTCGGCCATGTAGGTGCCGGCCAGTACTCCGATCGGCGTGCCTACGATGACGGCGATGATCGTCATCACCACGCTGCCATAGATGGCGTTGAGCAGGCCGCCGGCGTCGCCGGGAGGCGGCGTCATCTGCGTGAAGACGTCAAGGGACAGGCCGGCGGCGCCCTTGTAGACCAGCGCGCCGAGGATGAGCGCCAGCCAGGCAAGTCCGATGCCCGCCGCAGTGACGCACAAGGTCATCATCACGGCATTCTTCCTCTTGCGGCTCTGGTGAAGCGATGTGGCTGTCGACATCGGTCAGGCTCCGGTGCGGGCGTCGATGCGCATCAGCATGTAGCGGGCGATGGCAAGGATCAGGAAGGTGATGACGAACAGGATCAGGCCGAGCGCCACCAGCGAAGACGTGTAGAGGTCGCCGACGGCTTCGGTGAATTCATTGGCGATGGTCGCGGAGATCGTCGTTGCCGGCGCGAACAGCGAGGTCGAGATGCGGTGCGCGTTGCCGATGACGAAGGTCACCGCCATGGTTTCGCCGAGCGCGCGGCCGAGGCCGAGCATGACGCCGCCCATGATGCCGATCCTTGTGTAGGGAATGACGACGCGGCGGGTCACTTCCCAGGTCGTGCAGCCGATGCCGTAGGCGGATTCCTTCAGCACCGGTGGCACCGTGTCGAAGACGTCCTTGGTGATCGAGGTGATGAAGGGCAGCACCATGATGGCCAGGATCAGCGACGAGGTCAGCAGGCCGATGCCATAGGGCGGACCGGCAAACAGGCTGCCGAGGCCGGGAATGCCGTGGAACACGCCGATGATGAACGGCTGCACGATCGTCTGCAGGAACGGCGCCAGCACGAACAGGCCCCAGATGCCGTAAATGATCGAGGGGATGCCGGCCAGCAGTTCCACCGCCATGCCGATCGGCCGCCGCAACGGGCGTGGGCAAAGCTCGGTGAGAAAGATGGCAATTCCGATGCCGAGCGGCACGGCAATCAGGATGGCGATGGCCGACGTGATGATGGTGCCGTAGATCGGTGCCAGCGCGCCGAACTTCTCCGTCACCGGATTCCAGCTTTCGCTGGTCAGGAAAGAGAAGCCGAAGGTCGACAGGGCTTGCCAGGATCCGGCAAACAGCGAGATCGCGACGCCGCCAAGCAGGACCAGCACCAATATGGCGGCGGCCCGGGTCATCCCGTGGAAGATTGCGTCGGTCAGCGCGAATCGTCTGACGATCGCATCGCGCGAACCTCGAATGGCTGGCAAGGCTTCCTGGACAGCGCTCATGTGAAGCTCGGCTCTTTGAGTTGAGGAAAAAGGAGCGCCGCGCCGCGGCGCTCCTTCAAAGGTTATTACTCGCCTGCGTAGACGGGCTTCCCGTCGGCCTGGATGTCGGCCTTCCAGGAGGTCTTGATCAGGTCGACGACGCTGTCGGGGATCGAGACATAGTCGAGCGCCTTGGCGGTTTCCTTGCCGTCCTTGTAGGCCCAGGCAAAGAACTTCAGCGCTTCACCGGTGGCGGCGGCATCGTCGGGAACCTTGTGGATCAGCACCCAGGTCGAAGCAGCGATCGGCCAGCTGGTGTCGCCGGGTTCGTTGGTGATGATGACGTTGAAGTTCTTCGCGCCTTTGAAATCGGCATTCGAAGCAGCCGCACCGAAGGATTCGAGCGACGGCTCGACGACCTTGCCGGCGGCATTCACCAGCTTGGAGTAGGAAAGGCTGTTCTGCTTGGCATAGGCATACTCGACGTAGCCGATGCTGCCGTCGGTCTGCTTGACGGTATTGGCGACGCCTTCGCTGCCCTTGGCGCCTACGCCCGTAGGCCATTCGACGGCTGTATCCGAACCGACCTTGTCCTTCCAGTCGGGCGACAGCTTGACCAGATAGTTGGTGAAGTTGAAGGTCGTGCCCGACCCGTCCGAGCGATGCACGACGGCGATCGCGGTGGACGGCAGGGTCAGGGTCGGGTTCAGCGCCTTGATCGCAGCATCATCCCAGGTGGTGATGGCGCCGAGGTAGATCTGGGCCAGGGTCGCGCCGTCAAGAACCAGTTCGCCCGGCTTGATGCCGGTCAGGTTGACGATCGGCACGATGCCGCCCATCACCATCGGGAACTGCACGAGGCCGTTCTTTTCCAGGTCGGCATCGGACATCGGCTTATCGGTGGCGCCGAAGGTCACGGTCTTGGCGATGACCTGCTTGATGCCGCCGCCCGAACCGATCGACTGGTAATTGAGGCCGACGCCGGTGTCTTTCTTGTAGGTGTCGGCCCATTTGGCGAACACCGGATAGATGAAGGTCGAGCCGGCGCCGGAAAGATCAGCTGCCATTGCCGCGGAAAGGGTGAAAGTGGACGCCGTAGCCATTGCGATCGCAACGGCCGCCGAGCGGATGAAATGTCTCATGTGGCCTGCTCCTGTTCGGAAGATGGTCTCTCGGCGCCATTGCTCTCGGCGCCCGCTGAGGCCAATAGCCTTCGATTATTACAGTCGCATGACAGTTTGATGTCACCCCGGTAACGCATGATCGGGACGAACAAATTGTGGACTGGCCAGCACTCCCGATGGAGCCCGGCTTTGTCCCCGGAATCAGGGACTTGCGACGTTTAGGCCCGAGGCTGGCCGGCGATTTGAGATCAGCAGGGCTTTATAAAGAAAAGCCGGACGGGAGCGCGTTGCTCTCGGCCACGGTGTCGTGGCCGGGCCATCGCCGAAAACAGGTCCGTTGGGGTAGGTTGACGCTGTCTCATGCCGGCGGTCGCTGCTCCCGCCCGTAACTGGGAAGAGCGGAATTCGAATACGGCCATTGTCTTGATCAGGCACAGTTTTGATATGGTGCGATCGCGCCATAGTGCTGCGCGCGGGACGCGTCGCGAATCTTTGCTTGGCTTCTCGCGAACCGGTGCGGCGGGAACCCCTTACCCGGCGTTGCGCTGAGCCTGACGGCTGGCGCCGATCCAGCGCTCGACCTTCTCGAGCAGGGCCCTGGGGCTGATCGGCTTGGGCAGATAGTCGTCCATGCCGGCCTCCAGGCAGCGCTCGCGATCGCCTTTCAGCGCATGCGCGGTGACGCCGACGATCGGCACATGCGTGCCGGTTTCTTCCTCCAGCCGACGAATGGCGGCGGTTGCCTCCAGCCCGTTCATCTCCGGCATCGAGACATCCATCAGGATCATGCACGGATTGAGCCGGCCGAAGGCGTCGAGCGCCTTGCGGCCATTGCCGACGATCTCGAAACCAAAACCGGTCTCGCCGAGAATCTGGGTGAACACTATCTGGTTCACCTCATTGTCCTCGGCCACCAGTATGTCCAGCCTGTCGTCGCCACCCGTCGTGGCTGGCCGTGGGCGAATCGAAGGCGGCTGCAGCAGCGCCCGCTGTTCCGCCGGCGCCGACGGCTGTGGCCGCGCTACAGGGACGGTGCCTGCGAGCGGCAGGTCGTCGCCGCCGCTCGTGTTGTGGCGATGCCGCTGGATGGTGGCGACCAACGTTTCCAGCAGCACCGATGAGCGCGCCGGCTTGATCAGCTGGGCATCGATGCCGAGATCGCGATAGCTGGTGTTGGCGAGCGACTGGTCGACCGAGGTCAGCATGATGATCGGTGTGCGGGCAAGGCCGGCGGTGTTGCGCACGATCCGCGCCATTTCGGCGCCGCTCATCTCAGGCATCTGGTAGTCGAGCACGACGCAATCGACCGGCACGCCATAGGCGGCGGCGGCGATCAGCACTTTGAGGCCCTCGGCGCCGCTTTCGGCCGCGCAGGAATCGAACGTCCACGATGTCATCTGTTCGGTCAGGATGGCCCTGTTGACGGCATTGTCGTCGACGATCAGCACGCGCGCGCCGGTCACGTCGATCGGCATGATGCGCTGCCCGTTCTGCTCTCCGGCGCTGGGCAGCGTGACCGCGAACCAGAAGGTCGAGCCCTTGCCTTCGGCGCTCTCGACACCGATGTCGCCGCCCATCAGCTCGACGAGTCGCGAGGTGATGGCGAGGCCGAGGCCGGTTCCCTCGTGCCGCCGCGTCGATGAGGTGTCGACCTGGCTGAACTTCTCGAACACGAGTTTCAGTTTTTCCTCGGGGATACCTATGCCCGTATCGGTGACCGAGATGGTGAGCTTTGTTCCGATCGCAACCCTCTCGCCGGTGACATCGACCAGCACATGGCCTTCATCGGTGAATTTCACCGCATTGCCGAGCAGGTTGGTGACGATCTGCCTGATGCGGCCCACATCGCCGACGAACAAGCTCTCGAGACGAGGCTCAACGCGCACGATGAGCTCGAGATCCTTTTCCTTGGCCCGTGTCGACACCAGCGTCGCCACATCCTCGATCGCCTCGGCAAGATTGAAGGGCGCCGGATCGAGCACCAGCTGACCGGCGTCGATCTTGGAGAAATCCAGGATGTCGTTGATGATGGTGAGCAGCGCGTTGCCCGATTTCACGATGATGTCGGTAAATGTCTTCTGCTTCGGGTCGAGATCCGATTTGGCAAGCAGTTCGGCCATGCCGAGCACGCCGTTCATCGGCGTACGGATCTCGTGGCTCATATTGGCGAGGAATTCCGACTTGGCGCGGTCGGCGAGAATGGCGCGCTGCCGCGCCTCGCGCAGTTCGGCCTCGCGCGTCTTCAGCTCGGTGATGTCGGTGGTCGAGCCGATCAAATAGAGCGAACCGTCGGATGCGATCATCGCGCCCTTGCGGGCGAATTGGTGCCTGACGCTGCCGTCGGCCGCCGTAACGGTCTCTTCGACCTCTTGCGTTTCACCGGTGCGCAGTACCGCAAGGTCGCTGTCGACGAAGGCTTCGCCATCAGGCCCGAAGATTTCGATGTCGGTCTTGCCGATCGCCTCGTCCTTGCCGAAGCCGGTGAGATCGCTCCAGCCCTTGTTGACGTAGAACTGCCTGAGGTCGGAGCGCTTGGCGTAGATCGACACAGGTACGTTGTCGATCAGGCTGCGGAACACCTCGTTCTCGCGCATGCTCTCTTCCAGCGCGCGCTCGCGCGCCTTGACGTCGGTGATGTCGGTGCTCGAACCGACCAGATGCACGGATCCGTCCAGCGCCACCAGGCGGCTCTTGCGCGTCATCAATTGCCGAACCGTGCCGTCGCGATGGGTGACGGGTTCCTCGACCTCCTTGACGGCGCCGGTCACCGCGACTTGTGCATCGTCATCGCTGTAGCCATCGGCGTCCTGCGCACCGAACAGCTGGCGGTCGGTGCGGCCGATGACATCCTCCTTGCCCAAGCCCGTGATCGCGCACCAGGCTTTGTTGACGAACTCGATGCTCAGGTCCTGCGCCTTGATGAAGGCGGCGACCGGCAATTCGTCCAGCACATGCCGGAACAGATCGATCTGGCGCATCGAGTCGCGCAACGCCGCCTCGCGGCTCTTGATCTCGGAGATGTCGACGCGAACACCGATGAAGGTGCCATCGTCGGTCCGCATGTCATAGACCTGATACCAGCGGCCATCGGGGTTGTGACGCTCGTAGGAGGAATTGGGCAAGCGGTAGCGGGCGAGGATCGCGTCCAGCCAGCGATCATGGTCGCTGTCGTAGAGCTGGTCGACTTGCGGATCGCCACTGTTGCGGAAATAGCCGTTCGCATGGCCGAGGACGAGCGCCTCGCGGAATGTACAGCCGGGCTGCCATGCCGGCTTCAAGGCCGGCAGCGTGTCCTGGATCTTGCGGTTGGCGAAAACGAACCTGTCGTCGCGATCGTAGATGATCACGGCGGCCGGCAAGGATTCCAGCACGCTGGCGAGATGCTTGCGCGCATCCTGCGCCTCGGTCTCGCGGCGCTTCATGTCGGAAATGTCGAACAGGAAACCGGCAACGTAATTGCGGCCGCTGGGCATGCCGACGCGGCTCTTCCTGACGATGCGCGAACGGCTGGCGCCATCGGCCTCGAAATTTTCTTCCACTTCGTACGGGCGTCCGCTGGCAAGCACGTCCCGTTCGCTCTGCTCGAAAAGCGCGACGGCGTTCGTCGGCAGGAAATCGCCGCCGGGTTTGCCGAGCATGGCTTGCGGCGTCTGGCCGAACAAGGCGGCGAACGCCTCGTTGACGAAGACGAAGCGCAGATGGTCGTCCTTGACGAAGATCGGATCCTTGACCGCGTTGATCACCGCTTCCGCCAGTCGCGCTTTCTCCAGCGCGTCGGCAAGGTCGGCCTCGCGGTCCTTCATGTCGGTGACGTCGACATAGGAGATCAGCCGCTTGCCGCCGGCCAGCGGCGCCATCGACGATATCAGCGTGCGGCCGTCATTGCGCGGGAACTGCCGCGATCCGGCGGTGCCGGCCCTGATTTCCGCCTCGCGCTCGGCGATATGCCGCTGCCATGTCGCGTCGTCGGAACCAAACGGGTCGATGTCGCGGCTGGCATCCATCAGATCGCGGAAGCTGCAGCCGATCTCGGCGCGCCGGGCGTCGATCTGCCAGAAATCGTAGAAGGCACGGTTGATGACTTCGGCGCGCATATCGGCGTCGAGGACGAGGACACCGATCGGCATCTGGTCGACCATGATGCGGAGATTGGCGAAGGTCTCGGCGATTTTGGCGTTGGCGTTCTCGATCTCGGCATCGCGATGCTTGATCTCGGTGACCTCATAGTAGGTCAACAGCCGCTTGCCTCCGGACAGCGCCGTCACCGAGAACATCATGGTCCTGCCGTCGGCGTGGAGAAACTCGCGCGGCGCGACGGAGCCGGCGCGAATTTCCTCGATGCGGGTGGCGAGATAGCGCTGCCATTGCTGTTCGTCGATGTCGCCATAGATGCCGTTGCGGCGGTTGAGTTCCATCAACAGGCTGAACGGAGCGCCGACGGTGACAGTGCCGTCCGGAATCCTGGAAAGCTCGCGATAGGCCTTGTTGACGATCAGCGTGTCGAACCTGGCATCGAGAAGCACGACGCCCATGTGCATGGCGTCCATCGTCCGCTCGAGATCGACCAGATGCTGGTCGGGTTCGCCGACCGCCGATGATTCCTGCCTCGGGGTTTGGAAGGCGCCGGCCAGTGCCGTGATGTTGCAGCCGACACCGCGATAACCGGCGAATTTTCCCTCGTCGTCGAACCTTGGAAAGCCCGATGTCAAAACCCAGCGGCAATCGGCGCTACCACCTTTCAGTTCATAGACGAAGTCGCGAAACGGCCGGTGCGCCTGCAGATCCTCCAGATGCGCGGCACCGCTGCGGTCGCCGTTCAGGACCTGGTTGAGGAAGTCGAAGCGGAACCGGCCAAGCACTTTTGCCGGATCGATGCCGGTGGCTGCCTGGTAGTTTTGCGAAAGCCAGGAGAAGCGCAGTTCGGCGTCGGTCTCCCAGACCCAGTCCGCTCCGGCTTCGACCAGTTGGCGAAGCGCATGGACCGACCCCCTACCTGTGGCGGACGATGATGTATCGTCGCCATGCATTGTCGATTTGCGAGGCCCGCGCTTGCCGCGCGCGCCGATTGTTTCGTCCGCTTCCGCCATGCCGTCCCCACCCCGAAAACCAAGGCCGAACCCTCCTTCGCGGTTCGTCGGCGGAATGTGCCCGAGAAGCATTAACGATCCGCTAACCATAACGGACTCGGCGGACAAATTGACCGGCACGAGCTGCGTTGTTCCGCCCGGTTGTCGGCGGGACCGAAGCCGCTATATAAGCGCTGGCAGGGGTAATGCTGATGTCTGGACGGATCGTGCCTTTTTTCATGGGGCTGGCGCTGCTTTTGGGCAGCGGCTGCTCGCGCAGTTATGACGGCACCGTCGTCATCCCGAGGCCGCTCGATGTCCGGCGGTTCTGGGACCGGCCACCCCCGAATGTCGACTACGGGCCTTCCGAGGTCGAGAACAGTGCCTTTCCGGTGGCGCCACAACCGCCGAGGCGATTTTCCGACAGCAAAGTGATGACGCATGCCGCGCCGAGACGGCACCAGACGAGGCTGCCCGCGTCAGCCTCTCTATCCGCCCCGGCGAAGCCGCTGGTATGCAGGAACGTCAGCGAACCAGGCAAGAGAGCTCGCATGGTTTGCGACTAGATCGCGGTCAAACGAGAAGCGATCGGCAAATAGCTTCGGTGAACTGCCCTCACAGCGAAGCTGCGCCCTTTTTCGGCTGTTTCGCGCCGAGCTTGTCGAGTGCAAGACGAACCTGACGCAAATCGTCCTGCCAGCCGTCATCGTCGTCCATCGGGCTCTCCGAGGCCGCCCGCTGCAGCCCGCGCGCCTCGGATTCGATCTCGCGCAGTTCAGCGATTTTCTGTTCGGTGGTCAGGGAGTCGTCTTCGACGATCTCCAGCACCCGCATTTCCCTGAACGTAGCCATGGCGTTTCTCCTGGCTGATGTCGATCACAACGCCGTGAACGCCTCTCTGTTCCGGATCGCAAGAGGGTTCGCTGCAATAGATTTTGACAGTCGCATGCCTTGAAATTCATCGCGGCCGCCGGCACTTCGGTGTACCGGCTTGCGCGTGTCGAGCGCGGCCATCTGATCGGTTTCAAGGCTGGCGTCGCCTCACGTGTAGGGTGGCAATGATCGTCGAAGGCCTGCGGCGCGACGAACCCGTGATATCCGTTGCCGCCGGGCGCCTTTGAAACCTTTGCCCCGTCTTCGGCGTTCAGTGGCCAAGGAGAACGCAGATGTCGATCCACTTCACGGTCTCGGACCTGACAAGAAACCTGTTTCACTCACTGGGACTGGATCACGAGCGCGCGCCAAGGCCTCTCGACCCCGAGCAAAGCCTGTTGTTGGAATGCTATCTGGCCGGCCAGGTGCCGGAATCGGCCTGGAACGACTATGTCTTCGAGACGCCCGACCTTGCCCGGCATGCCGAGGCAAGGCGCGGCCACCGCTGAGCCGACGAGCCGTGCGCACGGCTGCGGACAGTGACTTGCACTGCTTACGGGCTTACTCCGGAGAGGCGAACTGCAACGTGAACACGTTGCCAGCGATGCCTTGCGCCAGCTTCGGCGAAAAGGTCAGCGGCAGACATTTCCGCAAGGCCGTTGTTGCTGCCTCGACAAACGATTTCTTTGCGTTGGCATCGCCATCCACCTTGATGGCCGTCGGCCTCGGTGGACCGATCAGCGTGCCGTCCCGCCTGAAGCTGAAGCTCAAGGTCACGCTGGCGGTTCCGGCGTCCGCCGGTGGCGTCCAGCATGCCTGGATGGCGGCCCCGACATCGTTCATGGTGTTGAGTTCAGCCGCATTCGAAGGATAAACGGCGCTCGCCAGCATCACGCCCGCAACCGCGACCCGCCTCGCAACGCTTTTCATCGCCAGCCCTCATCTCACGCCTGACCGACAATCCATGCCGGACTGCCGAAATGGATGGTAGGGCCGACGCCGGCAATGACAATATCTCCCGGCAAAGATGACGCCGAAAAAGCGACACCGGACGCGGCTTGCGTGGCCCGATCGCTGCTCGATCATGTCCGGATAGCACAATGCCAGGAAAAGTGTGAAACGGTTTTCCGTCCCGGAATTGCGTCAAACAAGGAGATGGCGCGCGAAAAGCAAAAAGGCCGGCATGGCGCCGACCTTTCCTATCGCTACGACGTTCTGCGCCAGTACATCCGTGGTCGCGGGCCGAAAGCGAATTACCGGCAGTAGACAGGGCTTTGGTTAACGAGTCCTTAAGCTCAGGCCTTGGCCTGCGACTTCACATAGGCGATGTAGCCGCGCACGTCGCCGGCCGGCTCGCTATACGCCTTGCCGAGCTTCTTCTCGACCGCTGCCACATAGTCCTTCGCCCATTTGGGCAGGACATAGTCGATGACGGCCAGGAATTCGAGCGTCGCCGCCAGACGGATGTCGGCGATGGACGGGTTCTTGCCGCCGATGAACGGCTTGCCGTCCCTGAAGAAGCTGTGGAAGACCTCCAGCGGCTCGGCGATCGCGGCCATCGCGGCCTTCTGGGCTTCGGACTTCTTGTCTGGATGGGCGTCGCTGTGGCCGACCTCGCCGGCATATTGCGGAAAACCGAGGAACGGATAAGTGGCGCGCGCCACATAGGGGTAGAGCGTACCGACCAGGTAGAACATGGCGCTGTCGATCATCGCCCGCTTGGCTGGCGCCTTCGGATAGAATTTCTCCAGGCCGTGCTTGTTGGAGAGGTATTGCATGATGGCACAGCTTTCCCACAACACGCCTCTGGGAAGACCCTTGTCCTCGATCATCGGCGTCAAATGGGCCGGGTTGCGCGCCATGAATTCCGGTGAGCGGGTGTGGCCCCAGGCATCGGTCTCGGCGGCATCCAGCCCGGCCGCGCGCGCGAACACCCGAACCGTCATGTTGTTGACGCTGGGCTTCAGCATGCTGAGCTTCACGCCAGGCCTCTTCGCCGGCTTCGCCTTGGCCCTAGGCGCGGCTTTTGCCGTCGCCTTCGTGGCGGGCTTGGCGGCTGCTTTGGCCGCGGATTTCTTCGCACTCTTCGTCGCTGTCTTGGCCATGTGTTCCTCCCTCTGGTCTGTTCAGTATGGGTTCTTCGGTGCCCGGTCGTCCGACAAGGTTGCGCGGGAACGCTCGACGAGCGTCTGGATCGCATCGGCGAGGTGCACTTCCGCGATGTTGTAGTCGCCGCGCGCGACACGCAGCGTGTGCGCTTCCATCAGCACGTCCGCATGGGTGAAGCCCGCCGGCGGCTCGAAGCGGTAGGAGGCGAGTTCGATCAGCAGGCCGAGCGGATCCTCGAAATAGATCGAATCCATGAAGCCGCGATCCTTGACGCCGCTGTGCTTGATGGCGCGCTCGTCGAGGCGTGCGACCGCCTGCAGGAAGGTGACGCGCGACACCGAAAAAGCGATGTGGTGGACGCAACCCGGATCGGTCGGCGTGCGCCGTTTCTCCGGCGTGCGGCTCTCGTCGGTGAAGATAGTGATCAGCCTTCCGTCGCCCGGATCGAAATAGAGGTGGCTTTCGCTCGCCTTGTCGAGGTTCGGCTGCTCGAAGATGAATGGCATGCCGAGCACGCCTTCCCAGAAATCGATCGAGGTCTGGCGCCCAGCGCCGACCAGCGTGATGTGATGGACGCCCTGCGATTGCAGTTTCTGCATTGGCCTTCTCCCCATGGCATCAACTGTCCGCCCGGATCTGCCCGGCACCCCGCGCTCTGCGCGCCGCTTGAGCCTCGGAATCCATGAAGGGATGCTAATGCAATCGGCCCCGCCGCGCCAGAAGCGACGAAAGCGGCGACGCAAGGGGGTAAAGCCGAGATCGGTTGGCTGTGTCAGGCACTTGCGCGGCGAGGAAGATACGCGGCACGCATCGCTACAGGACTTCGCGATGCAGATGGCCGTGGGTAAGATGAGACTGGAGCGCGCAGTCTGCTCGGCTATAGGCGTCGCCAGTACGGCAAGTAGCGTGCCGTGCCGGATATTGGCAGGTACACGCTACGCTTTTGGAGGCCGAAGTCGACGAATCCGGCCGGTGGGCCGAACCGAATACCGACTTACGACCCGCTGCTGTTGACCGTAGTGCCTATATTCGTGAACATGCCGTTGAGCGAATTGCCGACCGCGCCGGCGCCGGTGATGATCGCCAGCGCGATAAGAGCCGCGATTAGGCCATACTCGATCGCGGTCGCGCCAGACTCGTCCCGAGCGAAACGGTAGATTATTTTCCGCATTTCAATCTCCTTGGCTAATAAAGGCAACACTAATATACCGCCGCGAGTTGCGGGGCGGTTAAGGTTCTCGGTTGCGAGTCAGTTAATATTTGCCAGAGAAATGAAATGAAGGCTGGGGCCGCGGGTGCCATCGCGGTCTTCAAGGTTGCGGCCACAAGGTGGGCGCCCGGGATGGCGCGATGGCATTCTGCGAATTTGTCGAAATTCCTTGGTACGCCCAAGGGGAATCGAACCCCTGTTCCCGCCGTGAGAGGGCGGTGTCCTGACCGCTAGACGATGGGCGCGTTCAAGAACCGGCGATATAGGCTGACGGCTGGGAAAAAGCAACTGGGGTTCGGCCGCTTTACCGCTTCGAGGAGAAGACGGCCGTCAGCCTATCGTTTCGGCTCGATCAGGTCCCAGAGATTGCCGTGCAGGTCGGCGAAAACGGCAACCGTACCGTAGGGCTCGAAGCGCGGCGCTTCGCGGAATTCGACGCCCTTCTCCAGCATCGCTGCGTGGTCGCGGGCAAAATCGTCGGTTTCGAGGAACAGGAAGACCCGGCCGCCGGTCTGGTTGCCGATGCTTTTGCTCTGTGCCTCGTCGGAAGCCTCGGCCAGCAGCAGCCTGGCGCCTTGCCCGTTGGCTGGCGCCACCGTGACCCAGCGCTTGCCGCCGCCGAGATCGACGTCCTCGATGAGCAGAAAGCCCAGCCGATCGACATACCAGTCGATCGCCTCGTCATAGCTGGCGACGACCAGGGCGACGGTCGCGACGCGGCGGTGTTCAGCGAACCCGGTCATGCCTGAGGCTTGCGCATCGTTACTGCCCGCTCATTTGTTGCGGATCGCAAAACGGCCGATCAGGCGGCGCTCGGCGATGTCGTAGACGAAGATCGTGCGGCTGCCGTCGGCTAGCTCGGCATCGATGGAGACGCGATTGCCGGACAGCGATTGGCTGACCACCTTGGCACCGACCGGCAGCACGATATCGCCGTTGATCGGTTCGCCGGCGGGGGTCTGGATATCGCCAGCCAGCGGCGGGTTCTCAGGAGATGCTTTGCGGGATTTGTAGACAACCGCCGCGATCACCACCATAAGAGCCAGCAAAAGCAGGCCGAGATTGATGGCCATGAAGCGGATGAGCTTGCCACGCACCTTGTCGATCTCGGGGTCGAGCGGCTTTTCTTCGTCTTCGTCGGCAGCGGGCCGGGCCATGGCAAACATTCCGGAACGGTTTTTCAATGAGCGCTCATAGCGAAGAGGCCCCTGAATTGATAGAGGCCGCGCCGACCGTGCTGGTAGCAGGCGCGGATGCGGCCGGTCAGCGCCTCGACCAGTGGCTGGCGGCAAGCCTCGGCCCGGACATGTCGCGCAGCCGCGTGCAGATGCTGATCAGGCAGGGCGCGGTGAGCGTCAACGGCAAACCGGTCGACGAGACCAAGCGCAAGATGACGCCGGGCGAAAGCGTGTCGGTCGCCATGCCGGAGCCGGAGCCGGCCGAGCCGCAAGGCGAGAACATCGCGCTCGATGTGCTCTATGAGGACGACGAGCTGATCGTCATCAACAAGCCGGCGGGGCTTGTCGTGCATCCCGGCGCCGGCAATTGGACCGGCACGCTGGTCAATGCGCTGATCCATCACTGCGGTGACAGCCTTTCCGGCATCGGCGGCGTGCGCCGGCCGGGCATCGTGCACCGCCTCGACAAGGAGACCAGCGGCGTCATGGTGGTCGCCAAGACCGACCGCGCCCACAAGTCGCTGTCCGAAGCCTTCGCCGATCACGGCCTGACCGGCGATCTCGAACGCGCCTATCTGGCGCTGGTCTGGGGCATACCGCAGAGGCCGACCGGAAAGGTCGATGCGCCGCTCGGCCGCGCCGCCGATCGCGTGCGCCGTGCCGTGGTGCCGGAAGGACGCGACGACGCCCGCCATGCCGTTACCCACTTTGCCGTGCAGGAGCGCTTCGGCGAGACACAGCAGGAATTCGCGACCGCCAGCCTGGTCGAGTGCCGACTGGAGACCGGCCGCACCCACCAGATCCGCGTCCACATGGCGCATATCGGCCATCCCGTGATCGGGGACCCAGACTATGGCCAGGCCTTCCGCACCAAGGCCAACCGGCTGCCCGAACCGCTGAAAAGCCAGGTCAAGGCTTTTCCCCGACAAGCTTTGCACGCCCGGCTCCTTGCATTTCGCCACCCGAGTACCCATCTAACGATGAGGTTCGAAGCACCTATACCGAGGGATATGGAGGAACTCGTAAGCGGCTTCCGCAAGCTCTGAACCTGGTCCAGAAAACTTGAGCAGCATTGTTCACTTCAACGTGACACACTGTTTCGTGTTGAGCAAATGCCTGTCTTTTCTGGGTTTGTTCCTGTATAACAACTGACGTCGCGAGCGAGCCGTTTGGTGCTCGCGTCACATGCCCGCCGCGTTTCGGGGGCATCACTCCAATAGAGAGGGGGCGCTATCATGGCCCAGTCATTACCCAGTATCGTTTCCGGCGAAGGCGGCCTCAGCCGCTACCTGGAAGAAATCCGCCGCTTTCCCATGCTGCAGCCGCAGGAAGAGTACATGCTCGCCAAGCGTTACGCCGAGCATGAAGACACTACCGCTGCGCACAAGCTGGTCACCAGCCACCTCAGGCTCGTCGCCAAGATCGCCATGGGCTATCGCGGCTACGGCCTGCCGATCGGCGAAGTGATCTCGGAAGGCAATGTCGGCCTGATGCAGGCCGTCAAGAAATTCGAACCCGAGCGCGGCTTTCGCCTCGCGACCTATGCCATGTGGTGGATCAAGGCCTCGATCCAGGAGTACATCCTGCGCTCGTGGAGCCTGGTCAAGATGGGCACGACCGCCAATCAGAAGCGCCTGTTCTTCAACCTGCGCAAGGTGAAGGGCAAGATCCAGGCGCTCGACGATGGCGACTTGAAGCCCGACCAGATCGCCGAGATCGCCACCAGGCTGAACGTTTCCGAAGCCGAAGTGGTGTCGATGAACCGCCGCCTGTCGGGCGACGCCTCGCTCAACGCCCCGATCCGGGCGAGCGAAGGTGAGTCCGGCGAATGGCAGGACTGGCTGGTCGACGACCACGAAAGCCAGGAAGAGATGCTGATCGAGCAGGACGAGCTGGAAAACCGGCGCGGCATGCTGTCGGGCGCCCTTGCCGTGCTCAACGAGCGCGAGCGGCGCATCTTCGAGGCCCGTCGCCTCGCCGAGGAGCCGCTGACGCTGGAAGAGCTGTCGTCCGAGTTCGACATCAGCCGCGAGCGCGTGCGCCAGATCGAGGTGCGCGCCTTCGAGAAGGTGCAGGATGCCGTCAAGGCCGCCGCCAAGCGCCAGACGCAGGCGCTGCGCACGATCGAGGCGCAGCCGGCGGCGTAGCCGGGATCGGTAATGAAACAAAAAGGCGGCGCCAGGAAACTGGCGCCGCCTTTTTGTGTCTACGGTTGCGCAGGCGATTGGCGAAAACCAGGGCGACAGCCAATCTCCCCCCTTGCGGGGGAGATGTCCGGCAGGACAGAGGGGGGTGTGAAGGATCGCTACTTTTCGGCGTCAGTCACCCAACCGAAAGACTGAAGGCATAGCCACAATTAACTGACAGGTCGGAGGGGCAGCACCCCCCTCTGCCCTGCCGGGCATCTCCCCCGCAGGTGGGGAGATCGGCAGTTTCACCGGCCGCGCCCGCCACAGAAATACTCCTCAAAGCCCATTCAGCGGAAACTTCAGGTACCGCCGGCCGTTGGTCTCCGGTTCCGGCAGCCGCCCGCCATTCATATTCACCTGCAGCGCATGCAGGATCAGCCGCGGCATCGGCAATGTCTTGTCGCGCGCTTCCCGCAAGGCGACGAACTCGGCCTCGGTGTGCGCCGCAACCAGGTGGACATTCTTCGCCCTTTGCTCAGCAACAGTGCTCTCCCAACGCGGCTCGCGGCCACCCTCCTGGTAGTCATGGCCAACGAATACGCGCGTGTCGTCCGGTAATGCCAGGATGCCCTGGATCGAGCGCCACAGCCGCGCCGCGCTGCCACCGGGAAAGTCTGCCCTTGCCGTGCCACTGTCGGGTATGAACAGCGTATCGTGGATGAAGGCTGCATCGCCAACGACGTAGGTGATCGAAGCCAGTGTATGGCCGGGCGAGAACAGCACCTTGACCGGAAGGCTGCCGATCCGAA
Source organism: Mesorhizobium sp. M1406 (assembly GCF_040317555.1). Taxonomy (NCBI): domain Bacteria; kingdom Pseudomonadati; phylum Pseudomonadota; class Alphaproteobacteria; order Hyphomicrobiales; family Phyllobacteriaceae; genus Mesorhizobium; species Mesorhizobium sp. M1406. Next base: position 256,198 of record NZ_JAMYKW010000001.1, on the reverse strand, counting down.
AGGTATCGCCTTCGCCAAACAGCCTGTCCCACTGCGAACCGTCGGCGGGAAAATCCGGCCAGTTGTAGATCGCCTTCCACAGTTTCTGGACCTCGATGACCCTGTCGCCGATCGCCGTCGGCGCGCCGGTCTTCTCATGAAGATAATGTGCCGCCGAGAAATGATCGGCATGCGGATGGGTATCGAGGATCCACTCGAGTTCCAGTCCGTTTGCCCGGATGAAGTCCAGCAAGGCATCGGCGCTTTTCGTCGCCGTCGCGCCGGACCTTTCGTCGAAATCGAGGATCGGGTCGATGATGGCGCAGCGCTTCGTCGCCGGGTCGGCGACGACATACTGTATGGCTCCGGTCGGCTTGTCGTAAAAGCCGCTGACCAGCGGCTTGGCCAAAGCTGCGTCCAATTTCCGGCCCCCTGCCCATCGCTCCGGCAGGAATGATTTTCTCTGCCGGAATGAACTAAGAGCATGGTCATCTAGCAAGGCGGGCTCGTCAAGCACGCCTTGCCAGAAACAGGACAAAAATCGAAAACGACCGGGTCGAGAAAACCTAGGCCGACGGCTGCTTGGTCTTCCTGAGATAGGGCAGGATTGTCTCGTAAGCGCCGAAACGCTTGATCGCATCCTCGTTGGAAACGGCGGCGGTGATGATGACATCCTCTCCCTGCTTCCAGTTCGCCGGCGTCGCCACCTGGTGTTTAGCGGTCAGCTGCATGGAATCGACCGCGCGCAGGATTTCGTCGAAGTTGCGGCCCGTGGTCATCGGGTAGGTCAGCACCAGCTTGATCTTCTTGTCCGGTCCGATGACGTAGACAGAGCGCACCGTGGCGTTGTCGGCGGGCGTGCGACCTTCCGACGTCTCGCCGGCTCCGCCCGGCAGCATGTCGTAGAGCTTGGCGACCTTGAGATCCTTGTCGCCGATCAGCGGATACTGCACCGTTTGGCCGGTCGCCGTCTTGATGTCGTCCTGCCATTTGCCATGGCTTTCGACCGGATCGACCGAAATACCGATGATCTTGACGTTGCGCTTCTTGAACTCGCCCTCGAGCCCGGCCATCGTGCCAAGCTCGGTCGTGCAGACCGGCGTGAAGTTCTTCGGGTGAGAGAACAGGATCGCCCAGCCGTCACCAATCCATTCATGGAACTTGATCGTCCCTTGCGTGGTCTCGGCGGTGAAGTCCGGCGCGATATCATTGATACGAAGGCTCATGGCATATCTCCCCTGTAAACAGATTCCGCTAGAAGCAAGAGGCGGCAGATCATGCCGCCATCACATGTCCACGCTCCGGCAATCCCCGCATCTTAGCGCAAAAATTGCGACCGCGAGATAATATCAAACTCTTGTCGGCGGCAGAGCGAGAATTTTCATGCTGCCGGCGGCACCGCCAGCGGATGAGAGCCTGGGGTTGAACTCGAAGGCTGCGCTTTGCCTCAGGCCTTGTTGACCGCCAAGGTCGCCGTCAGGTCTTCCATGCGCTGTGCCAGCGCGCCAAGCGCGTTGGTCAGCACGCTGTCGTTCTTGTCGGCCTTGGTCAGCGCATCGTCGCGCGTCTTGCGCAAGGTCAGCACTTCGCTCTCCATGCCCTTGACGCGTTTCTGCAGTTCCGAAAGTTCGTCCATCACCATGATGCCGGCCATCACCGTCAGCCGCTGGTCGCCGATCTCGCCAAAGGAGTCCTTCAGATGCGAGACATAGCGGTCGAAACGTTCGGCAAGGTCGATCAGATGATCTTCCTGGCCTTCGTCGCAGGCCATCCGATACTGTTTGCCGTCGATGGAAACCGTGACTTGAGCCATGAGCCTACCTGTCCAGCCCCCTACCTGTCCAACACAGCGCGGATGGTTTCCATGGCGGTCACCAGCCGTCGCGAGACTTCCTTGTTGGCGTCTTCCAGCCGTTCGGCGCGCGCTTCGGAATTGTCGAGTTCCTGCGCCAGCCGGGAACGGTCGGCATTCATCCGCTGCACCTCGGCCTCGGCTTCCGAGTAATCGCGTTCATGCTCGAGCTTAGCCGCGACGGCGTTTTCCAGCCCCTCGATGGCCTTGCCCAGCCTGGCGATAACTTCCTTGAGTGTGGCTTCCCCGGTCATGGCCTTCGTCCTGTGCCCTGCCCATCACCGAATCGTTCGCGTTCAGAACGCGTTATCCAGGAAACATTAGGCACCGGGTGAAGGCAACGTCAACAAAGCTCTCGCGACTGTCCCCTGCTAACGCTAATGTAGACCCGCCGCCGGCATCACAAGGCCGGCAAATGTGCACCCGATTTGTTGACTAAAAGCGCGCGCCTGCTATGTGTCGCGCACCCTTTTCAAGGGCTCTCCCAAGCCCCCAAACCCCCACTTCTGGAGGAACCATGACGTCGCGTGAACAACATGACCGGATGGCCAATGCGATCCGCTTTCTCTCCATGGACGCCGTCGAGAAGGCGAATTCCGGCCATCCCGGCCTGCCCATGGGCTGCGCCGACATCGCCACGGTACTGTTCACGCGCTTCCTGAAATATGATCCCAAGGCCCCGCACTGGGCCGACCGCGACCGTTTCATCCTGTCGGCCGGCCATGGCTCGATGCTGCTCTATTCACTGCTGCATCTGACCGGCTACGAAGACATGACCATCGACCAGATCAAGCACTTCCGCCAGTTGGGATCGAAGACCGCCGGACACCCCGAATACGGCCATGCCGCCGGCATCGAGACGACGACCGGCCCGCTTGGCCAAGGTCTCGCCAATTCGGTCGGCTTCGCGCTCGGCGAGCGCATCATGAACGCCGCCTTCGGCAACGACCTCGTCGATCACTACACCTATGTGCTGGCCGGCGACGGCTGCCTGATGGAAGGTGTGTCCCAGGAAGCCATCGCGCTTGCCGGCCACCTCAAGCTCAACAAGCTGATCGTCTTCTGGGACAACAACAACATCTCGATCGACGGTCCGGTGTCGCTGTCCGACAACACCGATCAGGTCGCCCGCTTCCAAGCCTCCGGCTGGAATGCCAGCCATATCGACGGCACCGATCCGGAAGCCATCGCCTATGCCATCGAAGCCGCCCGTCATTCCGACAAGCCGACGATGATCGCCTGCAAGACGACCATCGGCTTCGGTGCGCCAACCAAGGCCGGCACCAACAAGGCGCACGGTTCGCCGCTCGGCGCCGAAGAGATCGCCGGCGCGCGGAAGTTCTTCAACTGGGATTCGCCGCCTTTCGATATCCCGGCCGACATCCTCGACGCCTGGCGCACCGCCGGCAAGGCCGGCGTCAAGGCGCGCACCGACTGGGAAGGCCGCCTGGCCAAGGCCGACGCAAAGCTGAAGGCCGAGTTCGAACGCCGAATCGATGGCAAGCTGCCATCCAATTTCGACGCCGTCATTGCCGACTACAAGAAGAAGCTCGCCGCCGACAAGCCGAAGGTCGCCACCCGCAAATCGTCCGAGATGGCGCTGGAAGTCATCAACGGCGCCGTGCCCGAGACCATCGGCGGTTCCGCCGACCTGACCGGCTCCAACAACACCAAGACCAGCCAGACTAAGAACATCACGTCGGACGATTATGGCCAGCGCTATGTCCACTACGGCGTCCGGGAGCACGGCATGGCGGCCGCGATCAACGGCCTGACGCTGCATGGCGGCCTCATCGCCTATGGCGGCACCTTCCTGTGCTTCTCCGACTATGCCCGTCCGTCGATGCGGCTGGCATCGCTGATGGGCATCCGCTCGATCTTCGTCATGACCCATGATTCCATCGGTCTGGGCGAAGACGGCCCGACCCACCAGCCGGTCGAGCATCTGGCCGCATTGCGCGCCATCCCCAACCACAATGTCTTCCGCCCGGCCGACGCGGTGGAAACCGCCGAGTGCTGGCAGATCGCCCTTGCATCGGAAAAGACGCCGTCGACGCTGGCGCTGACCCGCCAGAACCTGCCGACGGTGCGCAACGAATTTGTCGCTGAGAATCTCAGCAGCCAGGGCGCCTATGAACTGGCCGCGGCCAGCGGCGAGGCGGCGGTGACGATCTTCGCCACCGGCTCCGAGGTCGAGATCGCGCTCGGCGCCCGCGACCTGCTGGAAAAGCATGGCCATCCCACCCGCGTCGTCTCGGTGCCTTGCTTCGAACTGTTCGACCAGCAGAGCGCCGACTATCGCAAGAAGACGATCGGCAACGCACCGATCAAGATGGCGATCGAAGCCGGCATCCGCCAGGGCTGGGATCATCTGGTCGGCTCCGACGGCATCTTCATCGGCATGACCGGCTTCGGCGCTTCGGGCACCATCGAACAGCTTTATCCGCATTTTGGCATCACCGCCGAAGCTGCGGCCAAGGCGGCGGAAGCCCGCCTGCATGCCAATTAGGTTCAAAGCCGGCGAAATCGCGCAATGCGGTTTCGCCGGGCTGGCCCAACCTAATCGATTTAAATCCACGTCGCCGCGGCTGGATTCTTTCCGCTTCCGCCGCTATGAAACCGCGGACCCATTGTCTGCCGTCCAGCTCCCAGGGAGAGAATAATGACCGTCAGAGTTGCCATCAACGGATTCGGCCGCATCGGCCGTAACATCCTGCGCGCCATCCATGAATCCGGCCGCAAGGACATCGACGTCGTCGCCGTCAACGATCTCGGCCCGGTCGAGACCAACGCGCACCTCCTGCGCTACGACAGCGTGCACGGCCGTTTCCCGCATGAAGTCTCGGTGTCCGGCGACCAGATCACCGTCGGCAAGGAGGCGTTCAAGGTCACCGCGATCAAGGATCCGACGCAGCTGCCGTGGAAGGAACTCGGCATCGACATCGCGCTCGAATGCACCGGCATCTTCACCGCCCGCGACAAGGCCGCCGCGCACCTGACCGCCGGCGCCAAGCGCGTGCTGGTCTCGGCGCCCGCTGACGGCGCCGACCTCACCGTGGTCTACGGCATCAACCACGACCAGTTGACCAAGGACCACATCATCATCTCGAATGCGTCGTGCACCACCAACTGCCTGGCGCCGCTGGCCGCCGTGCTGCACGAGACGGTCGGCATCGAAAAAGGCATGATGACGACCATCCATTCCTATACCGGCGACCAGCCGACGCTGGACACCATGCACAAGGATCTCTACCGCGGCCGTGCCGCCGCGCTGTCGCAGATCCCGACCTCGACGGGTGCCGCCAAGGCGATCGGCCTGGTGCTCCCGGACCTCAAGGGCAAGCTCGACGGCATCTCGATCCGCGTGCCGACCCCGAACGTCTCGGTCGTCGATTTCAAGTTCATCGCCAAGCGTGCGACCACGGTGCAGGAGATCAACGACGCGGTGATCGCCGCCTCCAACGGCAAGCTCAAGGGCATCCTCGGCGTCACCCATCACCCGAATGTCTCGATCGACTTCAATCACGATCCGCGTTCCTCGATCGTGGCGCTCGACCAGACAAAGGTGATGGACGGCAACTTCGTTTCGGTGCTGTCCTGGTACGACAATGAATGGGGGTTCTCCAACCGCATGGGCGACACAGCAGTCGCCTTCGGCAAGACCATCGCCTGATCGCGGACCCCTCTTTCTCGAGACTTGAAACGCCCGGCTTCGTCCGGGCGTTTTTCATGGGTGCGCCTTGCGCCTTCACAATTGGTGTCCTGAGCGTCAAAACATCCAAAAATCAGCGGCATAGGCAAAAAACCACCCCGCCGCCTTGCACTGGTCATGTCTTCGCCCCACTCTGCCGTAAAGCGAGAGAAAGAGGAATTCGAGGGGCAAATCACGGATGGAGCATGCGATCTATCTCGTCACGCTGGTCGGTACAGCGCTTGTCGTCGCCGCCGCCTTTTCGAGCCTGATCGCCTTCCGCTTCGGCGCCCCTCTTCTGCTCCTGTTTCTTTGCATTGGCCTGGCCACCGGCACCGACGGTCTCGGCATCCATTTCGACAATGCCCGCATCGCCTATTTTGCCGGCTCACTGGCGCTCGCCGTCATCCTGTTCGATTCCGGCTTCGGCACGCCACTCAACGCCTTGCGGCAGGCGGCAGGCCCGGCCCTGTCGCTGGCGACCTTCGGCGTGCTTGTCACCACCGGCCTGTTCGGCGCCGCCGCCCACTATCTGCTCCACCTGACCTGGCTGGAATCCTTCCTGCTCGGCGCCGCTGTCGCCTCCACCGATGCCGCGGCCGTGTTCTTCCTGCTGCGCGCGGGCGAGATCAATCTGCGCGAACGCGTGCGCTCTACGCTGGAGGTGGAATCCGGCACCAACGACCCGATCGCCATCTTCCTGACCATCACCTTGGTCGAGGTAATCGCAGCCCACGCCAACCCAGAGACAAATGTCCTGGTCACCAGCCTGTTCCTCGGCTTCCTCCTCAACATGGGTCTCGGCGCCATCGTCGGCGTGCTCGGCGGCCTCGCCATCGTACGCCTCGTCGACCGGCTCAATCTCGACCACGGCCTGCTGCCGATCTTCGTATTGACCTTGTCGCTGATGGTGTTTGCCGCCGCCGGCGCCATTGGCGGCTCGGGCTTCCTGGCGGTCTATATCGCCGGCCTCATCGCCGGCAACTCCGACATCCGCGCCGTCACCATCCTCAAGCGCTTCCAGGACGGTATGTCATGGTTGGCGCAGATCATCATGTTCCTCATCCTTGGCCTGTTCGCGACGCCGTCGCAGTTTCCGGCGATCATGGTGCCGGCGGTGCTGCTCGGCCTGTTCCTGATGTTCGTCGCGCGGCCGATCGCGGTCTGGCTGTGCCTGGTCCCATTCCGCCTGCCGCGTCCCGAGGTCGCCTTCGTTTCCTGGGTCGGCCTGCGCGGCGCGGTGTCGATCCTGCTCGCCATCACCCCGCTGCTTGGCGGCCTGGAAAACGGCCGCGTCATCTTCAACACCGCCTTCATCATCGTGCTGGTGTCGCTGGTCATCCAGGGCTGGACGGTCGGGCCGCTGGCACGCCGCCTCGGCCTGATCGTGCCGGCGCGCCTTGGACCGCTGGACAAGGTCGAGTTGGAATTGCCGGGCTCGGCGCATCACGAGCTTCTCGCCTATCGCGTCGCACACGGCAGCCCGGTGGCGCGCGGCGAGCGCATCCCGCGCTGGGCACGGCCCTCGCTGGTGCTGCGCGACGGCCGCTCGATGCGCTTCCAGGACATGGGCCGGCTCGCCGCCGGCGACCAGGTCTACATCTTCGTGCCGGATCGCTATCCGCGCCTGCTCGACAAGCTGTTCGCCAGTCGCGCGGTGGTCGATCCCGAGGACGCCGATTTCTTCGGCGCTTTCGCCGTCGATCCGGCACGCTCCGCCGCCGAACTGGAAGTGGCCTATGGGCCCGGCCTCACCGACGCGGAGCAGCAACTGACCGTCGGCGCGCTGGTCACGGCGCGGCTCGGCGGCCATGCCGAATATGCCGACCGAGTGCTCCTCGGCCCGATCGAACTGATCGTTCGCGACGTCGACGACAAGGGCAAGATCACAGGCCTCGGCCTTTCCTTCGAGCCGACCGCGCCGGTGGCGCGGGTGCCGGTTTTCCTCAGCGCCGGCGAAATCGGCGACCGTCTCTCCGCCTTCATCCGCAACTGGCGCAAGCCTACCGAGACGCGGGCGGACGAGGCGCGGGTGGACGAGACGCCGACCCCGGAACCCGCGCCCGAAAAGGCGGCGCCCGGAAACTGACAGCTTCGATTGTCGGCGCTGCCCTTCATCCGGCCACGGCACAAAATCGTGCCGCCTTCAAAAATTCGTTTCGAACCCGGCCTAAGCCTTGCATCGTCGTTGGCGCGGGGTATGGTCCCCCGATTTTTCGCGAAAGGAACCCGAATGGCCGCCTTCAAGACACTCGACGACATCGGCAGCATCAGCGGTAAGCGCGTGCTGGTGCGCGTCGATCTCAACGTGCCCGTCACTGAGGGCAAGGTCACCGACGCCACCCGAATCGAACGCATTGCACCGACAATCGCCGAACTGTCCGGCAAGGGCGCCAAGGTCATCCTGCTTGCCCATTTCGGCCGGCCCAAGGATGGTCCCTCGCCCGAATTCTCGCTGGAGCCTATCGCCAAGGCGACGGCCGACGTGCTCGGCCGCCCCGTTGGCTTCGCCAGTGACTGCGTCGGCGACACGGCGGCAAGCGCCGTCGCCGCCATGAACAAGGGCGATGTGCTGCTGCTCGAAAACACCCGCTTCTACAAGGCCGAGGAAAAGAACGATCCGGCCTTCACCGAACGGCTCGCCGCCAATGGCGACATCTTCGTCAACGATGCCTTTTCCGCAGCGCACCGCGCCCATTCGTCGACCGAGGGGCTGGCGCATCTGTTGCCGGCCTTTGCCGGCCGCACCATGCAGGCCGAACTCGAAGCGCTGGAGAAGGGTCTGGGAAAACCGGTCCGTCCGGTCGTTGCCATCGTCGGTGGCGCCAAGGTTTCGACCAAGATCGACCTGCTGATGAACCTGGTGAAAAAGGTCGACGCGCTGGTCATCGGTGGCGGCATGGCCAACACCTTCCTTGCCGCGCGCGGCACCGATGTCGGCAAATCGCTGTGTGAGCATGATCTCGCCACGACCGCCAAGCAGATCATGATCGAGGCGGCCGAGGCCGGCTGCGCCATCATCCTGCCGGTCGACGGCGTCGTTGCCAAGGAATTCAAGGCGGGCGCGGCCTGCGAGACCGTCGCCATCTCGGATGTGCCGGCGGACGGCATGATCCTCGATGTCGGCGCAAAGACCGTGACGACCATCGGCGAATGGATCGACCGCGCCGCGACGCTGGTGTGGAACGGCCCGCTCGGCGCCTTCGAGATCGCGCCTTTCGACCATGCGACGGTGGCGGCGGCCAAGCACGCGGCTCAACGCACCAGAGCCGGCAAGCTGGTCTCGGTTGCCGGCGGCGGCGATACGGTGGCGGCGCTCAACCATGCCGGTGTCGCCGACGACTTCACCTATGTCTCGACCGCCGGCGGCGCGTTCCTGGAATGGATGGAAGGCAAGCCGCTGCCCGGCGTCGATGTGCTGAGGCGCTGAGGCGATCAACACCAGGAGAGCGAACAAGGACGCCCGAGGCTTTCAATCGATTCGAGCTTTCCGATGCCCTTCCTTTGGCGGTAGACTTCCCTTAAGCGCGGAACGAACCCCTTCAGGAGAAGCAGAATGAGCGAACGTCTCGAAGACATTGCCGCCGCGATCGTCGCCGATGGCAAGGGCCTGCTGGCCGCCGATGAAAGTTCCGGAACCATCAAGAAGCGCTTCGACGTCATCGGCGTCGAATCGACCGCCGACAGCCGCCGCGACTACCGCGAGATGATGTTTCGCGCCAGGGACGCGATGACCCGCTACATTTCCGGCGTCATCCTCTACGACGAGACGATCCGCCAGAAGGCCGCCGACGGCACGCCGCTGGTCGACATCATCAAGGCGGCCGGCGCCATACCCGGCATCAAGGTCGACGCCGGCGCCAAGCCTCTGGCCGGCTTTCCCGGCGACACCATCACCGAGGGCCTCGACGGCCTGCGTGAGCGCCTTGCCGACTATTATAAGCTCGGCGCCCGCTTCGCCAAATGGCGCGCGGTGATCGACATCGATCAGGCCAAGGGCGTGCCCTCGGCCAACTCGATCAACTCGAATGCCCACGCACTTGCCCGTTATGCGGCACTTTGCCAGGAGGCCGGCATCGTGCCGATCGTCGAACCGGAAGTGCTGATGGACGGCGCCCACGACATCGACACGTGCTACGACATTTCGAAGGCGACGCTGATCAAGCTCTATGACGAACTCCATGCGGCGCGCGTGGTCCTCGAAGGCACCATTCTGAAGCCTAACATGGTGCTGGCCGGCAAGAAATCGGGCAAGGTGAGCAGCCCTGAAGAAGTCGCGGAAAAGACCATAAAACTGTTTCGTGAGACCGTACCGGCAGCCGTGCCGGGCATCGCCTTCCTCTCCGGCGGCCAGGAGGACGAGGAAGCGACCGCCAACCTCAACGCCATCAACGCCATCGGCCCGCACCCGTGGAAGCTGACCTTCTCCTACGGCCGCGCGCTGCAAGCCGCGCCGCAGAAAGCCTGGAGCGGCAAGGCGTCGAACGTTGCCGCCGGCCAGGCCGCCTTCACCCATCGCGCCCAAATGAACCATCTGGCGGCGCTTGGAAAATGGAAGGCGAGCCTCGAACGGGCCGCCTGATCACAGCGCTTCCGTATTCCTTCGAACCCGGGCCGATGCGCCCGGGTTTTTGTTTGCGGCCTTGCCGGGCTTGGGATGGAGCCTTCCCGTCTCTATCTCCTTTGCGGCGCTGGAGCATGATCCCGAAAAGTGGAATCCGGTTTTCTCGGACAAACGGAAACCGTTTGTCCGAGATCATGCTCAGACAAACAGCCGGCAATGTCGGTTTGCGCCCATCCCGAACGTCCTTGGGGGGTGGCACGGACACGGAGAGCGTCATGCATCGCAACAAGGTCGTTTCGCGCGAAGACTGGTTCCGGGCGCACAAGGCGCATCTGGCGCGCGAGAAGGAACTGACACGGCTTCGCGAGCGGATCGCGGCTGAGCGGCGTGAACTGCCCTGGCTGAAGATCAGGAAGGACTATGTCTTCGAGACCGAGCAAGGGCCGAAGAAACTGACCGACCTGTTTGCCGGCAACAGCCAACTGATCGTCTACCACTTCATGTTCGGGCCGGGCTGCGGCCATCATTGCGAGGGCTGCTCATTCCTTGCCGACCATATCGACGGCGCCAATCAGCACCTCAGGCATCACGACGTGTCGCTGGTCGTGATCTCGCGCGCGCCGCTGGCGGAACTTCTGCCCTACAAGCGGCGCATGGGCTGGAAATTCGACTGGCTGTCGTCCTATGCCTCGGATTTCAACTTCGACATGCAGGTCTCGTTCACCGACAGGCAGATCGCCGCCGGCGACACCACCTACAATTTCGAGACCCGTCCCCGGACATCGAAGGAGCTTCCCGGCACCAGCGTTTTCTACAGGAACGAAACCGGCGACATCTTCCTCACCTTCATGTCGCGCGCCCGCGGCGGCGAGGCGCTGATCGGCACATATGACTATCTCGACATGACGCCGAAGGGCCGCAACGAAAACGGCCCCTATCACGGTTTGATGGACTGGGTGCGGCTGCACGACGAATATCAGGACCGGCGGGCGGCAAAGCCGAATTGCTGCGACTGAAGGCTTTCAACCGGGCACAAACTTGCGCTAAGGCTGCCCCGATCGTTAACGGTATTGCCATGCACTTCCCGGCCCTCCTCACCTGGCTCGCTTACCCGGTATATGTCTGGCAAGGCCTCGGCGTGCGCCGCCGCACGACGCGCATGCTGCCGGCGCAGGGGCCGGTCATGCATGAAATATCAGGCACGGCGCCGGCGATCTCGCTTCTGGTGCTGGGCGATTCCTCCGCCGCTTCGGTCGGCATCGGCAATTCGGAAAACGGACTTGCCGCGCAACTCGCCGTGCTGATTGCGCAAAACACCGACCGCGCCGTGCGCTGGCGAGCCGCCGGCTTCAATTCGGCGACGTCAGGCCAGATCCGCGACCATGTCCTGCCCAACCTGTCGGCCGATCCATGGACGCACATCGTGCTCGCCATCGGCACCAACGACACCAAGAATTTTCATTCCGTGCCGCGCTTCAAGAAGGAATTCGGCGGCCTGCTCTATGCGCTCCGTGCCAAATGGCCGGAGGCACGGGTGGTGTGGTCGCCGGTGCTGGAGTTCACGCGAGCGCCGGCGATGCCGCCGCTGCTCGGCAAGATCCTCGAGATCCGCGCCACCGAAATGAACCGGATGGGCGAACGCCTCTGCCTGGAGCGCGGCGCGGTGCCAGCGGCGCGCCTGCCGATCACCAATCCCGAGGCGGGCTTTGCCTCCGACGGCTTTCACGCCTCGGAAGCAGGCTACCGCGCCTGGGCCGAGCATCTCGTCGATCCGGTGCTTGCCAGCTGAAGGCTGACGCGGCCGCCTTGGCCGGTGCGGGCCTAGGTCCAGTGCCCAAGCACGGCCGTTATCGAAATCGCCGCCATCGCCAGCAGCGCCAGCTTCCAGAAGTCGCCGCGCCGTTTCAGCCCCGGCCAGCCGAGCGGCTTGATCAGCTGGATCACCATAATGCCAACAATGACGAGCGCGAGGAGTTTCGACATGCCGCCTTTGACCAGCAACGCGGCCGGCTGTCAAAGCGCGTCCTTCGTTGCCTGAGAAGAATGGGCGCCGCGATCCCGAACCGGAACGCGGCGCCCACCTTTGATCAGGGAGCGATCTACTTCAGCGGCTTGAGGCCGGCCTCGATCGAGGCGCGTTTCGCTTCGAGGAAGGGCGGCAGGGCCAGGCTTTCACCCAGTGTCTCCAGCGGCTCGTCGGCGGTGAATCCCGGCCCGTCGGTGGCGATTTCGAACAGGATGCCGTTCGGCTCGCGGAAGTAGAGCGAGCGGAAGTAATAGCGCTCGACCTCGCCGCTCGACGGCAGCCGGAACTCGGCCAGCCGGGCAGTCCATTGATGCAGCGTCTCCTGGTCCGGCGCCCTGAAGGCGACATGGTGAACCGCACCCGCACCTTGCCGCGCCGGCGCCAGCCCTGGCTGCACCAGGACATGCAGCTCCGACGCCGGCCCTCCCTCTCCCATTTCGAAGACGTGAACCTGGCCTTCCGGCGACACATACTTGCGTGCCTCGCGCATGTTCATAACCTTGATCACCACCGCCTCGGTGTTGGCGATATCAGGAACGCTGATGACGATCGGCCCGAGCCCGCGGATCTGATGCTCGGCCGGCACCGGGCTTTGCGCCCAGGGATGGCTGTCGCCCTTGCCGCCGTCGCTGACGAGCCGCAGGCGCTGGCCTTCGGGATCCTCGAAATCCAGGCTGGGGTAGCCGCCGATGTCGGCGATCTCTCCTGTCGCGATGCCTTCGTCCGCCAAGTGCTGCTTCCACCAGGCAAGGCTGTCCTGGCTGCGGACCCTGAGGCTGGTCCGCACGATGCTGTGCGTGCCGCGCTTCTCGCGTCCCACCGGCCAATCGAAGAAGGTGAGATCTGTGCCCGGTGTGGCTTCGCCGTCGGCATAGAAGAGGTGGTAGGCCGAGGTGTCGTCCTGGTTCACCGTCTTCTTGACCAGCCGCAGACCCAGCACCTTCGTGTAGAAGTGAAGATTGCCCGGCGCATTGGCGGTGATGGCGGTGAGATGGTGGATTCCTGTCAGTTGCAAGCTCATGGTTGTCTCCCTGTTTTTGGTGAAGAATTTTCTCCCTTCATATCAGAACGGCGGCCACATCGCTGAAGACCATGCGTGCCGACAGTCCGTCGCTGGAAGCTGAACAGCAGCGCCTTGACCAGTACCTTACGGTGAACGGTCGCCAGCCAAGAGCCTGCCGTGGGCTCGGTCTGATGTGGTGAGAAAACGATGCTTTTCCTGCCGGAGGTTCCGGTCGGAACTATTGTCGTGTGCCCTGCCACCCTCCTGACAGACTGCTGTCAGGAGGGGTATGCGATAGTGTCTCCATACACAGAGAGGAGACTAGCCATGAACGGTTTTACCATTCTGCGCGGCATGCAGCACTATGTCGGCAAGATCCGCACGATGCGCAACGAGATCCGCACCCAGCGGTTCATGAACTCGCTGCCGGAGGACATTCGCAAGGATATCGGCTGGCCGGACATGTATGCCGACCGTCGTTTTCGCGGCAATTGAGACGAATTTCGACCCGGCGGTTGGACGTGGGCGCGTCAACGCCCAGATAAAAAGCCCAGCAGCAAGGTTTGGCGCGCGAGGAATGGAGCGAGCTTATGCCTGAACGAAAGACAATCGGCTTTCTTTTCATCGAAGGCTTTGCCGACTGGGAATACGGGCTGCTGGCGGCCTCGGCGGTCGAATGGTTCGGCGCTCGCGCCGTATCACTGACGCCCGACGGCAAGCCGGTGACCGGGATCAGCGGCTTTCGGCTGATGCCCGATCGCTCGGCAGGGGCGGATGAGAATACCGATCTCGACGCCGTCGCCGTCATCGGCTCCGATCAGTGGTTTGGCAAGGCACCGCCGGATGTTACCGACCTGCTCAACGCCGTTGCATCGCGCGACGGCGTGGTCGGCGGTATCTGCGCCGGCACGCTGGCGCTGGCCCGCGCCGGCCTGTTCGAGAAAGCCAGGCACACCAGCAATGGCCGCGACTGGATCAATGGTCATGAGGCCGGCTATGCCGGCGACAGCAATTATCAGGATGTGCCGCATGCCGTGGCTGACGGCAAGATTGTTTCCGCGCCCGGTTCGGCGCCAGGCACCTTCGCACTCGCCTTTCTCAACACACTCTATCCGGAAAGAGGCAGCGATCTCGCCCAGATGCGAACACTGTTCGCCAAGGAGTATGCTGAAGCCTCCTGACAGTATGCTGTCAGGAGGGACGTGCGATGGTGCGAGCCTCAGACACTGCGCATCGGCGGTCGAAAGGGCGATCGATGAAGAGTTGGAACGACAGGCTGGACACACCAGGCAGCAACGGCGTGAAGCCGACGCCGCGCACGATGGCCGATGTCGTCGAAGGTCAGTCGATGCTGGTGCCGACGCCGCGTCAGGTCGATGATTTCATCCGCTCGATTTCCGAAGGAGTCGAGGTGGACGTGCGTGCGTTGCGCACGGCGCTCGCCATCGAGCATGGCGCCGAAGTGACATGTCCTGTCACCATCGGCTATCATCTGCGCACGGTTGCGGAGGCCGCCAATGAGGATCTCGAGCACGGCATGACGCTGAGGGACGTAGCACCCTTCTGGCGCGTGCTTGATGCGAAGACGCCGACAACGACAACGAGTAAACTGTCCTTCGGCGCGGAATTCGTCGCCACGCAGCGCAAATGCGAAGGGCTGACGCCGTAATGCATGTCGTCTGGAAGTGGACCCGGTCCGGGAGCCACGGCATGCATGGGAACAACACTGGGGAAGCAAACGATGCGCCGCGCCGACAGGCTCTTTCAGATTGTGCAGCATCTGCGTGGTGGCCGTCTGGTCACCGCTCAGAAGCTCGGCACGTGGCTCGAGGTTTCCGAGCGAACCATCTACCGCGATATTGCCGACCTGCAGTCGACCGGCGTGCCGATCGACGGCGAGGCCGGCGTTGGCTACATGATGAGAGAGGGTTTCGACCTTCCGCCGCTGATGTTCACGCGTGACGAGATCGTCGCGCTGGTTGCCGGCGCCCGCATGGTGCGTGCTTTTGGCGGCGCAGCCATGGCGCGCGCCGCCGACGAGGCACTGGTCAAGATCGGCGCCGTACTGCCCGACGCCGAAAAGGACCGCATCGCCCGCACCGAGATCCATACGCCGATGTGGGTGGTCAGTGATGCCGCCCGCGAGGCGATCGACCTGATCGAGCGCGCGGTCGAAAAGCGCCAGGTGCTGACCATCGACTACTCGGACGAGGCCGGCCGCGGCACCGCCCGCGATATCCGTCCGCTTGGCTTGTGGTTCTGGGGCAAGGTGTGGACGCTGGTCGCCTGGTGCGAGATGCGCGATGACTTCCGCGCCTTCCGCATCGACCGCATCGCCTCGGTGGTGATCGCCGGCCGCATCTTCAAGCCGGAGCGCGGCAAGCAGCTCGCCGACTTCTACCGGGCTGTGGAGCGTAGCGAGGATTACGGCATGGCGCCGGATCGCGCCGCGCGGACCTGAGACCTGACGCACCCCACAAAAAAAGCCCGCTCGAAGCGACCGCTCGAAGCGGGCTTTTTCTTGGAATGTCGGACAATCTTACTCGTCGTCGTCGTTGTCCGTGTTCTTCGACTTCAAGGCCGAGAGCTTGGCGAACACGGCGTTGGCGTCGAGTTCGGCATCCTCGTCCTTCGGCTTCTCGGGAGCCGGCACCAACCGCTCGGTCAGGGCCGCCGGCAGCAGCGTGTCGCCGACCGGCTGCGCCTGTTCGCGACCGCGCGAGGCACGGTTGACTTCCATGTCGAGGTCGATCTGCGAGGCAAGGCCCAGCGTCACCGGATCCATCGGCTGCAGATTGGCCGAGTTCCAGTGCTTGCGCTCGCGAATCTGCTCGATCGTCGACTTGGTGGTGCCGACGAGGCGCGAGATCTGCGCGTCCTTGAGCTCGGGATGGTTGCGCACCAGCCAGAGAATGGCATTCGGCCGGTCCTGCCGCTTCGACAGCGGCGTGTAGCGCGGACCCTTGCGCTTGGATTCGGGCACCCGCACCTTGGGCTCCGAGAGCTTCAGGCGCTGGTTCGGGTCTTTCTCGGCGCGCGCGATCTCGTCGCGGGTCAGCTGGCCGGTCATGATCGGATCCATGCCCTTGATGCCTTGCGCCGATTCGCCGTCGGCGATCGCCTTGACCTCGAGCGGATGCAGCCCGCAGAACTGCGCGATCTGCTCGAAGGAAAGCGCGGTGTTGTCGACCAGCCAGACGGCGGTCGCCTTGGGCATCAGCAGCGTATTGGCCATTTAAAAATCCTTCTCGTTCGCCCGCGTTCCCGCGCGGGCGGTGGTTTGGAGCCACCAAAATGGGAAATTCGCGGCCTGTATAACCGTTCCATTGTTGTTTCGCAATGTTTTTGGAAGCAATGACTGGATGGCGCTAGCGCCAATGCCGCGAGCGAAACTGCGCCCAAAACGACAAAACCCGCCGGACTGTGTCCAGCGGGCTCGGAACCGCGACGGGAATCCCGTCTGACGCGGCTCTGCCTTGCCAGGCGTGACCTTCGCGGGTCACGCTCGACGGTTAGATGGCCCTGCGGGCGATCTTTTCGATGTCGGCGCGGTTGATGCCGAGGTCGCTGAGCTGACGTGCGTTGAGGCGGTTCAGTTCGCGGACGGTCTCGTTGTACATACGCCAGTTACGGTAAGCGCGGATCGGGTTCATGGTAGTCCTCCAAATCGGTGTTTGTTTCGATGGTGCTCAAATAGGCGTCATCGATGAGGACTTGAATGGCTGATTTTGCATAGCAATGATGCAAATGCTGCATTGCAGCATTAAGCATCTGTTCATCTTGTAGGCAGTGAGGCGCACGCCCGGGACGTATTCGGCTTCAAGTGATGCCGGGTTAGCCGACGTCCAGCACGATCTTGCCGATATTCTCGCCGTCTTCCATGCGCTCATGCGCCCGCCAGGCTTCGCTGAGCGGGAAGATCATGTCCATCACCGGCGCCACCTTGCGGGTACCGAGCAACGGCCACACCTGCGCTTCCAGCGCCGCCGCGATCGCCGCCTTGAACTCGACGGTGCGCGGCCTCAGCGTCGACCCGGTGTGGACGAGCCGCTTGACCATGATCTTGGAGAAATCGGCGCTCGCCACGGCACCGGCCTGCACGGCAATCTGGACGATACGGCCTTCGACCGCCGCGGCCTCGTAGTTGCGCGCCACATAGTCGCCGCCGACCATGTCGAGGATGACATTGGCGCCCTTGCCGCCCGTTGCCTCCTTCACCGCGGCAACGAAATCCTCCTCGCGATAGTTGATCGCGCGGTCGGCGCCGAGCTTCAGGCAGGCATCGCATTTCTCCTTGCTGCCGGCGGTGGTGATGACATAGGCGCCGAAGGCCGAGGCAAGCTGGATTGCCGTGGTGCCGATACCGGACGAACCGCCATGGACGAGCAGCGTCTCGCCGCGCTTCAGGCCGCCGCGCTCGAACACATTGTGCCAGACGGTGAAGTAGTTTTCCGGCACGGCCGCTGCTTCGGTGTGGGTGAAGCCGGCCGGCAGCGGCAGCACGCTGCCGGCATGAACCTTGACATATTCGGCATAGCCGCCACCGGGTGTGAGCGCGCAGACGCGGTCGCCAATGCGCCAGCGCGATATGTCGTCGCCGACGGCCGCCACTTCGCCCGACGCCTCGAGGCCCGGCAGGTCCGACGCGCCGGGCGGCGGCGGATAGGCGCCCTTGCGCTGCTGGATATCGGGCCGGTTGACGCCGGCGGCATGCACCTTGATCAGTATCTCGCCGGGGCCGGGCTGCGGCACGTCGCGTGTTTCCGGCTTCAGCACCCTTGGGCCACCCGGCTCCGAGATCGCAATGGCCGTCATTCTTGCCGGAATTTTCTGTCCGCTCGCCATGAGATTTCCCGTCTTTCCTCGCCGTTATCCGATCGGCCGTTTGCATCGACGCCCCTGCCCTATGTATGCTGATTGCCAAATCAGGCAAATGGCCAAATCAGGGAGGAGCGACGATGGCGATCTTCGACGACGAACCCAAGAAGGCGCGCCCGCACGAGATCGGGCAGGACCTGTCGCTGCTTTCCGTCGGTGAATTGTCGGAACGCATCGGCATCCTGCGAGACGAGATCGCCAGGCTGGAGGCCGAGCTCAAGGCCAAGGACACCACCAAATCGGCTGCCGAGGCGCTGTTCCGCCGCGGATAGCAGCGCGGGCGCAAAGGCCCGCCGCCGAAAAGCCCGAATGCGACGGTCTTCAGACCCAGCGCCCCTGTCAAACACGAGCCGGATCAAACAATGTTCGCAACCTACCGCCCGATCCTCTCGCTGCTTCGTGGCACTGCCTTCCTGCTGGCGGCGTCCGGATTGCACGGGCTGCTGCTGCCGCTGCGCGGTCAGTTGGAAGGCTTCTCGACCGCATCGCTCGGCCTGATGGGCACGGCCTGGGCCGGCGGCTTCGTCACCGGCTGCTTCTTCGCGCCGCGCATCGTGCGCCGCGCGGGCCATGTGCGCGCCTTCGGCGCCTTTGCCGCGTCGGGCGCCATCGTGGCGCTGCTCACCGGGCTGATCATCGACGAATATGTCTGGATCCTGCTGCGCGCCTTCACCGGCTTCACCATGGCCGGCGCCTTCATGGTCATCGAAAGCTGGCTGAACGAGAAAGCCACCAACGAGAATCGCGGCACCGTCTTCGGCCTCTACATGATGGTCACCTATGCCTCGATCATGGGCGGGCAGATGATCGTCGCCGGTGGCGATGTGAAATCGGCGTCGCTGTTCATGATCACCGGCATCCTGTTTTGCCTGTCGCTCATTCCGACCGCGGTCTCGAGCGCTTCCCACCCCAAGCCGCTGCAGGATGTCTCGCTCGACGTCAAAGGCCTTTATGCCAATTCGCCGGTGTCGGCGGTCGCTTGCGTGTTGATCGGCATCGCCAACGGCGCCTGGGGCACGCTTGGCGCGGTCTATGGGGCCCGCATCGGCATTTCCACGGCCGAGATCGCCTTGATGATGAGCCTTGTGGTCGTTGCCGGTGCTGCCATGCAGCTTCCGGCCGGGCGTCTGTCCGACAAGACCGACCGGCGTTTCGTGCTGGCGGGGGCGGCTTTCGGCGCGGCCCTGTTCGCGCTCATGATCTTCCTGTTCGAGCCACGCTCCAGCGTCTTCGTCATCGTCTTCACCGCGGCCTATGGCGCCTTCGCCTACACGCTCTATTCGATCGCCGTGGCGCATGCCAACGACCACGCGCGCTCGGAGGATTTCGTCAAGGTGTCGGGCGGCCTGCTGCTGCTCTACGGCTTCGGCACGATGATCGGACCCTTGCTGGCCGCCGCCCTGATGGGCTGGATGCGCCCGGAAGGCCTGTTCCTGGCGACCGCCTTCGCGCATCTCTGCCTGGCCGGCTATACGCTGCTGCGCATCAGCCGCCGCGCGCCGGTGCCGATCGGCGATCGTGACGCCTTCAAGACGCAGCCGGCCGACCGTTCGGTGACGCCGGAAGCATTGCGGCTTGATCCCAGAAGAAAAGCAGAAGCAGACGGTTGAGATTCGAAAGGCTTTGCCCCACAAATAAGGCATGATGTTTTCCGACGCCTTCATGGCGATTGCCGATCCCAACCGGCGCCATCTTCTGGAAGAACTTCGCCGCGGCCCGAAAACCGTCAACGAACTCGCTTCGGGTTTGCCCGTATCGCGGCCAGCCGTTTCGCAGCATTTGAAAGTACTGCTCGATGCCGGGCTGGTCCACGCCAAGGCCGAAGGCACAAGGCGCGTCTATACGGTGAGCAATACCGGCTTCCTCAAACTCAACATCTGGCTCGATCAGTTCTGGGAAGCCTGACCCGTTCGGCCGGCCGTGCCGTTGCCCTCGGCCAGCTGGCTGACCGAAGCGGGGCCGCGCGACAGCCGATCAACCATCTGCCGCCGGGCCGGGTCGGCCAGCGCCTGGAACATCCGATCAATCTGGGCAGGATCGTGCAGCATCGCGATCAGCCGTCGTTGTAGGGGAAGAACTTGAAGTAGGGCTGCGCCTCCTCGATCACCCTGGCGAAGGGAGGCCGTTGCACCAGCCGGTCGTGATAGCGCTTCACGGCCGGGTCGTTGTCGCCGAACGGTTCGACCTTGTTGGCATAGAACAGCGCGGGGGACGCCGCGCAATCGGCCATGGTGAAGGTGTCGCCCATCGCCCAGGTCTTCGAGCGCATATCCTCTTCGATGATGGCGTAGGAATTGCGCAGCTGGCCGCGTGCCTGCTCGACACCGAACGGATCGGTCTTGTCCTGCGGCCGCAACCGGTCACCGACGATCTTCTGCATCGGCTCCTGCACGTGGAAATCATAGAAGCGATCGGCCTGGCGGACCGCCAGCGCCAGATCGATGTCGGCGGGAACGAGGTCGACCGGTCCCGGATAATGCGCGGCCAGATATTCGACGACGATGGTCGACTCCAGCACTGTGCGGTCGCGCGCATCGTCGCGCAGCGCCGGCATCTTGCCGCTCGGCGAAATCTTCAGGAAGGCCGCGCGCGATTGCTCGTCGCCGAGATCGACGATATCAGGCGTAAACGGCGTGGCGTTCTCATAGAGCGCGATCAACGGCTTCCAGCAGAAGGAGGCCAGCGGATGGAAATGAAGCGTCAGGGACATGTCTTGCTCGTCTGTCTCGTGGTTCGGCGATGGCCGGCGCTGTGCTGCCAAGCAGAGGCAAATACTGAAGCATTAACTTTGCGACAGGCGCTGTCCGTCAAGGCCCGCTTTTGTCGCCCTAAGCGGCTTGGGTGTGGGCGACGATAGCGGCGGATATCTCCGTCCAGTCGTCCGGATGCAGTTCATGGCCGCCGCCTTCGATGCGGATGATTTTCGCGCCGGCGACAGCCTTGGCCAGCGCCTCGCCATGCTCGACCGGGAAGATCGGATCCGCCGTGCCATGGATGACCAGCAACGGCGCCGTCATCTCGTGCAGCCGGCCCTTCCATGCGTCACCGCCCCGAAGCATGAAATGGTTGGTCGCGCTCAGGAAGCCGCCGGAACGATCGTAGTCCTGCTCGACGAACGCCCTCATCCGGGCCTCGTCGAATGGGTGCGCGGTGCTGGCGATCGCCCGCGCGTCCCTGACGATGAAATCGATGACTTGGTCACGGTCCGACCAATCGACCTTGGCTCCCTCGGCTGAATGCTCGGCATAGGCATCACTGGTTTGCGGCAGATGCGACGTGTCGATCCCTATCGGCGAGCTGCTGATCACGGTCAGCGATGCGACACGGGACGGGTGCTTGAGCGCCACAAGCTGCGCGATCATGCCGCCCATCGACATGCCGGCGACATGCGCCTTGCCGATGCCGTGGTCGTCGAGGACACGCATCGCATCGTCGGCCATATCATCGAAAGTGTAAGGGGGCTCGCCCGGTCTATATTTGGTCGAACGGCCGGTATCGCGATTGTCATAGCGGATCACGAACAGGCCGGAATCGGCCAACTTCCGGCACAGCGCCTCCGGCCACCACAGCATGGAGGCCATCGCGCCCATGATCAGCAACAGTGGCGGGTTCGCCGGATCACCAAAGGCCTCGGACATGATTGCGGGACGTTCGATCGTCGTCATGACGCGGTCTCCCCCGTTGTAATACTGATTGTATTTTGCAATCGGTTGCACGATAATAAAACCGATACGATAATGCAACCGGTTTTGGAGAAAAATCTATGAGCATGGATCGCCGGTCCGGATGTCCGATCAACCTGTCGCTGGAAGTGTTCGGCGACCGCTGGAGCCTGATCATCCTTCGCGACATGATCTTCGGCGGCAGACGCCATTTTCGCGAGCTGCTCAACGGGTCGATGGAAGGCATCGCCTCCAACATCCTCGCCGACCGGCTGAAGCGCCTGATGGAGCTGGGCATGCTGACCAAGGCCGACGACCCCTCGCACAAGCAGAAGGCGATCTACAGCCTGACCGAGATGGCGATCACGCTGGTGCCGATCCTCGCCCATCTCGGCGCCTGGGGCCGCGTATGGCTGCCGGTCAGCGAAGAACTCTCGATCCGCGCCGAGCTCTTGGAAAAGGGCGGACAGCCGATGTGGGACAAGTTCATGGACGAGTTGCGCCACGAACATCTCGGCGTGCCGCTCGACACAGCTTCTGGTCCTTCTGTCCGCGCGACCCTGCAGGCCGCCTATCAGGCGGTGGTTGCCAGCAAGGCACCCGCCGCCAACCCGGCCGCTTGACCAACTTATTTTCCCGTTTTCGGACCGGCTCTGCTACAAGAGGCGGAAAATCAAGATTCACGGGATTGGATAAAGCTCTTGGTTGAGAACTCTAGGGATGCTGCCCGCGCGCGCGCCGAGCTGCGTTTCAAGAAGCAGGAAGAGGCGGCAACCGTCCGCCAGAAGGCGATGGCCGAATACGTCGCCGAGAGCGACGCCCGCCAGGCCAAGACCAACAAGCTGCGGGCGCTCCGTCTCGCCAAGGAAGCCGAAGATCTTGCCAATGCGCCGGCGGCGCCCGCCAAGAAGCCGGCCCGCGCCAAGAAAAAATAGCCATCCCCAGACACGCAAGCGGTAACGCCGTATCCGGATGGTGTCGGCGAAGGCCGCTCCCATCCCGCCTCTTCACGCGAAGCAATTTCAACCGAAACGGGGATGTTATCTCGCCCGTCGACGGTCAATGATCGACGCGTTTTCAAACAGGAGACCGCCATGACCGCACTGCCACTCGAAAAAGCCAGGCAAATCATCGATGCCGCCTTTGCCAAGGGCGCCGATCTCAAGCTCAAGCCGCTCGGCGTCTCGGTGCTCGATGCCGGCGGGCATCTGGTCGCCTTCCAGCGCCAGGACGGCGCCTCGTTCCTGCGCCCGCAAATGTCGGCCGGCAAGGCTTATGGCGCGCTGGCGATCGGCATGGGCTCGCGTAAGGTCGAGGCTTTCGCCAAAGAGCGTCCGCATCTCGTTGCCGGTATTTCGGACGTCTCCGGCGGACGCGTACTGCCGGTGGTGGGCGGCGTGCTGATCCGCGACAAGGCTGGCGCCATCATCGGCGCCGTCGGCATCTCCGGCGACACGTCGGACAATGACGAGGCCGCGGCCATCGCCGGCATCGAGGCAGCCGGTTTCTCCGCCGATCCGGGCTGAACGTCACTCGGCATCGGAACCAGAGTGTGTCGAGATTTAGGTCAGGCCGGCATCACTTGAATGTCAATGCGGCCTAATTCAAATTGATATCCCGGCTGGCCGATCGCATCGACACCGCGAATCCGGCCAGCACATCGAACAGCGCGATGACCATCAGCGTGAAGAAGACGGAATGGGCGGCGCCCTTCACCAGCAGGAACTCGACCAGGAACGCCACGAAGACCAGCGTCGACAGAAGGTGATCCATGATCGATGCATTGGTCGTGCGCACCGACTTCGCCATTTCGAGGAACAGGAAGATCAGCCCGATCAGCACCATCAGGTCGCCGAGCGTCATCGAGAACACGCCACCCGACATCATGCTGAATGAAAAGACCTCGCTCGCCCACGGATCGTCACCGCTTCCGAATATTCCCAGCAATCCGAGATTGTAGAGCACGAAAGGCACGATCAGCAGCGGAATGGCACCGAACATCTGGCGTCTCCATGTGGGGCAATCCTTTGTAGAATGCGCCACAGGCACGCCGTCAAGATTTTTCGGTGGCAGCGCTGAACACGGTCGAAGACCGCACGCAACAACCATGTCAGCCGGTTGCCCGCCCAGGGAACTGCGCCGATGCCGCCCACGCTTCGAGACGAGCGCTACCTGGCCCCCAAACACAAAAAGACCGGCCACTGGCCGGTCATTTTGTAATTCAAGCTTTTGGAAAAGCTGGTCTCAGCTTTCCTTGGGCGTCAACACCTGACGACCGCGATACATGCCGGTCTTCAGGTCGATGTGGTGCGGACGGCGCATTTCGCCGGAATTCTTGTCCTCGACATAGGTCGGGGCCTTGAGAGCGTCGGCCGAGCGGCGCATGCCGCGCTTGGACGGAGAGGTTTTTCGTTTCGGAACGGCCATGGATATGCTCCACTACATGGTCAAAAGCCCCGCCCGCCCTCGTGAAAGGGCCATGTCGGGGCCTAAATCTGAGAAAGTCGGGTGCCTATACACGCCCTGTTCCGTTTTGGCCAGCACTGCCGCGAATTTTTTTGAGTTGGCTAGCGGAGGCAACCGACATAGGCGCCGGAGCGGCCGGCGCGCCGCTCGATCAAATTGGCCAGCCGTCTCAGGCCCGGTCCGGGTTTGGCCGGATTGCGGGCGATCGGATTTGGCAAGGAGACTGCAAGCAGGGCGGCCTGCCGTCGCGACAGCTGTTTTGCCGAAACGCCGAAATGATGCCGTGCCGCGGCCTCGATACCGTAGATTCCCGGCCCCCACTCGGCGATGTTGAGATAGATTTCCATGATGCGCCGTTTCGACGTCACCGCATCGAAATAGACGGCCAGCGGCAGTTCGACCACCTTGCGCATCGAACCCAGTGGCCGCGACCATAAGAAGAGGTTCTTCACCGTCTGCATGGTGATGGTCGAGGCGCCGCGCGTTGCTTCACCGGCCAGCGCGTCGTCGACGACGCCCCGCAATTCGCCGAGATCGACGCCACGATGGAAGCAGAACTGCCCGTCCTCCGACATGATGACGGAATTGGCCAGCACCGGCGACACGTCATCGATCGATACCCAGCGGCGGTCATAGCCGGAGAATGTCGCCAAGTCCTTCAGCATCAGCGTCGAGACCGGATGCACGAAGAATGGCAGGTACAGGAGCGTCAGCACCGTCGGTATAAGCGCCAGCACCGCGGCCACGACGATACCGCGCCGGACCCAGCGTTTGAGACCACGGCGGTTCACGCCTCGCGATCTCGTCGCCATGTCCAGCTTTTCGGTTTCATGATCGACGATCGGTTCCGCCAAGCCGCCCAATCCGTGCTCTCCCTGCCCCGGCATAATGGCGCTTGGCTTCTTGCGCAACGTCTGAGTGTCGGCTACCGGTCCCGACCATGACGAATGACGACGAGATGGCGTTCGAAATGGCGCTTATCAGACGGGCAGCCGCCGTCGAGGTGCTGCTGCGGCGGCTGCTCGACGACCGCGCGCTTTCGGGCGAGATCGCCCGGCCTGACCGGCTGATGGCGGCGATGCGCCACGGCGTGCTGAACGGTGGCAAGCGCCTGCGCCCCTTTCTGGTCATGGAAAGTGCGGCAATTTTTTCCGCTGACGGCGAGGCGGCACTGCGCGTCGCGGCAGCCCTTGAATGCGTGCATTGCTATTCGCTGATCCACGACGATCTGCCCGCCATGGACGACGATGATTTGCGTCGTGGCCAGCCGACGGTGCACATGGCCTTCGATGAGGCCACCGCCATCCTGGCCGGCGACGCCTTGCTGACGCTTGCCTTCGACATCATCGCCGGCGAGGCGACGGTGCTGCCGGCGGAGCGGCGGGCGGCATTGGTGCTGGCGCTTGCCCGCGCGGCCGGGGCCGGCGGCATGGTCGGCGGCCAGAAGCTCGACCTCGAAGCCGAACAGGCGCCGCCGGACGAGGCCGGCATCATCCGGCTGCAGGCGATGAAGACCGGCGCGCTGATCCGCTTTGCCTGCGAGGCCGGCGCCCTCATCGCCGGCGCTCCCGCCGAGGACCGTGAACGGCTGGCCGAATTCGGCTCCGCGATCGGCCTGGCCTTTCAGCTTGCCGACGACCTCCTTGACCTGACCGCCGATGCCAGCCAGATGGGCAAGGCGACCGGCAAGGATGCCGCCGCCGGCAAGGCGACGCTGGTGGCGCTGCACGGCGCCAATTGGGCGCGCAGCCAGCTTCACGGCCTCGTCGAACAGGCCCATGCGCTGCTTGAGCCCTATGGCGACGACGCCCAGCTGCTGAAGGAAGCGGCGGCATTCGTCGCGACCCGTACCAGTTGAGGTTGGGACAACCAAGACATCGTCCTGGCTAAGGCACATGCGTCCTCCGCCGGCCGCTTCAGAGATTGAACTTGAACGGAAGCCTGCCGAAGCAGAGGATCGACATCGCTTTGCCATCCACACGGCAACCACGCGGTGCGGACAGAGTTGGAGGGATGGCATGTCGACCACCGACAACCTGTTCACCGGTTCCATTCCCGAGGTCTACGACCGGGCGATGGTGCCGCTGATCTTCGAGCCATATGCACGAGATCTGGCGGAGCGGGTGTCTAAGCTCGGGCCGCAATCAGTGCTCGAAGTGGCGGCGGGCACCGGTGTGGTGACACGTGCGCTCGCAGCGAGACTGCCGGCGCAAACACGCATCGTGGCCACCGACCTTAACCAGCCGATGCTCGACCACGCGCGCACGCGGATGGCGGACGATCCTCGTATCACCTGGCAGCAGGCCGACGCCCAGGCGCTGCCCTTCGAGGACGCCCGGTTTGATGCCGTGGTCTGCCAATTTGGCGCGATGTTCTTCCCCGATCGAGTGGCCGCCTACGGGCAAGTCCGGCGGGTGATGCGGCCGGGCGGGCATTTCCTGTTCAATGTCTGGAGTGCCATCGAAGAGAACGAGTTCGCCGAGGAAGTGACGCGGGCGCTCGGCACTTTCTTCCCCGCCGATCCACCGCGCTTCATGGCGAGGACGCCGCACGGCTACCACAATGCGGACACCATCCGCGCCGACCTGCATGCCGCCGGATTTCGCGACGTCACCGTCGAGCCTCTGGGCGCCGTGAGCGCCGCTCCGTCGCCGTATGATGCGGCCGCGGCCTATTGCCAGGGCACAAACCTGCGTGGCGAAATCGAGGCGCGCGGCGGCTCGCTGGAGGAGGCAACGCGACACGTGGCGCATGCCATGGGGAAGCGGTTCGGGGAAGGGCCGGTAAGTGGCCGCATCCGCGCGCTCGTCGTGGTGGCGGCCTGATGCATGTCGCCCAAAAGCGACCTCGGTTTTGAGAGAACGATATGTATAAAAACAAAGACCTGAAGCGGGTCGCCTGAATCCGTTCGGACGCGACACGCTTAGCGACGAAAGGACGTTCAAAAAGCTGTCATCCATCCGGTGGTCCGCATGGTTCGCTATCCACACGAAATTTTAATGTAAATGAAGCGTAATCCCGACCAATAAAATGGTGCGTATGTGTTGGGGTTGCGCATGCCGGAATATTCGTCCTTCATCCGGTCAGTCCGGATTCGCTATATTTCAGGGTTGCTGATCTTCGCGCTGGCTTCCGTGGCAATCGTGGTTGCGCTCGATCGTGTCAATTCCTTTCGCCGTGACATCGATGCGCTGAGCAGCAACCTCGTCATCTTCACCCGCGACCTGCGCAACGCGACCAGCTTCGCCGAGACGACCGGCACAGCCTGGCGGGCGGAGACACGCGATGCGCTGACCACATCGGCGCGCGGCCATTCGGAACGCCTGACCGGCGAGATCGAGACGCTGACCGCGCAACTCGCGGCGATCAAGCCGCGCCTGTCGGTCAAGACCGCCAACGAGCTCCAGTCCGCTTCCGTCAACGGCGATCTGTTCTGGTCGCCGCGCGACATGGTGCGCAACTTCAACCTGATGTCGGTGGCGCAGAAGGTCGATGAGTGGAGCTATCGCGAAATCCGCAACCAGAACGACCTCTTCGCCCAGCCCATGCTGGTCCGCGTCCGCACCGCCATGGATGATGAGCGCCATCTGGCGGACGCCTCCAGCGACAGGCTGCTGCTGTGGGCAAGCGGCATCCTGTTCGCGGCCCTTGCCATCGTCGCCTTCTGGATTTTCCGCCCGATGGAAGTGGCAATCCGCCGCGCCTTTGCCGAATCCGCGGAATCCCTGTTCAAGGCCGAGGCCGCCGACCGTGCCAAGTCGGAATTCCTGGCCAATATGAGCCATGAAATCCGCACGCCGATGAACGGTGTGCTCGGCATGGCTGAACTGCTGGCCAAGACCGATCTGACGGCGCGGCAAAAGACCTTCACCGACGTCATCGTCAAATCCGGCAATGCACTGCTCACCATCATCAACGACATCCTCGATTTCTCGAAGATCAATGCCGGGCAGCTCACCCTCGACCCCGCTCCCTTCCGTCTCTCCGAGGCGGTCGAGGACGTGGCGACGCTGGTATCGGCGCGCGTCGCCGAAAAGAACCTCGAATTGATCGTGCGTGTCGACCCGCGCCTGCCGGCCCATGTCGTCGGCGACGCCGGCCGGTTCCGGCAGATCGTCACCAACCTCCTCGGCAACGCGGTAAAGTTCACCGAGAAGGGTCATGTGCTGATCGATGTCGGCGGCGAGATCGTCAACGACGTGGTTCAGCTCAAGGTTCGCGTCGAGGACACCGGCATCGGCATACCGGCCGAGAAGCTGCAGAACGTGTTCGAGAAGTTCGCCCAGGTCGACGGTTCGTCGACCCGCCGCCACGAGGGCACCGGTCTTGGCCTCGCCATCGCCGCCCGCCTCGTCGACCTGATGGCGGGCAAGATCGGCGTCGAGAGCGAGATCGGCCGCGGCTCGGTGTTCTGGTTCGCGGTGCCGCTGCCGGCGCATCAGGCCGCGGCTCGCGACGAGATCGTGCCGGTCGACGTCACCGGCGCGCGTGTGCTGGTCATCGACGACAATCCGGTCAATCGCGAAATCCTGCTTGAGCAGCTCAGAAGCTGGAGCTTCGATTGTGCCGCCGCCGAAAGCGGCGCCGTGGGCCTGGCCTTCCTCGATCGCGCCTTTCAACTGGGCGCCGCCGTCGACTGCATCATCCTCGACTACCAGATGCCGGGCATGAACGGCGCCGACGTCGCCAGGGCCATTGCTTCCGACAGTAGGCTGTCCTCCATCCCGGTCGTGTTGCTGACCTCGGTCGACCAGGTCGATTTCGGTAAGATGATCATCGACTTCGGCATTGCCGCGCATCTGACCAAGCCGGCACGCTCCGCGATCCTGCTCGGCACCGTCATCTCGGTCGTGCAGAAGGCCCGCTCGCAGGTCGGCAAGGCGCAGTTCGTCCGCGAACCGATCGTGCGGGCTCCCCCGGCGGCGGCACCTGCCTTCACCGTCATCCGCGGCCCGGCGATGCCGGTCGCGGTGGTGCCGGAATCGGCCACGCCGAACGGACCGATCGACATTCTCATTGCCGAGGACAATGACGTGAACCAACTGGTGTTCGGCCAGATCCTCAATGGGCTGGGCCTCAGCTACCGCATCGCCGGCAACGGCCGCACGGCGGTCGAGATGTACCGGGCGCTGCGCCCCAAGCTGATCCTGATGGACGTTTCGATGCCGGAGATGAACGGCTACGAAGCAACCCGCGCCATCCGGGCGATGGAGGTCTCGGCGGGCACCCGCATACCGATCATCGGCGTCACCGCGCATGCGCTGAAGGGCGATCGCGACAAGTGCATCGAAGCCGGAATGGACGATTATCTGCCGAAGCCGGTTTCGCCCGATCGCCTCGGCACCAAGATCGGCACCTGGCTCAGCGAGACGGTGGTGGCGAAGACGGCATAGCCCGCATCCGCCCGATGCGTCGGACGGCTGCGTCCAGACGATAGCGGCGCATCCAGTCGAGGCTCGTGTCGTCGGAGAGCTTTGCAACGCCGGGGCTTACATCCTCGGCGTCGGGTGCTCGGACCCCCAGGGCTTCGCAGATGCCTAGCAATGTCGCAGCCGGGTTCGCGGCAAGACGCTCATAGCCGACCCGCAGCGGGGATATGCCTTGCTCCGCGAACCAAATGTTCCAGGCTGCATCATAGGTCTCGAGTTCCGTGACCTCGCGTCTGATCCGCTCGAAATCATATTGGGGTTCCTTCGGTGGTGCGACCCTTTCGATCTCGGTTCCGTCAGGAGCAATATGCCAAAGCCCGGTTTGCTCTGCTTTGATCACGGAGACAGCCTGCGCGAGCTTGTCCTCCCGGGAGAGGTGTATGCAGAGAATGCGGCCAAAGGCCTTTTCAAGACGCGCTCTGTCGGATGGCAGCTGCGGGAAAATCTGGTCGAGGATAGCCGAGAGTTCATCCAGATTTTCGCGCATCAAACGAAGGCCGAAGATGCCGGTCCCACCCTTGCCGGCAGCGATCGCCGCATTGAGATAGGCGGCATTGAATTCGAGCTCGCTCATCGTGTCGCGGTCAGGCAGCTTCCACTCTTCAGCCCACTCCGACACGTCCTGCCGCCGATAGAATGAGTGGGGCGTGCCGGCCGTCCTCGCGGACTCCAGAAGCTTGCAGAGCAAAGTGCTTCCGGTCCTCGGCGTGCCGCAGATAATGTATCCATCGAACATGTTGCGGCCCATGCTGGTCGTCAAAGGTAGGGCTGCCGCCCCCTGGTGAAGATGGCCGCCGCTATAGCTGAAATCCTTGCTGGATGCGACGTCTTGGCGGCCACCTTCAAATGCCTCTCTCAGACAAGACACCTTGTCGGCGGTGGACAAAACTACCGGTTGCGCACCACCACGCACGCTCCGCCGACGCTTTGCAATTTCTGGCAGATGACATTGGCGGCGGCACGGTCGTCGACACCGATCCTGACCGCATAGATACCGCGCCGGCCGATCGGCGTGCGTACCCGGCTGACCACCGGATCGTGCCCGTCGAGCAGGGCCGGGAACCGGCTTCTTGCCCGCAGCCATTGGTTGATCGCGGCACTGCGGCGGAAGTTGCCGGCCACCTGGATGCCCCATGGTTTTATGTTGATCGAGGCCATCGCCACGGTCCGCGACATGATCACCGGCAGCCTGCGGCAGGCGTCGGCAAAATCCGCCTTTGAGTCGAGCGGCTCGATCCTTCCGGCATAAGCCCGGTCGGTGAACTTGTCCGCCGGCTCGCCCATGATGTCGAAGACATAGCTTTCGGTCTCCATCGGCAGGAAGCCGCCGGAGCTGAGCCAGCGCGACACCCGGCTTTCGCCGGCATTGTAGGCGGCGGCCGCCAGACCGAGATTGCCGTAGCCGGTTTTCATTTCGGCGAGATACTTCGCCGACGCCGGGATCGCCTGGTTGATGTCGAAGGAATTGGCCAGCCCGCGCATCTTGGCGGTGCCGGGCATGAACTGGGCGATGCCTTCGGCGCCGACCGGGCTGACGGCGTCGGGATCGAAACGGCTTTCTTTCCAGATCAGCCGGGCGAAGTAATCCCTGGGCAGGCCGTTCTTGTCGGCATGCGCCTGGATCAGGTTGCAGACCTTGTCGATCAGCCTTTGCTTGGCGGATTGCGGCGGATCAGCCTGAACCAGCGTCGACCAATCCAGGGCGCAAAGCAGAACCAGCGTAGCCCTGAGGAAACGCTGCATCGCGCCTACTCTGCCGCGGCCTTGCCGCGGCCAAACCGTTGCTCGATATAGTCGGCGACCATTTTCTCGAAATCCGCCGCGATCGACGGCCCGCGCAGCGTCGCCGCCTTCTTGCCGTCGACGAAGACAGGCGCCGTCGGCGTCTCGCCGGTGCCGGGCAGCGAAATGCCGATGTCGGCATGCTTGGACTCGCCCGGACCGTTGACGATGCAACCCATCACCGCGACCTTGAGGTTCTCGACGCCTGGATATTTTTCGCGCCACACCGGCATGTTCTTGCGCAGATCCGCCTGGATGTTCTGGGCGAGTTCCTGGAACACGGTGGAGGTCGTGCGGCCGCAGCCAGGACATGCGGCAACGATCGGCACGAACTGCCTGAATCCCATGGTCTGCAGCAATTCCTGCGATACCTGCACCTCACGTGTGCGGTCGCCATTCGGCTCCGGC
Organism: Mesorhizobium sp. M1406; assembly: GCF_040317555.1. Classification (NCBI taxonomy): domain Bacteria; kingdom Pseudomonadati; phylum Pseudomonadota; class Alphaproteobacteria; order Hyphomicrobiales; family Phyllobacteriaceae; genus Mesorhizobium; species Mesorhizobium sp. M1406. The sequence goes on along the minus strand of NZ_JAMYKW010000001.1, from coordinate 224,458 downwards.
GTCAGCGAAATGCGAATGGTGTCGCCAATGCCTTGCTGGAGCAGGATGCCCATGGCGGCCGACGAAGCCACGATGCCTTTCGAACCCATGCCGGCCTCGGTGAGGCCGAGATGCAGCGCATGGTCGGAGCGGGTGGCGAGCTCGGTATAGACGGCGATCAGGTCCTGCACGCCGCTGACCTTGGCCGACAGGATGATTTTCTCGCGACCGAGGCCGATCTCTTCCGCCAGCTCGGCCGACAGGATGGCCGACTGCACGATCGCCTCGCGCGTCACTTCCTGCGCCGTCAGTGGAAAACCCTGGGCCTGGTTGTCGTCCATCAGCCGGGTCAGCAGTTCCTGATCGAGCGAACCCCAATTGACGCCGATGCGCACCGGCTTGTCGTATCTAATCGCCATCTCGACGATATCAGCGAACTGCCGGTCCTTCTTGTCCTTGAAGCCGACATTGCCCGGGTTGATGCGATATTTGGCCAGCGCCTCGGCGCAGGCCGGATGGTCGGCCAAAAGCTTGTGGCCGATATAGTGGAAATCGCCGACCAGCGGCACGTTGATGCCAAGCCGCTGAAGCCGCTCATGAATGCGCGGCACCGCGGCGGCGCTCTCGTCGCGATCGACGGTGATGCGCACGATCTCGGAGCCGGCCCGGTGGAGTGCCGCGACTTGCGCAACGGTCTGGTCGATATCGGCCGTGTCGGTGTTGGTCATCGACTGCACGACAACGGGCGCACCGCCGCCGACGACCACGCCGCCGACATCGACGCCGACCGAGGTGCGGCGAGGGAAAGGAGAGGAAAAATATCCGGTCATGCCGGCAGCCTTTTGTCTCTGGAGCGCCGAACGTCCCCTTGGACGCACAGAGCGCGCCCCGGGCCGATGCGCTAAAGTCCGGGCATGAGGTGGATGAGCAAAGATGGCTTGTCAATGGCGACAGGTCGCCACTGGCCGGAATCGGCCCGCCGCCAAGGACCAGAAACGATCGATGATCTGGCGAAATCTGGCGACGGCCGAAGCGGAAATTAAGCGGGTGGAAGTCCAGCTCAGGCCGATGGCCCAGCTCTGGAAATCGAAAACCCCCAGGCCGGCGGCAGGTGCCGCCGGGAAAAGAGGCCGCGGATAGTGAGCGGCGATGTCAGGAGGGCATCAATGCGTGGTCGGTTTCCCTCTCAGTTTTTCAATCTCGTCCTTGAGTGCCAGCTTGCGTCGCTTGAGATTCACGATTTCGAGGTCGTCGACCGATGGATGGTTCATCGCGTCATCGATTTCACGTTCGATGTCACCGTGTTTCCGCTGCAACTCATCAAGATGGGATGCAAGAGACATGATTGGTTCTCCCTTTCATGGTTTCCTCGATTGCAGCCGTCATGGCGCGTCCACCGCAGGTTCGCTTCTGTGACGGCATAATGACAGTGTGTCACCTTCCGGCAGCGATGTCGAATGATCCGTGGTAGCATTCCACGACAATGTGAAATGTGATATGGGCTGCGCGCCGGTTGCAAAATCCCACCGGCCCCGCCCAATCAGGCCCATTTTTGGGCGCCGCAGACGTGCAGACGGTAGATAATGTCCGATCAGGAACAGGCTGATATCCGGCTCGAATATTCCCGGCTGAAGCAGGAGCACGCCGATTTCGATGCGGCCATCAACGCGATGATCGCCATGGCCTGCGATCCGCTGCAGATCCAGCGCATGAAGAAGAAAAAACTGTTCCTCAAGGACCGACTGATGGCGCTGGAAGACAAGATCATTCCCGACATCATTGCCTGAGAGAGCATCCGCTCGTTCGCGTCCTAGGCCGCGGTCGAAAGTCTCGCGGCACGATCACGCAGCAGGCCGATGAGCTCGCCGGTCCGCTCCTCGGACGTATCGATGGGGACCACCAGGCACATCGTAGCCTCGACCTTGCCCGGCGCCGAAAAGACCGGCGCGGCTAGGCATTTCGTATAGGCATCGACCAAGCCCGAGGTGACGCAATAGCCGGCAACTCGCGCCTTTGCGATATCGGTGACAAAATCGTCAAGCCGCAGTTTGCGACCATCGGGCAGCACGAGATCGTCGTCCGGCACCATGGCTTCGATTTCAGCCCGCTCCAGCCCCGCCAGAAGCAGCCGTCCCGAGGCCGTCCAGGGCAGCGGTATCTGCAAGCCGGTGGCGGAGCTGATGCGGAAAGGCCTTGTGCCCGGGCTCGCGTGGACGATCGTGTAGCGACCGCTCTGCAGCATGCACAGTTCGGAGGTCTCCCCGGTCTCGCGCGACAGATTGTCGACCTCCTGACGCCCTCGTCTGAGGAGGTCGTTGCCCCGCACATAGTCCATTCCATAGAGATAGAGCTTCTTGCCGAAATAGACGCGATTGCCGTCGCCTTCCATTTCCAGCAGGCCTGCGTCGACCAGCGACCGCACCAGCGTGTAGGTCGTCGAACGGGGTGCGTTCACCCCTTTGGCAAGGTCGCCAATGCCGATCGCCCGCTGGGTCGTGTGAAGAAACTCCAGAATTTCGAGCACTCGGTTGAGGCCCTTTTCACGGGAGCTCGAAATTTTCTCGCCGGCTGAAATCGCGGAAACATTGCCATCTTGCATTGTCGATTCCCGGTGTTAATATCTGTCTTGTACAGGATACACTCGTCCCTTGTAAGAGACAAAATCACGGACGCGTGTCTTGCCTGTGCACAAGGGGAACACAACACGAAAGGAGGTCGCCGTGAACGACACATCCGGAAGACGTGATTTTCTGAAATTGGGAATGGCAGGGCTGGCCACGGCCGGCGTGCTGGCAACCGTCGATGCCCAGAAAGCCGCTGCCCAGGCAGCATCCGACAGCCTGCTGCGCACCGTGCTCGATCGCGGCAAGCTGATCGTCGGCACCGGCAGCACCAATGCACCCTGGCACTTCGAAAACGATGCCGGCGAATTGGTCGGCATGGACATCACCATGGGGCGTATTCTCGCCAAGGGCCTTTTCGACGATCCGACCAAGGTCGAATTCGTCATGCAGGATCCGGCTCAGCGCATTCCGAACGTGACCACCAATAAGGTCGACATCACCATCCAGTTCATGACCATGAGCGCCCAACGCTCGCAGCTGGTCAACTTTTCCCGGCCCTATTATGTCGAGGGCGTTGCCCTGCTGAGCCTGCCGACCGCCGAGAACAAGACTTTCGACAAGCTGCTTGCCGGCGGCGCTGCAACGCGCATCTCCATCCTGCAGAATGTCGATGCCGAGGCGCAGGTGCATTCGGTGCTGCCCGAGTGTCAGGTCATGCAGATCGATACCCAGGCCAACGTGCTGCAAGCGCTGGAATCGAAACGCGTCGACGCCGCCGCCGTCGATCTGTCCACGGTGCGCTGGCTCGCCTCGCGCAATCCGGACAAATACTTCGATGCGGGCAAGAGCTGGCTGAGCATGCTTTATGGCGCGGCTCTGCGGCAAGGCGACCTTGACTGGCTGACCTTTGTCAACTCAACCTTCACCATCGCCATGTTCGGCCACGAGAACGCCCTCTACGATGCCGCGTTCAAGGACTATTTCGGACAGGAGCCGCCGGCGCGCCATCCGGGCTTCCCGGCCATTTGACCTGCATCGGGCGGGAGGGTGTATCCAGCGCCCTTCCGCCTCCCTAGAGCAATTCCAGGAAAAGTGTGAAACGGTTTTCCGTCCGGAATTGCGTCAAAACAAAGAGTTAGAGCGGTTTGCCGTTTCCGTGAAACGGTGAACTGCTCTAAGGCCTGCGGCAACCGAGGCGGACGCATGGGCTATGCCCTCAATTTCAATCTGATCTGGCGGCATTTCGACAAGCTGTGGGGCGGCCTGCTGCTCAGTCTCGAACTCGCCGTCATCTCGATCGCCATCGGCATCGTCATCGGCCTTGTCCTGGCGGTCTGGTACGTGTCTGCCGGGCGTGTGGTGCGTACCATCATCGCCGCCTATGTCGAATTCATCCGCAACGTGCCGCTGATCCTGCTCGTCTATCTCGTCTTCTACGGCCTGCCGACGGTGGTCGATATCGCCTACAGCGCGCCGACCTCGTTTGTCGTCACGCTCTCGCTCTACAGCGGCGCCTATCTGGTCGAGGTGTTCCGCTCCGGGCTCGAGGCGGTTCCGCGCGGACAGCTGGACGCCGGCAAGGCGATCGGCCTGACGCCCTGGCAAAGGCTGCTCAACGTGCGCCTGCCGACGATGCTGCGCATCACGCTGCCGGCATTGTCCAACACCTTCATATCGCTGTTCAAGGACACGTCCGTCGCCTCGGTCATCTCGGTGCCGGAACTGACCTACGGCGCCCAGTGGATCAACTTCAACACGTTCCGGATCGTCGAGGTCTATCTCGTGGTGACGGCGATGTACCTGCTTACCGGCTACATGCTGCTTTTCGCGCTTCGGCTTGTCGAACGCCGGTTCAGGGCGGCGCGCTGACATGCTCACCCAGATCGCCTATGCCTTGCCTTTCCTCGCCCAGGGCTTTGCCCTGACATTGTGGGTATCCCTGCTGGTCGTGGTGTTCTCCCTGATCGCGGGCGTGATCATGGGCGTCGGCCTCGTCTATGGCCCGGTACCGTTGCGATGGGCCGTGCGCATCTTCAGCGATACCATTCGCGGCATACCGATCCTGGTGCTCATCTTCTTTGTCTATTACGGCCTGCCGGCCGTCGGGCTTCATCTGCCGTCCTTCTGGGCCGCCGTGCTGGCGCTGACCTTGTTCAAGACCGCGCAGGTCGTCGAATATCTCAGGGGTGCGGTCGGATCCATTCCGAAGGGGCAGTCCGAAGCGGCAATGGCGATCGGACTGACCTTTCGCCAGCGCCTGGCCTACGTCATCTTCCCGCAGGCGTTCAGGCGCTTCCTGCCGCCCTGGATCAATGGCGTCACCGACGCGGTCAAGGGCAGCGCGCTGGTGTCGCTGCTCGGCATCACCGATCTGATGCAGGCCATCAACCAGGTCATCGGCCGCACCTATGAGGCGATGCCGCTCTACCTCCTCGGCGCGCTCATCTACTTCGCGGTCAACTATGCCCTCTCGCTGGCCAGCCGGCGGCTCGAGCGGCGTTTCTCCTTCATTCGGGATTAGCAATGTCCACAGGTTCGAACGACACCCCGGCGCTTCTCGACATCCGCGACGTCTCCAAAGCCTTTGGAACCGTCCAGGTTCTGCGTTCGGTCAGCCTGCGGGTGGCGCGCGGCGAGGTGGTGACGGTCATCGGCCCCTCCGGCAGCGGCAAGACCACGCTGCTGCGCTGCGTCAACTTCCTCGAAAGCTACGACAGCGGCTCGATCCGCATCGACGGCAAGGAGGTCGGCTTTCGCGAAGCCGGAGCCCGCCAGCGCCGCAGCGAACGCGATCTCGCCGCGATGCGGGCCGAGACCGGCATGGTGTTCCAGAGCTTCAACCTCTTTCCGCACCTAACGGCGGCGGGCAACATCATGCTTGGCCTCACCAAGGTGCGCGGCAAGAGCAGTGCGGAGGCCCGCACCATCGCCGAACACTGGCTCGGCCGGGTCGGCCTTGCCCACAAGGCCGACAGTCTGCCCGCCGAACTGTCCGGCGGCCAGCAGCAGCGTGTCGGCATTGCCCGCGCCGTGGCCATGGGGCCGAAGATCCTGCTTCTCGACGAGATAACCTCCGCGCTCGACCCGGAGCTGGTCGGCGAGGTGCTCGAGGTCGTGCGAAGCCTGGCCGAGGACGGCATGACGATGGTGATGGTCACGCACGAAATGGCCTTTGCACGCGATGCCTCGAGCCGCATCATCTTCATGGCCGATGGCGGCGTCAGCGCGGCGGGTCCACCCGCCGAAATCCTGGCGGCGGACACCGACAATGAGCGCCTGCGCACCTTCCTGGCACGTTTCCGCGCATCGCATTTCTAAACGGGACAGCGAGCGCTGTCGCAAGGAGCCTTCTTTCATGACGCCTTATATCCGGCTCGCCGCGTTGGGCCTGACGCTGCCCGAGCCGCCGACCCCGATCGCCAATTTCGTCACCCATGCCGAAAGCGGCCGGCTGATCTTCCTGTCCGGCCAGGGGCCGCTGCGGACCGACGGCACGCTGTGCACCGGCAAGGTGGGAGATGATGTCACCGTCGAAGAGGCTTATGGCCACGCCCGCCTCACCGGCCTCAACCTGCTCGCCGTGATGCACGCGGCCACTGGCGATCTTGGCCGGATCGTGCGCATCGTCAAGCTGCTCGGCTTCGTCAACGCGATACCAACCTTCAGCGACCACCCGAAAGTGGTCAATGGCTGTTCCGATCTGTTCGCCGACGTGTTCGACACCATCGGCGGCCATGCCCGCTCGGCGATCGGCGTCGGCTCCTTGCCTGGAAACATCACCGTCGAAATCGAGGCGGTCGTCGAGATCGCCGCCTGACCCGTAGAAATGGAATCCGAGAGATGAGAACCACTTCCACCGACGGCTCCAACACCACGATCCGCGAGCGGCTCGGCCTTCGCCCGATCATCAACGTCTCCGGCACGATGACGGCGCTCGGCGCATCGATCATCGTGCCTGAAGCGGTCAGCGCCATGGCGGAAATGGCCTCGCAATGGGTGGAGATGGATGATCTGCAGCGTGCCGCAAGCACGATCGTGGCGCGTCTCACCGGCGGCGAGGCCGGTTTCATCACCGCCTGCTGCGCCAGCGGCATCACCATGGCGATCGCCGGCGCGATGACGGGAACCAACCTGCTCGCCATCGAGCGGCTGCCGGACGACACCGAAGGGCTGAAGTCGGAGGTCATCGTCCAGCTCGGCCACATCGTCAACTACGGCGCGCCAATCGACCAGTCGGTCCGGCTGGCCGGCGCAAAGGTCGTGCCCGCTGGCACCGTCAGCGTTACGCAGGACTACCATGTGCGTGAGGCGATCAACGATCGCACGGCGGCAGGTCTCTATGTCGTCGCCCATCATACCGTGCAGTACGGCATGCTCTCATTGGAGGAATTCTGCGAGATCTGCCACGCCAGGGGCGTCCCGGTGATCGTCGACGCGGCCTCCGAATACGATCTGCGCGGCTTCCTTTCGCGCGGCGCCGACATCGTCATCTACAGCGGACATAAATTCCTGAGCGGACCGACCAGCGGCATCGTCACCGGGCGCAAGGATCTGGTTCGAACCGCCTATCTGCAGAACCGCGGCGTCGCGCGCGCCATGAAGGTCGGCAAGGAAAGCATCGCCGGCACCATGGCCGCACTGGAAGCCTGGGAAAAGCGCGACCATGCCGGCATCCGCCGGCGCGAAGAAGCGGCACTGAACCTGTGGAAGGACACGTTGCAGGGGCTGCCGGGCATCGTCGCGCAGATCATCCCCGACCCCACCGCCAACCCTCTGGATCGGTTGCAGATCTTTGTGTTGCCTGAAAGCCGGTTCACGGCGGCCGGTCTCGCCTCGGCATTGGCGACAGGTTCGCCGCCGATCATCGTGCGCAACCATGAAGTGGAGCGCGGCCATTTCTTCCTCGACCCCTGCAATCTTCATCCCGGTGAGGCCGAGATCGTCGCCGAACGGCTGCGCGCCATACTGACCGCGGCCGACCGGCCCGCCAATGCCATGAAGCCTGCCCGCAAGGATTCGTCCGGTGTCTTGCGCTGGCCGGATTGAAACGCGAGACGGACCGCTGCTTGAAAATGTGCCGGTCGCGATTAGTGCACGCTATCACGCGACCATCGCCCTGACGGATTCCCAACCTACGGCGTCGGCTAGGAAACTGCCGGCGCGCCTCTACGCGACTTAGCCCAGCCGCAACGGCGGCCTTGCGGCTGTTCACCGTCCCGCAAAACAATAACTTTACAAATATTCGTGTTTATGTGAAGTTATGACTATTGAAGGGTCGATCATGATAGCCAATCGCTTCGCCACGCGCCTGAATTCCTTTGCCTCGCGGCCGCTGGCCGAATGGCCGGACCTTACCGGCAAGCCGTCGCTGCTGCAGATGGCGGCGCGCGCTGCCAAGGTAGCTGGATTGACCGACCTCGATCTGAATTACCCCGACCATGTCGGCGAAAAGCCTGCTGAAATCGCCCGCAAACTCGGCGACCTCGGCCTTTCCATCAATGGCTTTGCCATGCGTTACTACTCCAACCCGGCCTTCAAGCTCGGCGCCTTCACCAATCCGGACCCGGCGGTGCGCCGTGAAGCAATCGACCTGACCAAATCCGGCATCGACGCCGTGCGTGAAGCCGGCGCCAGCCTGATGACGCTTTGGCTCGGCCAGGATGGCTTCGACTACGTCTTCCAGGCCGACTATTCGACGCTCTGGCAACACGAAATCGATGGGATTCGTGAAGTTGCCGCGCATGATCCCGACTGCCAGATCAGCTTGGAATACAAGCCCAACGAGCCGCGCTCCTACAGCCTGATGCCGGACGCGGCGACGACCTTGCTGGCGATCCGCGATGTCGGCCTGCCCAATCTCGGCGTCACGCTTGATTTCGCCCATGTGCTCTATGCCGACGAACAGCCGGCCTTCGCCGCGGCCCTGGTGGCGCGCCACAGCAAGCTGCTCGGCGTGCATCTCAACGACGGCTACGCCAAGCGCGATGATGGCCTGATGGTCGGCGCGGTGCACACGCTGCAGACCATCGAGCTGCTCAGGCAGATCCGCCGCGACGGTTACGCCGGGGCCATCTATTTCGACACGTTCCCCGACATGACCGGGCTCGATCCGGTTCGCGAGTGCGAAGTCAACATCGCCACCGTCAAGCGCATGCTGCGCGTCGTTGACCGGCTGGAGCAGGACAATCGCCTGTCCGCCGCCATGGACAGCCAGGACGCGGTGACATCGCAGGCCATCATCCAGGAAATCATGCTCGGGCCGGATAGCTGAAGCCTCGGCCGGGCCATCACCGTTTTCAACAAGGGAGGAATACAATGAAACTTCTGCTTGCCACCGCTACCGCCGCACTGATGGCGCTGTCCATCGGCTCGGCCTTTTCAACAGATCTCGCGCCGCTGAATTCCGATACGGAAAAGGACCGCATCGATTGGTCGCAGGTCGAGGCCAAGTTCGGCGCTTTCCCCAAACTGCCCGAAGGCACCAAGGCGGGTGCCGTCTCCAAGACGCTAACCAACGAATACTGGCGCTCGCTGGGCGAGGGTTACAAAGCGTTCGGCGACAAAGTCGGCGTTCCCGTCGTCTACCAGGCGGCGCAGAGCGAGGGCGACCAGCTCGGCCAGCTGACCATCGCCGAAGGCCTTGTGACGCAGGGCTACAACGTGCTGCTCGTCTCGCCGCAGACCGACGCCAATCTGCAGCCGATCATGGAGCAGGCCAAGGCCGCCAATGTGCCGGTGGTCAACGTCAACGATGCGGTCATCCCGCAGTCCGAGCACTATGTCGGCAATGTCCAGCGCGACAATGGCGTGCGCGTCGCCAAATGGTTCATCAAGAACCGTCCGGATGGCGGCAAGGTCGCCATCGTCGAAGGCCAGGCCGGCGTCTATGCCGCCGTGCAGCGCACCGACGGCTTCAAGTCCACCATCTCAGAAGGGGGCAAGTTCGAGGTCGTCGCCAGTGTTCCCGGCAACTGGGACCGCCAGACCTCCTATGACGCGGCCACCAACATCCTGCAGCAGCACCCCGACCTGATCGGCTTCTATGCCAACAATGACGGCATGGCGCTGGGCATTGTCGAGGCGGTCAAGGCTGCCGGCCTGCAGGACAAGGTTGCCGTGTTCGGCACTGACGGCATTTCCGACGCCTATGCCTCGATCCGCGCCGGCGAATTGACCGGCACGGTCGATAGCTTCCCAGTGCTGACCGGCGAAGTGGCCCTGGAAACGGCGCTGCGACTGGTGGCCGGACAAAAGCTGCCGCGCGTCGTCGCCACGCCGCAGGCACTGATCACCAAGGACAATGCCGACCGCTATTCCGGCACCGGCGCGCGCAAGGCGCTGCTCGAGGATGCCGCCGCGGGCCAGTAAGGCCAATCGACGAGTGCCGGCCAGGGCAATTCGCTCCCGGCCGGCACCATTGCCCGGAAAGAGAACCCAATGTCACCCCGGCTGCAATTCCAGGGAATTTCCAAGCTGTTTCCGGCGGTGCGGGCGCTCAACGACGTGTCGTTCTCGATCAGCGCCGGTGAAATCCACGGTCTGCTCGGCGAGAACGGCGCCGGCAAGTCGACGCTGCTGCGCATCCTGTCGGGCGTCTACAGACCGACGGCGGGAAGCGTCCTTATCGACGGCAAGCCGGTGACGCTTGCCAATCCGGTCGCGGCGCGCGCCGCGGGCATCGCCATGATCCATCAGGAATTGCAGCAGGTGCCGCGGCTCAGCGTCGCGCAGAACATGTTTCTCGGCCATCCGCTGACGCGCGGCGGTATCTTCGTCGCCCGGGGAAAGCAGGAACGCCGCGCTGCCGAGGCTCTTGCAGCCCTTGATCCGTCCATCGACCCAGCCGCTCCTCTCGGAACCCTGAAGGTGGCGCAGCGCCAGATCGTCGAGATCGCCCGCGCGCTGCTCGATCGCGCCCGCATCGTCGCCATGGACGAGCCGACATCGAGCCTGACGCCGAGCGAATTCGAACGGCTGGCGCAAGTCATCACCGGCCTCGCTCGAGACGGCGTCGCCATCGTCTACGTCTCGCACAAGCTGGACGAGGTGTTCGGCATCTGCCGGCGCGCCACCATCATGCGCGACGGCGTGGTCATCGATACCGTCGACCTGAAAGGCCTGTCGGAAAAGGCGGTCGTGGCGATGATGGTCGGCCGCGAACTGGCGCAGGAACAGCATAACTCCCATGCCTCCGACGAGGTCATGCTGAGCGCGCGTGGCCTCTCCTCGGCAACGAAGGTGCGCAACGTGTCGTTCGATCTGCATCGCGGCGAAGTGCTGGGCATCGCCGGCCTCGTCGGTTCCGGCCGCACTGAATTGCTGCGCCTTCTGGCAGGGGCGGATCGAGCCATCGCAGGTACGATCGCAATCGATGGCAAGGCGACCCGATTTTCAAGCCCGCGCGATGCGATTGCCGCCGGCATCGGCCTGGTGCCGGAAGAGCGCAAGCGTGAGGGCATCGTGCCGCTGCGCTCGATCACCAGCAACATGGCGCTGGCCTCGATGGGCGTATTCGCGCCGCGCGGCGTCATCGATCACGCCAGGTTGAAACAGGTGGCGGCCGACAAGATGGGCCGCGTCAACCTGCGCCCATTCCTGCTCGACCGGCCGATCCGCCTGTTCAGCGGCGGCAACCAGCAGAAGGCGATCATCGGCCGCTGGCTGGCAGCGGGAACGCGCATCCTTTTGTTCGACGAGCCGACGCGCGGCATCGATGTCGGCGCCAAGGCGGAGATCTATCATCTGATTGAGGAGCTCGCCGCCGAAGGCCATGCGGTGATCGTCGTCTCCTCCGAGCTGCCCGAGGTGATCCGGCTCGCCGACCGCGTGCTGGTGATGCGCGACGGCACCATCGCGGCCGAACTCCACAGGGACGATATCAGCGAACAGGCGATCGCGGCACACGCCATCCCCCAGACGCAAACGCCGGCCGCACAGCAGGCAAGACAGTAGGTGACGGATATGTCGGATACCATTCTGGTGCGGCCACGGGCCGAATTCCTGCGCGGTGTTTCCATGCGCGATGCCGGCACGCTGATCGGCCTTGTCGTGATTCTCGCTGTCTTCGGCGCGCTGGTGCCGGGCTTCTTTGCCGAGCGCAACCTGATCAACATCCTGCAGCAGTCGAGCATCAATGCCTGCCTGGCGCTGGGCATGACGCTGGTCATCATCTCCGGCGGCATCGACCTGTCTGTCGGACCGACGGCGGCACTCTCGGCCGTCATCTCGGCCTCGATGATGGTCGCCGGCGTGCCGTTTCCGCTCGCCATCGCCGCCGGCTTCGCCATTGGTCTCGCCTGCGGCCTCGTCAACGGCATCCTCGTCGCCTATGTCGGGCTGCAGCCCTTTATCGTCACATTGGGAACGCTCAGCACCTACCGGGCGCTGGCGCTGATCTACACCGGCGGCAATCCGGTGCTCGGCCTGCCGGCAAGCTTTCGCGCCGTCTTCAACGGCTCGCTGTTCGGGCTGCCGCTGGCGGTTATCATCGTGGCCTTCGTGGCTGTCGTCGCCTGGGTCGTCTTGAAGAAGACGCCGTTCGGCGAATATCTGCTCGCCGTCGGCGGCAATGAGGAGGCTGCCTACATTGCCGGCGTGCCGATCGCCCGCACAAAGATCGCCGCCTACATGATCTCCGGCCTGCTGGCAGCCCTTGCCGCGCAGATCCTGATCGGCCGGCTCGGTGCCGCCGAGCCCATCCTCGGCAATCTCTGGGAACTCGACGCTATCGCAGCTGCCGCCATCGGCGGCGCCTCGCTGATGGGCGGCAAGGGCAGTGTCGTCGGCACCATACTGGGCGCCGTCATCCTCGGCGCCATGCGCAACGGTTTGACGCTGATGAACGTGCAGTCCTTCTATCAGCTTCTGGCAACTGGTCTTATAATCCTCGCCGCGATGCTTATCGATCGCGTGACGAGGGGGCGTGGATGACCTTGAGCGGGCTGGACCTGAAGGCGGTAGGACCGCGCATCCGCATGATGATGCCGCATCTCACCCCGCTGGAGGCGAAGGTGGTGGAAACCGTCTTTGGCCGGCGCGGTTTTGACGAGAGCATCCCGCTGAAGCAGATTGCCGAGGAGGCCGGCGTATCCGAGGCGATGGTGGTCAAGATCGCCAAGAAGCTAGGCTTTTCCGGCTATCGCGATTTCCGCACCGCCGTCTATGAATACAGCCGCCTGCCGACCGCCGAGATGCATCAGGAACTATCATCCGACGACAGTTCGGCCGAGATCGTGCAAAAAGTGTTCCGCACTTCCATCCAGGCACTGGAGGAGACACTGGCGATCCTCGACATCGAGGATTTCGACCGCGCCGCCGATCTTCTCTACCGTGCGAAGAACCGGGATTTCTATGGCGTCGGCGGCTCGGCGCAGATCGCGCGCGACGTCTCCCACAAATTCCTGCGCATCGGCATCCGCGCATCCGTCTACGACGATTCGCATATGATGCTGATGTCGGCCTCGCTGCTCGGCGGCGATGATATCGCCGTCGGCTTCTCACATTCGGGCAACACCTCTGCCGTCATCGACGCCATTCAGCTGGCCCGCAAGAACGGTGCGCGCACGCTGGCCATCACCAATTACGACAACTCGCCGCTGGCCGCCGTTGCCGACATCGTGCTGTGCTCGACCGCGCAGGGCTCGCCGCTGATGGGCGAGAACGCGGCGGCGCGCATTGCCCAGCTCAACATCCTCGACGCGCTGTTCGTCGCCGTGGCGCAGCGCGACTACCAGGCGGCGGAGCGCAACCTCGGCCGCACCATGTCGGCGGTGGCATCGAAGCGAAAAGACCGGGGCTCATGACGACACCGCCGCTGGTCACCGTGTTCGGCAGCCTGCACTACGACATCATGGTCGACGCGCCCGACCGCCCGCGCAAGGGCGAGACGGTGACCGGCCATGCCTGGCACCCGAAATGCGGCGGCAAGGGCGGCAACCAGGCCGTCTCTGCGGCAAGGGCCGGTGTGCGCGCGGCGATGATCGGCGCGGTCGGTGACGATGATTTCGGGCGGGCGTTGCTGGCCAATCTCGATCGCGCCAGCGTCGATCGCCGCTTCGTGCGGGTGGCCGCTGGCGCCGGCTCCGGAATGAGCGTGGCGATCTTCGACCAGGGCGGCGACTATGGCGCGGTGATCGTCTCGGGCAGCAATCTCACTCTGGGCGATGCCGACATTGCCGCCGCTTCTGAAATGATGTCCCAAACGGCGGTGCTCCTGCTGCAGAACGAAGTGCCGGAAGCGGCCAACATCGCCGCCGCGCGCGTGGTGAAGGCGCAGGGCGGCCGCGTCGTGCTCAACGCGGCTCCGGCGCGCAAACTCTCCGGCGATTTGATCGCGATGGTCGACATATTGGTGGTCAACGCCATCGAGGCGGAGTTCCTGGCCAGTACGGCGGTGGTCGAGACGCTTGACGGGGCCTCGCAAGCCGCACGGCTGCTGGCCGATCTTTGCTCAGTCGCGATCGTGACGGCGGGCGGCGAAGGCGTCGCCTGTTGCGATCGGGCCGGCGAGGCCTTCGCGCTGCCTGCCATCCCGGTCAAGGTCGTCAGCACGCATGGCGCCGGCGACGAATTCGTCGGTGCGCTGGCTGCGGGGCTTGCCCGTGGACGGACCCCGCGAGCGGCCGTCACCGCCGCCAACGCGGCTTCGGCCTTGCTGGTCTCGACACCCGAGGCCGAGCGCGACGGCATCTGACTGGCTGGTTTCCACCTTGCCGAACCGCCGCGGCGGCCGCCTATCCTTGCGGCTTGGCGCGAATTCCGCTAAGGCGCGCCTTTGTCGCCGGGGAACACGGACTTGGACGATCAACGCGCCGATGTCGCCATCATCATGGGCAGCCAGTCCGACTGGGCGACGATGCGCCTTGCGGCCGAAACGCTGGAAGCCCTGGGCATTTCGCACAAGCGGCTGATCGTCTCCGCGCATCGCACACCCGACCGGCTCTATGATTTCGCCAAGGGCGCCAAGGCGGCCGGCTACAAGGTGATCATCGCCGGCGCCGGCGGTGCCGCGCACCTGCCCGGCATGACGGCGGCGATGACGCCGCTGCCGGTGTTCGGCGTACCGGTGGAATCGAAGGCGCTTTCCGGGCAGGATTCGCTGCTCTCCATCGTCCAGATGCCCGCCGGCATTCCGGTGGGGACGCTGGCCATAGGCAAGGCCGGTGCCACCAACGCAGCCCTTCTGGCCGCTGCCGTGCTGGCGCTGAATGATGGCAAGCTCGCCGTCCGTCTGGATGCCTGGCGCGCCGCACAGACCGCCAAGGTCGCGACCGAACCGACGGACACGCCGTGAGCCTGCCCGCCGGATCCACCATCGGCATCATTGGCGGCGGCCAGCTCGGCCGCATGCTGGCTGTTGCCGCCTCCCGCCTCGGCTACCGCACGGTGGTGCTGGAGCCGCAAGCGGATTGCCCGGCGGCGCAGGTCGCCAACCGGCAGATAGCAGCCCGCTATGACGACCCGGCAGCCCTTGCGGAACTGGCCGCGTCGAGTTCCGTCGTCACCTACGAGTTCGAGAACGTGCCGGTCGCAGCCGCCAGCGCTCTGGCCGCCAAGGTTCCGGTCCATCCGCCGGCGCGCGCGCTGGAAGTAGCGCAGGACCGGGTGGGCGAAAAAACATTCCTCAACGGCATCGGCATTGCCACTGCGGATTTTCACGCCGTCGACAATGATGACGAACTGACGGCAGCGCTGAAAGCGTTCGACGGCAGCGGCATCCTGAAGACCCGCCGCATGGGCTATGACGGCAAGGGCCAGCGCGTCTTCCGCAACATGGAAACGGGTGGCTTCGCCGGCACCTGCGAGGCAATGGGCAATGTGCCGCTAATCCTGGAGTCCTTCGTGCCGTTCGAGCGCGAGATTTCGGTGATCGCGGCGCGTGGGCTGGACGGCGAGGTCGTCGCCTACGATCCGGCCGAGAATATCCACCGCAACGGCATTCTCCACACATCGACCTTGCCGGCCGCCATTATGCCCGGAACCGCGGAAGCGGCACGAATGGCGGCATCGAATATCCTGTCGGCGCTGAACTATGTCGGCGTCATCGGCGTCGAGTTCTTCGTGCTCGCCGACGGCTCGCTGCTGGCCAACGAAATCGCGCCGCGTGTTCACAATTCCGGCCATTGGACGGAAGCAGCCTGCATCGTTTCGCAGTTCGAACAGCACATCCGCGCCGTTGCCGGTCTGCCGCTGGGGAATCCCCAGCGGCATTCCGATTGCGTGATGGAGAACCTGATCGGCGACGATGTGCTGCGTGTTCCGGCCCTGCTCGCCGAGCCGGACCTGATGCTGCACCTCTATGGCAAGGCCGAGGCACGCCCCGGCCGCAAGATGGGCCATTTCACCCGGATCAGCCGTCGCGCCTAACTCCCGAAACAGGCTTACTGCACGTCGTCGCTCACGTCTTCGTCGGGGCTGGCGCAACTGGCATCGCCTTCCTCGCAATTGGCGGCGGCAGCGAGCTGCTCGATGCGATCATTGGTCAGCCTGGCCAGGCATTGCGAAACTTCCATCGGATGGATCGAACCGCCCGCGCTGGCCGCGGTGGAATGCGCGCACTCTGCATCGCGAAAAGCGATCCAGGCGCGTTGCGCCACCTGCAGCAGTCTCTTGTCGTCGGCGTCATCCGCGCTGATGAGGTCTTGGTAGGCCTTGTTGAGCCTGGAGTCGGCTTCCTGGTAATCCTCCCCGGCGCAGATGTTCATCATCTGCTGGCTGTCGTCGCCGCGATCGCATTCCTGCGCGCGGGCAACCGAAGCTCCCGCCAGCACGAGAATGCAGGCAGACAGGAAAATTCGGCGCATATCCATCCCCAAATCACTTCATGATGGCCGCATCATCCCAGCCGGCTGGAGCCCGCGCAATGCCGCAAGGCCGACATGGCGGATATTTGATGATATGGAGAGACGGAGCACGCTTGCGGTTGACACGGACAAGGCTCCTCGTTTATGAGCCACCCACAGTTCAAAGGCGCGTCTTCTGGCGCGCCTTAAAATTTCGACCCAGACCGGGTCCACACCGACAGGCAAGACCATGAAGATCAAGAATTCGCTCAAGGCGCTGAAGGCGCGTCACCGCGACAACCAGCTGGTTCGCCGCAAGGGCCGCGTCTACATCATCAACAAGACCGCCCCGCGCTACAAGGCACGCCAGGGCTGAGTTTTCGGGCTGGAGGCATCGCCTCCGCCAGTTGATGCTTGTCGCCGGCCTGCCGGCCTTCTCACGCTAAAATCACTTTGACGTTCCGCCACCCGGGGCTAGAGTCCCGCGATGCGGATTCTTTTTGCATTTTTGACGTCTCTGCTTGTTTCCGGCGCCATTTATGGCCCGGCACGGGCGGATGATGCTGTCGCGCCGCCAGCCACCCAGGACGCGCCGCCGGTCGCAACGACGAAGCAGGCCCGTCTCGACCGGCTGTTCAACGACCTGAAGCGCGAGCGCAACGAAAAGGTGGCCGAGCGCATTGCCGGCGAAATCTGGAATGAGTGGTCGCAATCCGGCAGCGCCTCGATCGATCTGATGATGCAGTGGTCGCAGAAGGCTGTCGAAGGCCAGAAGTTCGACGTCGCGCTCGATTTCCTCGACCAGGTGGTGACCTTGCAGCCGACCTATGCCGAAGGCTGGAACCGGCGCGCCACCGTGCATTTCATGATGAAAAACTACGGCAAGTCGATGTCCGACATCGACCATACGCTGCAGCTCGAGCCGCGCCATTTCGGCGCGCTGTCGGGCTTGGCGCAGATCATGGCGCTGACCGGCCACAAGCAATCGGCACTCGAGGCCTGGCAGAAAGTGCTGGCCATCTATCCGATGATGCGCAGCGCCCAGGACCAGGTCGGCACGCTTTCGGAAGAGCTTGCCGGAGAAGGCATTTAAGGGAGTAGGCAGTAGGGATTAGGCAGTAGGTGAGATCGCGTTGCGTACATTCCTACTGCCTATTCCCTACTGCCTACTGCCTATTCCCTACTGCCTATTCCCTATTCCCTATTTGCTACTCCACAACTTATCCCCCTCCACCCCGTATCTCCCCCATGAACCTGATCTACGCCGCTCTTGCCTTCCTGATGACGCTTGCCTTCGGCTTTGTCGGCGTCACCCGCGCCGGTTCATGGCTGATCGAACGCGGCAATCCGTCGATTGGTGAATTCGCCGACATCGATGGCGCCCGCATCCACTATGTCCATATTCCAGGGTCCGTGAACGCCGAGTTGCCACCGATCGTCTTCATCCACGGCGCTAGCGCCAATCTCAGGGATCAGATGCTGCCGCTGCGGCCATTGCTCAAAGGTCGCGCCGAAATGCTGTTCTTCGACCGACCAGGCCACGGCTGGTCGGGTCGTGGTCCCGGCAACAACGAGGACCCGTCGGCTCAGGCCAACACCATCGCCGCGTTGATGGACCGTCTGGGCATCAGGAAGGCTGTTATCGTCGGTCATTCCTTCGGTGGTGTGGTGACATCGACTTTCGGCCGCGAGCATTCCGACAGGACGCTTGGCCTGGTCTTTCTCGCGCCGGCAACTCATCCGTGGCCGGGCGGCGCAACCTCCTGGTACTACCATCTGACGACCATTCCGGTGATCGGCTGGCTGTTTTCCGAGACGCTGACCTATCCGACGGGAAGGCTGCGGATGGAAGACGCCACGACCTGCGTCTTCTCGCCCAACAAGGTGCCGGACAACTATCTCGCCGCGGCCTCTATCCCGTTGGTACTGCGACCATCGGCCTTTCGTGCCAACGCCGCCGATGTCGCCGGGCTCTATCGCTACGCCCTTGGCGCCGCACCGCACTACAACCAGATCAAGGCGCCAACCGTGGTCATTTCGGGCGATCGCGACAAAGTCGTCTATGCGGAGATTCACTCGATCGGCCTCGCCCGCGACATTGCCGGCGCCGAACTCATCTGGGTGCACAATCTCGGCCACAAGCCGGACTGGATCGCGCCCGACCTGGCCGTCGGCGCCATCGAGAAGGTCGCCGGCAAGAACATCGACCTGCAGGCGATTGCGAAGGCTGTGGAAGCGCGCGTCGCCGGCGACGCTTACGGCGCCGGCGGATGTGCTGATATCAAGGCGCCGCAGGCCGAACTCGCGCCGACCTGATCACGCCTAACGGTTCGGACGGTCGATCTAACGGCTCGTCTGCACGTCCGATCCGACATAGGCGATGCGCAGCATATTGGTCGAGCCCGGCGTCCTCAGCGGCACGCCGGCGGTGATGATGACGCGGTCGCCGGGCTTGCCGAAGCCTTCCTCGAAGGCGATGCGACAGGCGCGGTCGACCATGTCGTCAAGATCGATTGCGTCGGGTGAGACGACGCAATGCGTGCCCCATAGCAGCGACAGCCGCCGCGCCGTGTTGACGATCGGCGACAGCGCGATGATCGGCACTTGCGGACGTTCGCGGGCGGCGCGCAGGCCCGTGGTGCCGGACGCCGTGTAGGTGATGATCGCCGACAGTTTCAGCGTCTCGGCGATCTCGCGGGCGGCCAGCGAAATGGCGTCGGCGCCGGTCGCTTCCGGCTCGGAACGCTGGGCGTTGATGATGCCGGCATAGGTCGGATCGGTTTCAACCTTGGTGGCGATACGGTTCATCATCGCCACGGCTTCGACGGGATAGGCGCCCGCCGCCGATTCCGCCGACAGCATGATGGCATCGGCGCCTTCGAAGACGGCGATCGAAACATCCGACACCTCGGCACGGGTCGGCACCGGTGCTGTGATCATAGATTCCAGCATCTGCGTGGCTACCACCACCGGCTTGCCGGCGCGGCGAGCCGCGCGCGTGATCTGCTTCTGGATGCCGGGCACCGCCTCGAGCGGCATCTCGACGCCGAGATCACCGCGGGCGACCATCAGCGCGTCGGACAGCTCGATGATTTCGGCCAGCCGGGCGACGGCTTGCGGCTTTTCGATCTTGGCCATGATCAGCGCCCGGCCGCGCGCGATCTTGCGCGCCTCGGCAAGATCCTCCGGCCGCTGCACGAAGGACAGCGCGACCCAGTCTACGCCTGTGGCCAGCACGGCATCGAGATCCTTGCGGTCCTTCTCGGTCAGCGCGCCGACCGGCAGGTCGGTGTCGGGCAGGCTGACGCCCTTCTTGTCGGAGATCGTGGTGCCGGCGACCACGGTGCAGACGATCGACTTGCCGTCGCTTCTCACCGCTTTCAGCTCGAGCTTGCCGTCGTCGATCAGCAGGCGATGTCCGGCCTCGACCGAGGTCAGGATTTCGGGATGCGGCAGATAGACCCTGGTCGAGGTGCCGGGCTCGGGATTGTCGTCGAGCGTGAAGGTCTGACCGACAGTCAGCACTTCCTTGCCATTGGCGAACTTGCCGACGCGCAGTTTTGGTCCTTGCAGATCGGCCAGGATGCCGATCGGCCGGCCGACCGCTTCCTCGACAGTGCGGATGCGTCCGACCAGCGTGCGCATCAGCTCGTGATCGGTGTGGCTCATATTGATGCGGAACACATCGGCGCCAGCTTCGAACAGTTTCTTCAGCATCTCCTCCGACGAGGAGGCCGGACCGATGGTGGCTAGGATCTTGACCTTGCGGCTACGTCTCATTGACTGTTTGTTCCCGGGGCGGCTGGAGCGCCTCCCGTTGTGGACTCATCGGTCAGCTGGACCATCCAGCTTGCCTGTTCGCCCGTGTCATATTCCTGGAATCCGGCGCGCTGGAAGCCCCGGGCGACGCAATCGGTTACGCCGGCGATCTTGAACTCTTTTTCAGCCACGCACATGTTGATCGGGCCGTCCCAGCGTCCGCCGCGCTCGGCGTCTTCTGCATAAAGATAGTAAAACCTTGATGACAGCGGCCCTTCGATCAGCGTCTTGCAGCTCGATCCCTCGATGTGCCACCAGCCCTCGGTGATCCAGCCGGCCTTGGCGCGATAGCCGATACCGACACCGACCAGGTTCTGCGTGGCGTTGCAGACGCGGAAATCGGCACGCGCCGGCGAGGCCATGACCATCGTCGACAGGCCGACGGCAAGGATCAGGAGCGGCATGGCAAAGGCAGAGCGCATGCGCTGCCTGCCAGCGGAACTCATCCGAAAACCCCTCAAGAACCACATCAGCATCTCTCTGCGCCCCTTTTCGGAAATGTCCGGGCGCATGTCAACGCACCGTTTTGTTCAATTCCAATCGATTTAGAAGGCTCCGGCGCACGATTCACCGAGCTCCGCCAGATTTCCCGGGAAACCTTGGCCAAACAACGGCATTGCGCAAGCGTCGTCTTCGTGGAATGACGATAGCACCCTCCCCGGAAGCCAGCGAACAGACCATTTCCCGCCAATGACCCGATCCACAGTTTTCGCGCCTTTCGACGTTGTCGAAGGCGACCGCAAGCGAGGCATCGTGCTCTTGTGCGACCATGCCCGCCGCGACCTACCCGACGATTATGGCAGGCTCGGCCTGCCGGCGGCGGAGTTCGACCGCCACATCGCCTACGACATCGGGGTCGAAACGGTAACGCGCGAACTGGCCGCCTTGCTCGGCGTGCCGGCGGTGCTCGCCAATTTTTCGCGGCTGCTGATCGATCCCAATCGCGGCGAGGACGATCCGACGCTCATTCGCCAGCTTTATGACGGCACCGTCGTGCCCGGGAATTACCCCATCGCTCCCGAGGAGCGTGAAAGGCGGCTCGATGGCTTCTACCGGCCCTATCACGACGCTGTCGGCGCCATGATAGCCTCGGTCGCACGGGCTTCCGCGTGGACGCCCTTCATCTTCTCCGTGCATTCCTTCACGCCTGTCATGCAAGGCATACAGCGTCCCTGGCATGTTGGTATCCTGTGGGACCGGGACGACCGGGTGGCACGGCCGCTGATCGACATGCTGGCCGAGGACAAGAGCCTGGCCGTCGGCGACAACGAACCTTACGACGGCGCGCTGCGCGGCGACACCATGTACAAGCACGCCATCGTCAACGGTTTTGCTCATGCGCTGATCGAGATCCGCCAGGATTTGATAGCAGACCAGAAGGGCGCTCTGGCATGGGCCGAACGGTTGGCGCCGATCGTTGACGCGATCAACCGTCGTCCCGATATACATGTCGTCAAGCAATTCGGCTCCCGCACCGGGCCGCTGTAAGGAGGTTTCGATGACCGGACTCAGCGACGAGCAGCAACGCGCTTTCGAGGCCGCCGCCTTTCGCCGGCTCGTCGAGCATCTGCGCGAGCGCAACGACGTGCAGAATATCGACCTGATGAACCTCGCCGGCTTCTGCCGCAACTGCCTGTCGAACTGGTACCGCGAGGCGGCCAATGCGGAGGGCGTCGACCTGAGCAAGGACCAGTCGCGCGAGATCGTCTACGGCATGCCTTACGCGCAATGGCAGGCACTCAACCAGACCGAGGCCTCCGACGCCAAGAAGGCCGAATTCGAGGCAAGGCGTCCCAAGGACCACTAAGCCCGCTTTGGCCCAAGCGCTTTCGAAATAGAGCGCTTGACTGAAAATTGAATCGATCTAATTTGCCGCGCGAAGCCATTTTCTGACCGGATTCGCCTTATGAACGCGTCAAACGCCATGCAGACTGCCATTCGCGGACGATGGGCCGTCGCGGCCATTTTCCTCGCCAACGGCTTTCTGACCGGCAGCTGGGCGCCGCAGATCCCGGTGTTCCTGACCCGGCTCGACATCTCGAAGTTCACGCTCGGCCTGCTGATCCTGCTGTTTGGCGCCGGCGCCGTCGCCGCCATGACCTGGTGCGGCCATTTGATCTCCAGACATGGTTCGCGCACCGTGCTGCGCTGGTTCGGCCTTTGCGGCAGCCTCGGCCTGCTGGTCGTGGCGCTGGCGCCTAATGTGCCGCTGGCGGCCATCGCCATGTTCATCTTCGGCGGCTCGATCGGCGGCATGGATGTCGCCATGAACGCCAATGCGGTGGTGGTCGAACGGCGGCTCTCCCGCGCCATCATGTCGTCCTCGCATGGCTTCTGGAGCCTCGGCGGTTTCGCCGGCGGCGGCCTCGGCGGCTTTGCCATTCAGACCTACGGCCATCTCGCCCACGCGGCGGTGGTCACCGCTCTCGCCCTCGCGGTGATCGCGGTGGCGGTTCGCCATCTGGTCGGCGAGGATAGGCCGCGGGCGGCCGAGCATCACAAATTCACGCTGCCGGCAAACCCGCTGGTTTATCTGGTCGGCCTGATGGCGCTGCTGACGATGATCTCCGAAGGCGCGGTGCTCGACTGGGCGGCGCTGTATCTCAGGCAGGAACTCGGCGCCGACCTTGCCATCGCCGGCCTCGCTTACGCTGCCTTTTCCGGTGTCATGGCGATCATGCGCTTCTTCGGCGACGGCGTCCGCAATCGCTTCGGCGCGGTCGCGACCCTACGCGGCTCGGCGGTTGTCGCGGCCGCCGGCATGCTGATCGCCGGGCTGTCGCCCTCGCCCTGGCTCGCAATCGCCGCCTTTGCCCTGTGCGGCTTCGGCATCGCCAACATGGTGCCGATCATCTTCTCGGCCGGCGGCAACCAGGAAGGCATGTCGTCGGGCATCGGAATGAGCGTCGTCACCACGATGGGCTATTCCGGCATATTGGTGGCGCCCTCGGCGATCGGCTTCGTTGCCGAGCATTCCAGCTTCGGCCCGATCTTCGTCGCCATGTCGGGGTTGCTGATCGTCGTTCTGCTGATGGCCGGCCTTGCTCACCGCGCGGAGTTCGCCGCCGCGCCGGCCGAATAGCGCTTCAGTTCCTCGTAGAGGAAATCCGCGACGCGGCGGATGCGCACGCTGGTGCGCACGTCGCGATGCATCGCCAGCCATACCGGCAGAACCGGCAGTGGCAGGCCCGGCAGCAGCTTCTCTACCGATGGATCACGGTCGACCACCGGCTCCTGGCCGAGACCGACGCCGTTTCCCGCCCGCACCGCCTCCCACAAAACGATCTGGTTGTCGGCCCTGAAGCGGAAACTGCTCCGGGTGACAGGGATGCCATACTGGGTAAAGCCTCTAATGATGTCGTCGCTGCGGTCGAAGCCGACCAAATCGTGGTCGACAAGGTCGGCAGGCTCCAGCGGCCGGCCGCGCCGGTCGAGATAGGATTTGGCCGCGCAGGCGCAAAGCGGAATATCGCAGACCTTGCGCGCCGTCAGCTCGTTCTGCGCCGGCTTGACCATACGGATGGCGATATCGGCATCGCGGCGCAACAGGTTTTCGACTTGATTCGAGGCAACGATCTCGACCTCGATACCCGGCTCCTCGAGCCCAAGCCGCGCCATCATGGCCGGCAGCACATAGGCAGCCACCACTTCGCTGGCGGCGATGCGCACCGTGCCTTCGATTGCCTCGACCGATCCCAGCGCCAGCAGTGAGAAGGCGCTTGCCTGCTCGCTGACCGCCTTGCCGCGTTCGAACAACGTGCTGCCGGCTTCCGTCAGTTCATAGCCGCGCCGCCCGCGCCGGAACAGCGTGACACCCAGCGCCTGTTCGAGCTCGCCGATGTGACGACCGAGCGTCGGCTGACTTGCCGAGAGTTTTCGCGCCGCGGCCGACAAGCTGCCGGTTTCCGCAACGGTGACGAAGCTCTTGATCAGGTTCCAGTCGATTTCAGTCATTCATTTATGAATAACAAAGCTCCAGCGATAGTCAATTTCCATTCGCATTCGAGGCGACCATATTCCGGCTGCAGACACCAACACGGACTGCAAACACCAACCTGGAGAACTCAAATGACCAAGATCGCTCTCACCGCCGCCGCCATCCTCATTTCCGCCAGCGCTGCTTTTGCCGGCAGCGACAAGTTTGGCTCGAACGACGCCAGCCAGCCGACTGTGGCCAGCATCGACAACACGACCACCACGTCGATCGGCAACCCGGACGCGGCCGTCCAGAAGCCGGCGACGCAAGGCAGCAACCGCGAGATCTTCGGCAACCGCTGATCCGATCGCGCTTGTCGCCGATCCGATCGCGCTTGTCGCTGATCGCCCCTCCCCAACGACCACGCAAATTCCAAATCAGGAGTATTTCCAATGACCAAGATCGCAATTCTCGGTGCCAATGGCCGGCTCGGCCGCGTGGTCGCCAAGGCCTTCATCGATGCCGGCTACGATGTCCGCGCAATCACCCGCAGCGGCAAGGTGCCGGCCGAGCTCAACGGCGCCACGGCGGTCGCCGGCGACGCGCTCGACCGTGAAGGCTTGATCCGCGCCACGCAAGGCGTCGACATCATCTTCAACGGCCTCAACCCGATCTACACCGACTGGGGCAAGTGCCTGCCGATGGCCGAGAACGTCATGGCCGCCTGCCATGCGAATGGCACGCTGCACCTCTTCCCCGGCACCGTCTACAATTACGGCTCGCCGGTGCCGGCGGTGATCACCGAGAACACGCCCTTTCACCCGACGACCGAGAAGGGCCGCATTCGCACCGCGATGGAAGACCTGTTTCGCCGCGAGGCCGACGCCGGCCGGGTGCGTACCATTCTCTTGCGCGCCGGCGACTTCTTCGGCGGCACCGGCAGCGGTTCATGGTTCGACCTGGTCGTCGCCGCCAAGATGGCCAAGGGCATCTACACCGCACCTGGTCCAGTCGATCTGGTGCATGAATGGGCCTACCTGCCGGACTTCGCCAAGGCCTTCGTCGGCCTGGCGGAAAACCTCGATAAGCTCGGCACCTATGAAGCTCTGAACCTTCCCGGCCATGCAATCACCGACCGGCAACTCAAGGCCGCGGCAGAGAAGTCACTCGGTCGCCCGCTCAAACTGACCTCCATGCCGTGGTGGGTGCTGCGCGCCGGCAGCCCGTTCGTGGCGATGTGGCGCGAGATCGTGTCGATGTCCTATCTGCGCTTCGAGCCGCATCAACTGGTTTCGACGCGGCTGGAAGGCATCATCGGTGCGATCCCCCACACGCCGCTGGATCAGGCGGTCACTGAAGCTCTTGAGGATATCGGCATCGCCACCGTGAATGGCGCTGCGAAAGCTGCCTGACAGGCCCGGCGGGCAGCCATGGCGGCCTGCCCGATCTCTTTACATCGATAGGTCTCCTGGAAGGGCGGCTAGACCCGCCCCATCAACACCAGCACCAGGAGCACTACCAGCACCACCCCGACAATGCCCGACGGCCCATAGCCCCAGGAACGCGAATGCGGCCAGGCTGGCACAGCGCCAATGAGGACGAGGACCAGAACGATGATGATAATGGTGGTGATCGGCATGGGAAACTCCCTGCACGGCATTGCTCTTGGAGAGAACAATGCGAAAGGCCGCCCGGTTGTTCCGGGCGGCCTTTGCCGGTCAAATCGGCATTGGGTCTATTCGGCGGCTTTTGGAAAGGCGATCTCCGGCTCCGCTCCGACATCCTGCCCCGGCGCATCGGTCGAAGAAATCTCGCCCTTGCCGCGCCGGAACAGCCGGCTGAACCAGCCGCGCCGCGTGCCGGGCTTGACCTTGGCGCGGGTGAACACCATCAGCATCGACGGCGTCACCACCAGCGTCAGCACGGTGGCGAAGGACAGGCCGAAGACGATCGCCGACGACAGCGAAATCCACCATTGCGTCGACGGTGCGTTGATCGTCGTCTCGTGATGGAAGATTTCGAGGCCAAGGCCGAAGGCGATCGGCAGCACGCCGAGAATGGCCGACACCGCCGTCAGCACCACCGGGCGGGCGCGTTCGCGGCAGGTCTGCAGCACCGCCTCGACCTTGTCCCAACCCTCTTCGCGCAGCCTGTCATAGGTGTCGATCAGCACGATGTTGTTATTCACCACCACGCCGGCCAGCGCGATGACGCCGATGCCCGACATGACGATGCCGAACGTCTCGCCTGTTATCAGCAGTCCGAGGAACACACCGATCGTCGCCATGACCACGCAGGACAGCACCAGCCAGACGCTGGTGAACTTGTTGAACTGCGCCAAAAGCACGAGGAAGATCAGGAAGATCGCCGCTCCGAAGGCCTTGCTGAGAAAGGCGCTGGCTTCGGCGCTGTCCTCGTTCGAGCCAGCCAGCTTCCAGCGGATGCCGCTGCCCAGATCCATATCGGAGACGGCCTTGCTGACCTGCTCCTGCACTGCCGCGACCTGGGCGCCGGCGGCAACGTTGGCCTGGACGACCACCGTACGGGCGCCGTCGATGCGGTTGAGGATACCGACTGTCGGTTCAGGCTTGCGCACGACGAAGTTCGAGATCGGTACCGAGCCTTGCGAGGTCTGCACCCGCAATTCGTCGAGCGTCGACAGCGTGCGCCGGTCTTCGGGCAGGCGAAGCCGGATGTCGACGGCGTCATCGGCGCCGGCCGGACGGTATTCCGAAAGTTTCAACCCGTTGGTCACCAGTTGCACCACGGTGCCGACCGAGGTCGGGCTGATGCCGTACTGCGCCGCCTTGGCGCGGTCGACCTCGAGCGCCCAGTCGACGCCGGGCGGAGGCAAACCATCGGAGATATCTATGACGCCAGGAACCTTGCCGATGCGCGCCGCGACCGCACGGGCTTTGTCGTCGAGCCCCTTGGGGT
Organism: Mesorhizobium sp. M1406; assembly: GCF_040317555.1. Lineage (NCBI taxonomy): Bacteria > Pseudomonadati > Pseudomonadota > Alphaproteobacteria > Hyphomicrobiales > Phyllobacteriaceae > Mesorhizobium > Mesorhizobium sp. M1406. Next base: position 197,462 of record NZ_JAMYKW010000001.1, on the reverse strand, counting down.
CGACGGCCGAAAGCCTGATCTGGATCGGCTTGCCGGTCGGTGGGCCGGCCTCCGGCACGCGCACCTCGACATCGACGCCGGGAATGCCGGCCATGACGCCGCGCAAATCGTCCAGGATATGGTTCGCCGACTTGCGCTCGCGCCAGTCGATGAACTCGTACTGGATGACGCCGACGACGTCTTCGGGAATGTCCTGGCCGCCGCCTTGCGTCTTGCCGACGCGGGTGTAGACCGACTTCACACCCGGCCAGCCGAGCAGCCTGTCTTCCGCGATCTTGGTCGCCGTATCCATTTCGGCCAGCGAAAGATTGCCGCGCGCGTGCACGTAAAGCAGGCCGTAATCCGGCTCGACATTCGGGAAGAACTCGACGCCGGCGCCGTATTTCGAATAGGCAAAACCGACGCCGAACAGCAGCGCGACGGTCAGCACCAGCACGGTGATCGGGAAGCGCACCGCTTGCTTGACGATCGCCATGTACCAGCCGTCGCGATTGTCATCCTCGTGATGCGGCGGCGCCTTGGCGAAGATCGCACCCAGCGTCGGCGCGAAGACCAGCGCGTAGAGCATCGAGGCCGACAGCGTGACGATCAGGGTGATCGGCATGTACTTCATGAAGTCGCCGATGATGCCGGGCCAGAACAGCAGCGGCGAGAAGGCGGCGATACGCGTCATCGTCGCCGCGATGACCGGACCGGCCATGCGCTTGGCGGCGAGCGCGAAGGCTTCCTCCTTCGGCATGCCTTCGCTCATCCGTCGCTCGGCGAACTCGGTGACGATGATGGCATCGTCGACCAGCATGCCGACGGCCAGGATGAGGCTGAACAGCACGATCATGTTGATCGTGTAGCCCATCATCGCCAGCAGCAGGATGCCGATCAGGAAGGACGACGGAATGGCCAGGCCAATGAGCAGCGAGGCACGGCCGGACAGCGCATAGAGGATGACGATGAACACCAGGATGACGGCGATCATGACGTGGTTCTGCAGATCGCCCAGCAGCTGGTTGACGAAGACGGACTTGTCCTGCGTGTAGGTGACGTTCATGCCCGCGGGCATGGATTTGACGAACTCGTCGGACACCGTCCGCACCTTGGCGATGGTATCGATCAGGTTGGAGCCTATGCGCTTCTTGACTTCGATGGCGATGGCCGGCTTGCCGTTGAGGCGGGTCACCGTCTCGGCATCCTTGAAGGTCGAGCGGATCGTGGCGATGTCCTTGGCCTGCACCACGGCATTGGGGCCGGCGACCACCGGCAGTGCCGCCACATCCTCCGGCGTCTCGATCAGCGAAGGCACCTTGACGGCATACTTGCCTTCCGAGCCTTCGATGTTGCCGGCGGCGACCAGACTGTTGGAGTTGCCGACCGCACCGATCAGCTGATCGAGCTGCAGCCCGTAGGAAGACAGCTTCATCGGGTCGATGACGACCTCGACCAGGTCGTCGCGCGCACCTTGCAGCGAGCCTTCGAGAACGCCCGGCACTTCCTCGATGCGGTCGCGCAGTTCGCGTGCCGCGGCGGTCAGCACGCGTTCGGGCAATTCGCCCGACAGCGTGACGACGAGCACCGGAAACTCGGAAATGTTGACTTCGTTGACTGTCGGTTCCTCGGCCGCCTGTGGCAGGTCGGCCTTGGCGTCCTGCACCTTGCTGCGCGTGTCCTGCAGCGCGGTGGCCAGATTGGTCTGCGGCTGGAATTCGACCAGCACGTAGCCGCCGCCCTGGAAGGCGGCCGAACGCATTTCCTTGAGGCCCTTCAAGCTTTTCAGCTTGCTTTCCATCGGCCGCAGCAGAAGCCGCTCCGAATCCTCAGGCGAAATGCCCTGATAGATCAGGCTGATATACATCATCGGAATCGGAACGTCGGGCTCCGCTTCCTTCGGCGTCGACTGATAGGCGACCGCCCCGGCAAGGATCAGGAAGACCAGGACCGAGATGGTCAGCCGGGCATTGTTGATTGCGAGTCTGACGATATCCATGGCTAACGCCTGTTTTTGAATTTCAGGAGCTGCGTCGCAGCCGATTGTCCCCGTCCAGGGCTAGTCCATCGCGATATTACTGCGTGCCGGCCGTTGCCTCGCCCAGCAGCTTCTTGATGGTCGCCTGGTCGGCCTCGACCGGATTGACCAGATCGCCTTCCTTCACCAGTTCCTGGCCGGCGACGATGATGCGCGCATCGGCCGGAATGCCGCCGAGCACGAGGCCGGTCGGCGTATCGTCGACGAGGTCGATCGGGAAGAACGCCACCTTGTTGTCCTTGCCGACGGCACGGATGCCGAGGTCGCCCTTGTCGCCCAGCGTCACCACCGAGCGCGGCAGCAGGACCGCGTCGGTCGGTTGTGCGTTGAGCGCGATTTCGGCCGTCATGCCAGCCGGCACGGAGCCGTCGCCGTTGGGGATCGCCACCTCGACGCGGAAGGTGCGGGTCGCCGACGATGCGTCGCGGCTGATGTAGCGCACGGTGCCTTCGACGGTCTGACCGCTGACCAGTCGCACATTGGCCTTGTCGCCCAGCTTGAGGTAGCCGAGGTCGCGCTCGCTGATTTCGCCGCGGGCAATCACCGGATCGAGCTTGAGGATGGTTGCCACCTCGCCGCCCTGCATGATGGAACTGCCGAGCTCCACCGGCACCCGGTCGATGACGCCGTCGAAAGGCGCTTTCACCTCATTGCGGTCGAGTTCGGCCTGTGCGGTTTCCAGCAGCGACTGCGCCGAGGTCAGGTTCGAGCGCGCGGTGTCGAGCTGCAGCTTCGGCAGATTGCCAGTCTTCATCAGCCGCAAACCCGCGTCCAATTCGGCCTGGCGCTGCACCACGAGCTGCCTGGCGTTGTCGACCATGGAGATCTTTTCTTCCGCCGCAAGCATCAGCACCAGATCGCCGGTCTTGACGTGCTGGCCCTGCTTGACCGGCAGCTTGTCGATGACGCCGGCGACGCGCGTCGCCAGCACCGCCCGCTTGTCGGCTTCGGTCAGCCCGGAAACGCGGATGGCGCGTGCATAGGTCTTGCGCGGCGGCGTCACCACCGCCACGGTGCGCAGCGGTGCCTTCGGCTCGGCTTCCGCCGCTCTGGGCTTGTTGGCGTCCGGCGCCTTGGCCTGCTCGACTTCGGCTGCCTTGGCCTTGTTGGCGGCCACGCTGCCGACGGACGAAAACTCGCCTGTCGCCATCCAGGCCGCGAAACCAATGAGCACAACAATGGCTGCAAGCTTGTGAAACCTGATTCTCGGCATCTTCGTTGTTTTCCACTGCGGGTTCGGCCGGCGTCCTCATAACGCGGGCGCGTCGCCGATATGGGTGCGCGCCAAGCCGTGTTCAATTTGCCGTGATCGGCGAAGCGTGCTTCTACATCAAAGTTGTACCGCAATATAGTCCGAAAGTTGCAAGATCATTGCGCCACCGGACAAGATGCGCCCGCCGCTATCCAGTTTTCGATCGCCTCGTATGTCTCTTCCGCCGAGCCTGGCGCCGACTCGCGATCTCCACCGGGGGCCCAGCCCCAGGCAACCAATTTGTCGTCGCGCACATGCAGCGCCACATCCTGCAGGCTGCGCCCGCCATTGCGGGCGGGATCCTTGATCTGGGCGCAGATTTCCGGCGAGGACTCTCCGAACCAGACCATCTCGGTCGGTGCCAGATGCCAGTTCTCGGCCCCGGGCGGCCCATGCAACATATTGGAATTGCTGGAGAAATGGCATGTCGTGCAACGCAAGCCCGGATTGCCGAAGCCAGACCCGTCAGCACCGCGCTGGACATTGAAGGCGTGAACGCGCGTGCCGCCATAATGCGCGCCTGACCAGCGCGGCCGGTCGTCCGCGACATGACAGCCGGCGCAGCGTGGATGCGAGAACACCGCATAGACCTTGTCCCATTCGGCCAGGCTTTTTGCGGCGCCGGCCAACGCCGGCGCCAGCGTCTGGCTCTCTTGCGCGATCGCGAACGGCACTGCCAGGACAAGCATGGCAGCAGGCGTCAGCATAGTGAGGAGCTTCTTCATGCGAAGGCCACCGTTTTCGACAGCGGCAGCGTGCGGATGCGCTTGCCGGTCAACGCGAAGATGGCGTTGGCCAAAGCTGGTGCCGCCGGCGGTGTGCCGACCTCGCCGACGCCACCCATCTTGTGAAAGTTTTCCAGGATGGCGACTTCGAAGACCGGGCACTGGAAGATCCGCATGGCATCGAAATCGTGGAAGTTCGACTGTTCGACCATGCCGTCGGCGAAGGTGATCTCCTGGCCCATCGCTGCCGAAAGACCGTAGATGGCGGCGGAAATCAGCTGCGCCTCGATGATGCCGGGATCGAGCGCGGTGCCGACATCGGCGGCGATCCACACCTTCTCGATACGGATGCCGGCTGGCGCGTCCGCCACCTGGACGATCTCGCCGACCCAGCTGCCGAAGGACAGCGTGAAGGCCATGCCCTTGGCCTTGCCGGCTGGCAGCGCTTCGCCCCATTTCGCCATCGCGGCGACTTTCTCCACCACCTTCACCGCCGAGGGATAGGCGGCCATCAGTCTCTTGCGCATCTCGACCGGATCGACTTTCCCAGCAGCGGCGATCTCGTCCATGAACCCCTCATGGAAGAAACCGTTGACCGAACTGCCGACCGAGCGCCAGGAACCGACAGGGATGGAGACGGGCGCCGCGATACCGCTGACCCGGTAATTCGGGATGCTGTAGGGCTGGTCATAGGCGCCATCGACAATGGTCTTGTCGGGACCGAGCGGTGATATCGAGGGGAACAGCCGACGCAGCGTGCCGGCAATCACCGATGGCGAGGCCATCTTCATGTCGACGGCGACCGGCATGCCATCGTCGCCGAGCCGCGCCTGGAACTTGCCGATAGCGGCCGGTCGATAGGCGTCGTGGCGCATGTCTTCTTCACGCGTCCAGGTCACCTTGACTGGACGCCCGCCCGCTTCCTTGGCCATCAGCGCCGCATAAAGCGCATAGTCCATCTCGATGCGCCGGCCGAAGCCGCCGCCGAGGAAGGTCGTGTGCACGGTGACCTTGTCCTGCTCGATGCCGAGTTGATTGGCGCAAAGCTGCCGCACCAGGGTCGGCGCCTGGTTGCCGCACCAGATGGCGAGGGCACCATCCTTGAGCTGCGCCGTCGCGTTCATCGGCTCCATCGTCGCGTGCGCCAGATAGGGCACGGCATAGTCGGCCTCGACGATCTTTTCGCGCGGCGCATCGGCGAAGGCGCTGTCGACATCGCCATTGTCGCGCATCACCGAACCCTTGGTGCCAAGCGCCTGCTTCAGCACATCGGATATGGCGGCGCTGCTGAGCGGATATTCGGGATCTGACCACTCGGCGTCGATCGCCTCGGCAGCCTTGAACGCCGTCCATGTGTTGTCGGCGATGATGCCGAAGCCATGGCCGTAATTCGTCTCGAGCGGTACGATCTTGATCACGCCGGGCATTTTCTCGGCCCTGGAGAGGTCCGCCTTGATCGGCCTCGACCAGAAGCGCGGGCTCATCTTGACCGTGCCGTAGAGCATGTCGGGCAGCCGGACATCGATGCCGAAGATCGGCGCCCCGGTGACCTTGGCCAGCATGTCGATGCGCTTCTGCGGTTTTCCCAGCAGTTTCCAGTCGGCCCGGTCCTTGAGTTTGACTTCGGCCGGCGGCGCCATCGCCGCGGCGGCCGCGGCGACCGAGCCATAGGTCAGAGACTTGCCGGACGCCTTGTGCAGGATCGAACCGTCGGCCGTTTCCAGATCGGCGGCGGCGACACCCAGTTTTTGCGCCGCGGCAGCGATCAGCATCTGCCGGGCGGCGGCACCCGCTTGCCGCATCTTGTCAAAGCCATCCCGTGTCGAAGACGAACCACCCGTGCCCTGCAGGGCAAGGAACTTGCCGACCACGCCGAGGCCCGAGCGCACCGCTTGCGCGGTCATGCTTTCGTCGAAGAAGGCGAACGGGCCGCCCTCTTCGAGGATCGCGGCGTTGTAATAGGCATGGGAGGCCGGCCCGTGTTCGACCTTGACCCGATCGAGGCCGACATCGAGTTCTTCGGCGACCATGACGGCAAGCGTCGTCGAAATGCCTTGCCCCATCTCGGCGCGCGGCGCGACGATGGTGATGGTGTTGTCGGCGCCGATCTTCACATAGGGGTTGAAGGTCGCCTCGCCCTTGCCGAGATCGGCTTCGAGCGGGTTCGCAAAAGGCTTGCGATAATAGTAGTAGCCGACGGCAACGCCGCCCGCGACAGCGACCGCGCCCATCAGGAACGTGCGGCGGGCGATCTTTCCGACACTGGCCATGGTCAGAGCCCCGCCGTCTTGAGCGCCGCGGCCTTCTTGATGGCCGAGCGGATCCTCGGATAGGTGCCGCAGCGGCACAGATTGCCGCCCATGGCGTTGTCGATGTCGGAGTCGCTCGGGTCGGCGACCTCGTCAAGCAGCGCCACCGCGCTCATGATCTGGCCGGCCTGACAATAGCCGCATTGCGCGACCTGTTCCGCCAGCCATGCCTGCTGCACCGGATGCAGCCTGCCCGCCGTGCCGATGCCTTCAATGGTGGTGACAGCCCCGCTGACCTGGCCAACCGGAAGCGAGCAGGAACGCACCGGCTGACCGTCGACATGAACCGTGCAGGCGCCGCAGGCGGCAATGCCGCAGCCGAATTTGGGTCCGGTCTTGCCGATGAGATCGCGCAGCGCCCATAGCAGCGGCATGTCCGGATCGGCGTTGATATCGAATGACTGCCCGTCGACGGTGAGGCGCATGGGGATACCCTTTGTTGTCGTCCACTGCCCAAGGTGAAATGACCAACCGGACATCTCGTCCCGATACAGATTGACAAATTACGTCATTATGTCAATAAAGATTTTGCAGGATAGAATTGCTCCATGAATCAGATCGAAGACATCGCCACCGCCGACCCCAAACGCGTCCGTATCCTGGATGGAGCGATGAAGGTGTTTTTGGCTTATGGCTTCTCCCGCACCACCATGGACGACATCGCGCGCGCCGCCGACATGTCGCGGCCGGCGCTCTATCTCCTGTTCAAGAACAAGACCGAAATTTTCCGCGCCATCGGCATGATGATCCTGTCGCGCTCGGTCGAGGCGGCAAAGCTGGCTCTGGCCGGCGACGGCGCTTTCACCGAGCGCATGATGCGAGCCATCGACGAGGCATTCATCTCGATGATGGGCGCCGTCGTTGCCTCGCCGCACGGCGCAGAACTGCTGGACATGAAATCGAGCCTTGGCGATCTGGTGGGCTGCTGGCGCGGCGGGCTTGGCAAACATATCGCCGCCGCGATCGAGGGCGAAGCAGCCAGGAACCGCGTCGATCTGGCGGCCAGGGGCCTGTCGACGCAACTGCTTGCCGACATGCTGCTCGACGGGCTGGAAGGCATGAAGGCGCGGATCAGCGATCCCCAGGGACAGCGGCAAGCGGCCGCCGCCCTGATCAGGGTGATCGAACTCACTCTGAAAGCATGATCGCGAGCCAATCGATGAACATCGATTGGCCGTTCACGCCCGACGGCGAACCACCTCCGGATTTTTGCGCGCAGCAAGGAATTCCTTGACCCGCCGGCCAGGTGCGGGACCGCGCACCGGCTTGAAGCCGTCATCGAGTTCGCCCGAGAGATCGAGTGTCGGGTGCTTGCCGACGGCGTCGTAATTCTCTTCCAGCCAATCGGTCGCGGCGGTGCGGCCGAGATCGCGCAGATAGGTCAGGAACGCCCATTCGGCATTGACCTTCGATGATGCCGACAGGTCCTTGAACGCCTCGTCGGCATCGATACGGTGCATGCGGATGTCGCGGTATTCGCCATGCGGCAGACGGCCGGCGGCGATCAGTTCCTTGACGAAGGCAATCGAACGGAATTCGCGCAACAGCCCGGCGTTGAAGGTGATCTCGTCGATGCGGTTCTGGATCTCGTTGGCGCTCCTTGGTGTTCCCTCCCGCACCACCGGATTGATCTGCACCAGCAGCACGTCCTCGGTCGCCGCCGTCTTGAAGAACGGATAGAGCGCCGGATTGCCGCCATAGCCGCCGTCCCAATAGGGCACGCCGTTGATCTCGACGGCGCGGAACAGTTGGGGCAGGCAGGCCGAAGCCATCACCGTGTCGAGGTCGATCTCGCCGTCGGAAAAGACGCGCAGCTGTCCGGTTTCGACATTGGTCGCCGAAATGAACAGCTCCATCGACTTGCAGGCGCGGACATTCCTAAAATCGATCTCCCGCGCGACGACGTCGCGCAGAGGATTGAGGCCCAGCGGGTTGGCGGCATAGGGCGAGAACACCCGCGACATGGTGTCGAAAAAGACATAGCCCGGCGTGTTCTCGATCGACCAATTGCCCCAGGCGACATCCCACGGCATGCGCTGCACCGGGCTGAACCGGCCCTTCGCCGCCACCGCGCGCCAGAAATCATCGAGCTTCTGGCGTGCGCCATCGACCCCGCCACGGACAAAACCGTCGGCCAGCGCCACCGCGTTCATGGCGCCGGCACTGGTACCTGACACCGCTGATATCTCCAGCCTGCCGTCCTCCAGCAGCCGGTCGAGCACACCCCAGGAAAAGGCCCCGTGCGAGCCGCCGCCCTGAAGTGCGATATTGATCTTCTTCGTCTCCTCCGCCTTGCCGTTTTTGGTCATGGCGTCGTCCTCGGTCTGTCCCGTTTGGTAGATGAGAAAATTCTGGGCCTCACGCGGCGGTCCAGCCGCCGTCGACCGACAGATGCGTGCCGTTAACCTGCGCCGCCGCGTCCGAACACAGGAACACCGCCGCTGCCGCGATCTGCTCGACCGTGACGAATTCCTTCGTCGGCTGCTTGTCCAGCATGACCTCGCGGATGACGGTCGCGCGGTCCATCTCGTGAGCTTTCATCTGGTCGGGGATCTGCGCCTCGACCAGCGGCGTCAGCACGTAGCCGGGGCAGATGGCATTGCAGGTGATCTTGTCACGCGCCAGTTCGAGCGCGACCGTCTTGGTCAGCCCTAATATGCCGTGCTTGGCCGCGACATAGGCCGATTTGAATGGCGACGCGACCAGCCCATGCGCCGAGGCGATGTTGACGATCCGGCCGCCGCCGGCCTTTTTCATCAGCGGAATCGCTGCCGCGATGGTGTGGAACGCCGAAGACAGGTTGATGGCGATAATCGCGTCCCATTTCTCGATTGGAAAGTCTTCCACCGGCGCGACATGCTGGATGCCGGCATTGTTGATCAGAATATCGACCGACCCGAACGTTTCTGCAGCCTTTGAGACCAGCGCCCGGCATTCTGCCGGTTTCGACATGTCGGCCTTGATGTAGGCAGTCTTCACGCCGTGCTGTTTGGCGATCGCATCGGCGATGGCGTGGTCGGCTGCCGTGTCGGAGAAGGAATTGACGACGACGTCATGGCCTTCGGCCGCCAGCGCCTGGGCGATGGCCAGGCCAATGCCGGATGTGGAGCCGGTGACAACTGCGGTTTTCCTGGTGGCCAAGGGCGGAATCCTCTGGTTGCGGCAAAAGCAGGTCTATGTTGCAGTGCAGCATATATGCTCGATGCGACGCAATAACAGCGGCCAGAATTTTCGGCGAGATGAAATTTTCGTCATGAGCGGCGGCACAGCCGCTCACCACGACAACATCGACCGGACCGCCCCGCCCATCGGCGGGCGCAACCTTCCTGCAAAAATCCTGCAGAGCCCAAAAAAGCTTCAGGCAACAAGGTCAGGCACCGGCCCGACATAACGCGACTGCGGCCGGATCAGCCGACCGGTCGTCTGCTGCTCGCGCGCATGCGCGATCCAGCCAGCGACACGCCCGGCGGCAAAGATATTGCTGAAGGCTTGGCTGGGAAAGCCCGCCGCTTCCAGCAGCAGGGCGGTATAGAACTCGACATTGGTCTGCAGCGAGCGCGACGGCTTGGCAACCCGCAGCACGTCGAGCGCCGCTTGCTCCACCGTCTCCGCGAAGGCCAGCCGGCGGCCGGCTTCGCCCTCGTTGCCGAGTTGCCGGACCACCGCCTTCAGCACATCGGCACGTGGATCGCGCACCCGGTAGATGCGATGCCCGAACCCCATGATGCGCTTGCCATGCGCTATCTCTGCGCGCAGCCAGCCGGCCGCATCGCCATGCGCCTGGATTGCATCCAGCATCTCGATGACAGGGCCAGGCGCGCCGCCGTGCAGCGGCCCCTTGAGCGCGCCGAGCCCGGCCAGCACGGACGATGTCAGGCCGGCCTGCGTGGACGCGACCACGCGTGTTGCAAAGGTCGATGCATTGAGACCGTGATCGCAGACCGTCACCAGATAGGTGTCGAGCGCCTTCGCCAGCCCTGGCGAGGCGACGCTGCCGCTCAGCATCCGCAACATGTCGGCGGCATGATCGCCGCGGCTGTCCGGCGCGATCGCCTCCTCGCCGTGCCGGAGGCGCAGCAAGGCCGGCGTCAGCACGGCGGGCGCCGCGATCAGCAGCAAGGCGTCCGTCAGCGTGTCGCCGTCCGGCAGCAGCGCCATGCCGGCGCGCATGGCGCTGTAGACATCGAGCGATGCCAGCAAGGGCAGCGAGGGCAAAACCCGCTCGAACACGTCCGCACGCGCCTGGCCCAGAGCCGGCGTCAGTTCCGCATCATCGGGAAGGCCGTCGAAAAAGCCATCCAGCAGCAACCGAACCACCTGGGCATAATTCCAACGGCCGGCCAATTCCGGCAGCGAATGACCACGGATCGTCAGACGGCCGCCAAGACCATCCACGTCGGAGAGCACTGTTTCCGCCGCCACAACTTCATCGAGCCCATTCGCCATAGCCTGTGTCTCCTTGAAGCATTTCGGGATTGGAGATAAGGCTGGGCAACACGGCCATCAATCTTGATCAATAGAATCAATATGAGAGTTCGATATGTCCGAGTGGCTGTCGCGAGAAGAAGCGCTTGAACGTCTCCAGGTGCGGGCGCAGACGCTGTACGCCTATGTCAGCCGTGGGCGCATCGGCATGCGGCCCGACCGCGCCGATCCGCGCCGCAGCCAGTATCGTGCCGACGACATAGCGGCGCTGGCAACGCGGAGGGCACGTGGAAGAAGTCCCTCGGCAATCGCCGAAAGCGCGATCGCCTGGGGCGAGCCGTCAATCGTCACCTCGATTTCGACCGTCTCGCACGGTCGCCTTGTCTATCGTGGCCAGGACGCCGCTGCACTTTCCGAGAATGCCACGCTGGAAGAAACAGCCGCGGTGCTCTGGGCTCTGCCTAAACCGGTGGCTTTCGAAGCGCCGTTGCTGGAGGAGCCCTATCAAGCTGGCCGGGCCGCGGCCTTTGCGCGACTTGCGGTGCTTGCCGGCCAGGGGCGCCCATCGCTCGGGCGCAGCGCCGCGTCGCTGCATGCCGATGCCGCGCACGTGGTCGGCGTGCTGGCCAGTGCCTTGGGCACGTCGGCGGGATTAGAGCCAATCCATCAACGGCTGGCACAGGGCTGGTCGGTGGATGGTGGCGGGGCGGATGCGATCCGCCGAGCGCTTGTCTTGCTTGCCGATCACGAACTGAACGCGTCGACCTTCGCCGCCCGCGTCGCGGTCTCGACCGGCGCGCCGCTGGCCGCTTGCCTGCTCGCTGGGCTTGCGACCCTGTCAGGCCCTCGCCATGGCGGCGCCGGCGAAGCGGTGATGCAACTGGCCGAGGATGCGGCACGGCATGGCGCCGATGCGACGATCCGGCGCTGGCTCAGCCATGACCGACCGTTGCCGGGGTTCGGTCACCAGCTTTATCCCGACGGCGATCCGCGGGCAGAGGCGCTGCTGTCGGTGATCGAGGTCGACGGCACACTATCGTCGCTGCGCGACGCTGCCCTTGCCGCGACCGGCGCGCTTCCCAACATAGACTTTGGGCTGGCCGCGCTGACGCGCAACCTTGGCTTGCCGCGCGATGCACCGTTCCGCCTGTTCGCGCTCGCACGCAGCGTCGGCTGGGCCGCGCACACGGTCGAGCAGATAACAAGCGGAGGCCTTATCAGGCCGCGCGGCCGTTATGTGGGAGTGCTGCCATAGGGCCGAAAAGGGGTACCGGTCTTCGGAAAAGATGGAACGGGCAGCGACCCGATGCGCCGCAGCTATCGGATCTTTCGATCCGAACGCGTCAAGACATCGTGTCGAGCTTGCGCTGCATGGCCGCGATCTGGTCCTTCAACTCCTGCAGGTCGTCGGGCTTGTCAGGCGTTTCCTTCCTGGCCGGCTCGGGCGTCGGTGCAGCCCCTGGCGCGGTGCCCGCGGGCGGAAACGGCGTGAACAGCCGCATCGCATTCTGGAACATTTCCATGTTGCGGCGCGTCTGCTCCTCCAGTGCCTTGATCGGCGTGGTGATTTTCATCATGTCCAGCGGCGACTTGCCGAGCGCACCCTTCATCTGCTCGCGAAAGCGTTCCTGCTCCTTGGAGAAGGCGAGCATCGACTGCTCGAGGAAGCTCGGCACGATCATCTGCATCTGGTCGCCGTAATAGGCGATCAGCTGGCGCAGGAACGGGATCGGCAGCATGTTCTGCCCATCCTTGTTCTCCAGCTCGAAGATGATCTGGGTCAGCACCGGATGCGTGATGTCGTCACCGGTCTTGGCGTCCTGGACGGTGAACTCCTCGCCCTTCTTGACCATCTCGGCGAGGTCCTCGAGCGTCACATAGGTGCTGGTACCGGTGTTGTAGAGGCGGCGATTGGCATATTTCTTGATGATGATCGGATCGTCTTTAGCGGCCATCTACATCCTCCCGGGGACACCGGCGCGCCTCTGAGTAAGCCGCCGATAGCGATTGTGCCTTTTTTTTGAGGATATGCGCAAAAGCCTCACAATTCCAAGCAGTTTGTGCAGTGCGGGATCATTAAATGCTGCATAGCGGGCAAAAAATATGCTGCGCAGCAATGAGGGAACTGCCGCCCCGGCGAGGCACGACCCGCTTGTGGCGCATGGGCGCCATGCCCATTTCCGGTTTGACTTGGATCATGGAAAGGGCAAGAAAAGTCGCCAACAACGCCCAAAAAAACGACAGCTCGAAGTCCGGAGAAGAAAATGACCTCTGCCAATTCCATCGTTGTCGCCAGCGCCGCACGCACGCCGGTCGGCTCCTTCAACGGCGCCTTCGCCGCCACCCCGGCACATGAGCTCGGTGCCGTCGTCATCAGGGAATTGCTGTCGCGCGCCGGTGTCGAACCAGGCGAGGTCGACGAGGTCATCCTCGGTCAGGTGCTGACCGCGGCGCAGGGTCAGAACCCGGCCCGCCAGGCATCGATCAATGCCGGCCTGCCCAAGGAAACCACCGCCTGGGGCCTCAATCAGGTTTGCGGCTCGGGTCTGCGCGCCATTGCGCTCGGCATGCAGCAGATCGCCACCGGCGATGCCAAGGTGATCATCGCGGGCGGCCAGGAATCGATGTCGCTTTCGACGCATGCCCAGCACCTGCGCGCAGGCGTCAAGATGGGCGACTTCAAGCTGATCGACACTATGATCAAGGACGGGCTGTGGGATGCCTTCAACGGCTATCACATGGGCAACACCGCCGAAAACGTCGCGCGCCAGTTCCAGATCACCCGCGACGACCAGGACCAGTTCGCACTGGCCTCGCAGAACAAGGCCGAGGCCGCGCAGAAGGCCGGCAAGTTCAAGGACGAGATCGTTGCCGTCACTATCAAGGGCAAGAAGGGCGACACCATTGTCGACCAGGACGAATACATCCGCCACGGCGCCACGATCGACGCCATGACCAAGCTGAAGCCGGCTTTCGACAAGGACGGCACGGTAACCGCCGCCAACGCCTCCGGCATCAATGACGGCGCCGCGGGTGCTGTGCTGATGAGCGAAGCGGAAGCGGTGAGGCGCGGCATCACCCCGCTGGCGCGCATCGTATCCTGGGCAACCGCCGGCGTCGATCCGCAGATCATGGGCACCGGCCCTATTCCTGCCTCGCGCAAGGCATTGGAAAAGGCTGGCTGGTCGGTCGGCGACCTCGACCTGATCGAGGCCAATGAAGCCTTCGCGGCGCAAGCCTGCGCCGTCAACAAGGACATGGGCTGGGATCCCTCGATCGTCAACGTCAATGGCGGCGCCATTGCCATCGGCCATCCGATCGGCGCATCTGGCGCCCGCATCTTCAACACGCTGGTCTACGAGATGCGCCGCCGCGGCGCCAAGAAGGGCCTCGCTACGCTCTGCATCGGCGGCGGCATGGGCGTCGCCATGTGCGTGGAAGCACCCTGAAGAAAAGCAAATAGCGAATAGGGAGTAGCGAATAGGGAAGAATGGCGTCAGCGCGACGGGACATCAAATCCCTACTCGCTATTCGCCACTCGCTATTCGCTCCCGACCAAAGGGAGGAACTTCATGACCAAGGTAGCAATCGTCACGGGCGGATCGCGCGGTATCGGCGCGGCGATCTCGATCGCATTGAAGACCGCCGGCTATTCGGTTGCCGCGAACTATGCCGGCAATGACGACGCGGCGGCGAAATTCAAGGCCGAGACCGGGATTCCGGTCTACAAATGGTCGGTCGCCGACTATGATTCCTGCGCCGCCGGCATCAGCCAAGTCGAGGCCGATCTCGGCCCGGTCTCGGTGCTGGTCAACAATGCCGGCATCACCCGAGACGCCATGTTCCACAAGATCACGCGCGAACAGTGGAAAGAGGTCATCGACACCAATTTGTCTGGCGTCTTCAACATGACGCATCCGCTGTGGAGCGGCATGCGCGACCGCAAGTTCGGCCGCGTCATCACGATCTCCTCGATCAACGGCCAGAAGGGCCAGGCCGGCCAGGTCAACTATTCCGCCGCCAAGGCAGGCGACATCGGTTTCAGCAAAGCTCTCGCTCAAGAGGGCGCGCGCGCGGGCATCACCGTCAACGTCATCTGCCCCGGCTACATCGCCACCGAGATGGTCAAGGCGATCGACGAGAAGGTGCTCAACGAGCGCATCATTCCGCAGATCCCCGTCGGCCGCCTCGGCGAGCCCGAAGAAATCGCGCGCTGCGTCGTTTTCCTCGCTTCCGAGGATGCCGGCTTCATCACCGGCTCGACCATCACGGCCAATGGCGGCCAGTATTTCGTCTGATGACGGCGGTGCGGGCGGACAGATCGACGGGCCAGCCCACCGGCCCGTTTTTTCGTTGCCGGGCCTGATCCTTTCGACACGCCCTCGTCGGGTGCTGACCCAATCCGGCACGCAGAGGTTAACGGCGGCTGGCCGCCCTGTGCGAAACCGGTTCCCAAGCCTGTGGATTCTCGGTGGATAAGCTGTTCACAACACAAGATGTTGGGGTGAACAAACCAAGAATATTCCGGCATCGCTGATTCGTCGCCGATTCGTTCCGGCTTTGACCGGAACGTTAACGGCGACAGCTGGAATCGCCTGCCAATTCCTTAACGCGGATTAGGAAAGATCAACAATTTCATAAGCTTGGGCGAGGCATACCAAGCCATCATGATCGCTTCTCGGCAAAGGTTAACAGCAACGCCCCCTTGCACCCTCTTAGCATGAAACGGGCCAGTTCGGCGATTCAGCATGTGGTGCGACTCCCAGTCGCAAAATCCACATGTAGCCGTGAACAAAAGCTGAATCTGGTCGAGTCACTGATTCGTCGCCGATTCGTTCCAGACTCGTTCTATCCGTTAATCCGCGGCCGATTGAGAGCTTGACAAAGACACCTTCTGGCCGCCGATGGAACATTCCGCTTTCGCTTCGCGCCCGAAATCCCTATGTGTCGCCTGTCATACGCGCCAGTTGAGGCACGCTCCCGACAACCAGAGGCCAGAAAGCCTTATTCCCAGGGTCGATGAACATCCAGCCGAAACACACTGAGCCGCTAATCCTGTCTGGCCGCGACGTGACCGCCGTGCTTGGGCCCACCAACACCGGCAAGACCCATCTCGCCATCGAGCGCATGGTGGCTCATGAAAGTGGCATCATCGGCCTGCCGCTCAGGCTACTGGCGCGCGAGGTCTATGCCCGCGTCTGCGAAAAGGTTGGCGCTCACAAGGTCGCGCTGATCACCGGCGAGGAAAAGATCCAGCCGGCGGGCGCGAAATATTCGGTCTGCACCGTCGAGGCCATGCCACGCGAGACCGATGCCGCCTTCGTCGCCATCGACGAGGTGCAGCTTGCCGGCGACCTCGAGCGCGGACACATCTTCACCGACCGTATCCTGCACCTGCGCGGCCGCCAGGAAACGTTGCTGCTCGGTGCCGCCACCATGCACGGCATTTTGCAGCGCCTGCTGAGAGGCGTCTCTGTGGTGACGCGGCCGAGGCTGTCGCATCTTGCCTATGCCGGCCCCAAGAAACTGACACGGCTGCCGCGGCGCACTGCGATCGTCGCCTTCTCGGCCGACGAGGTCTACGCCATAGCCGAACTGATCCGCCGCCAGCAAGGCGGTGCCGCCGTCGTGCTCGGCGCGCTAAGCCCGCGCACCCGCAACGCCCAAGTGGCATTGTTTCAGTCCGGCGATGTCGACTATCTCATCGCCACCGACGCCATCGGCATGGGCCTCAACCTCGATCTCGATCACGTCGCCTTCGCCCAGAACCGGAAGTTCGATGGTTATCAGTATCGCAACCTGACGGCGGCCGAGCTTGGCCAGATCGCCGGCCGCGCCGGTCGGCACCTGCGCGACGGCACCTTTGGCGTCACTGGCCAGGTCGACCCGCTGGACGAGGAACTGGTCAAGAAGATCGAAGGCCATGATTTCGATCCGGTGAAGGTGCTGCAATGGCGCACCGCGCGTTTCGACTTCGCCAGCCTCGATGCGCTGAAGCGCTCGATCGAAACCAATGCCCCGGTCGAAGGGCTGACGCGTGCGCTGCCGGCGGTCGACGCGCAGGCGCTTGAATATCTGTCCCGCGATGAAGACATCCGCGCTCTTGCCAGCAATGCCAAACGCGTGGCGCTGCTGTGGGAAGCCTGCGCACTGCCCGATTACCGCAGGATCGCGCCGGCCCAGCATGCGGATCTCGTTGCTTCGATCTACACCGACCTTGCACGGCATGGCCATGTCGACGAGAATTACATGGCCGAGCAGGTGCGCCGCGCCGACACCACCGAGGGCGACATCGACACACTGTCGCATCGCATTGCCCAGATCCGCACCTGGACATTCGTGTCGAACCGGCCCGGTTGGCTGGCCGATCAGGCACACTGGCAGGAAAAGACGCGCGAAATCGAAGACAGATTGTCGGATGCGCTGCATGAGCGGTTGACGAAACGCTTCGTAGACCGCAGGACTTCCGTCCTCATGCGGCGCCTTAGAGAAAATACCATGCCTGAAGCCGAAATTAGTCCTACCGGAACCGTCCTTGTCGAAGGCCACCATGTCGGCGAGTTGCAAGGGTTCCGCTTCACCGCTGATCAAACCGCCGGCGGTGAAGACGCCAAGGCGGTGCGCACCGCCGCCCAGAAGGCGCTGGCCGCCGAGTTCGAGGCGCGCGCCGAACGCTTCGGCGCCTCGGCCAATGGCGACATCGCGCTTGGCTCGGATGGCACGCTGCGCTGGATCGGCGCGCCGATCGGCACACTGGTCGCGGGCGAAGACGCGCTGAAGCCGCGCCTGGTGCTGCTGGCCGACGAACAGCTGACCGGCCCGGCGCGCGACAAGGTCGCCGCGCGTGCCGAGCGGTTCGTCAATTTCCAGATCGAGTCGCTGCTGAAGCCGCTGGTCGACCTGAAGAATGCCGACCAGATTTCTGGCATCGGCCGTGGCATCGCCTTCCAACTGGTCGAGAATTTCGGCCTCATCAACCGCCGCGACATCGCCGAGGAGATGAAGTCGCTCGACCAGGAAGGTCGCGCCGCGCTTCGCCGGCTCGGCGTGCGCTTCGGCGCCTACCATGTTTTCGTGCCGGCGCTGATCAAGCCGGCACCCGCCGGGCTTGTGACGCTGCTGTGGGCGCTGAAGAATGACGGCAAGGACAAGCCCGGCTTTGGCGACGTGGTTCACGCCCTCGCCTCCGGCCGCACCTCCGTGGTCATCGACCCAGCCTTCGACAAGACCTTCTACAAGCTGGCGGGCTACCGCAATCTCGGCCGCCGCGCCGTGCGCATCGACATCCTGGAACGGCTGGCCGACCTGATCCGTCCCGCGACCAACTGGAAGCCCGGCCTCGGCCAGCGTCCGGACGGGGCCTATGATGGCCAGTCCTTCATGGTGACGCCGCCGATGATGTCGATCCTCGGCGCCACCGCCGACGACATGGAAGAAATCCTGAAGGGTCTCGGCTACCGTGCCGAGCCGAAGCCGCCGGCTGAAGTGAAGGCGCGGCTCGAGGCACAGGACATTGCCGCACGCGAGGCCGCGGCGGCGAAGCTTGCAGCTGAAGAGACAGCGCGCGCGGAGCAGGCCAAGACGGCGGAAGCAGCGGCAACCGATGCGGCCGCGGAAGCAGCGGTCGGAGGTTCGGAGCCGGCATCGGACGCAGTGGCCGCTTCGGAAACCGCAGCCGAACGTCCCGCCGAAGTCGTCGCGGACGCCGCGGCGGAACCTGCTGTGCCCGAGGTGGCAGAACAGGCGGATACTCCGGTCGAAACCGAGCAGGACGAAGCGCCGGTAGCCGACATTGTTGCAGGGAACGCCGAACCTGCGCCGGCTGAACCGAGGGCAGAGGCTGAAACTCCCGAGATTGAAGCCGCGCCTGCAGACGAAGCCGCATCGGCCGAGCTGGCGTCTGATGCCGCGCTCGTAACGGACGCCGCGCCAGACGACCCTGCCGCGACGGCGGAAGCAGCGGTCGGCGAACCTGTGCCGGAAGCCGAAGCGCCAAAACCCATCCTGTTGTGGCGTCAGGGTCGTTTCGAACAGCGCCCGCGCAACCGCGACGACAACCGCAGGAACAATCGCCCACGCAACGGACAAGCGCGCGGCCGAAGCGATGCGCCCGCGGATGCCGCCGGCGCATCGGCTACGGCTGGACCCGGAGAACGTCCGGCCCATGAGGGCCGGCGCGACGGTGCCGGCAAGCCGCGCTTCGATCGCTCGAAGTTCAAGCCCAAGCCGCAGGCCGAAGGCGAACAGCGGCGTGACGGTCGGCCGCAAGGCGAGCGCCCCGACCGCCGCGAAGGCCGTCCCGACTGGAAGGGCGGCAGGCCGGATGGCAAGGGTGGTCCGCAAGGCGGCAAGCCCGCTTTCCAGCCGAAGCCGCGCGAGGAGCGCCCGGTGCGCTTCGATCCGGACTCGCCCTTTGCCAAGCTCGCCGCTTTGCGCGACCAGCTGAAGAAGTAGCCTCGGCTCGCCTCGATGGTCGTCGAAGGCCGCCAACGCATCGACAAATGGCTGTTCTTCTCGCGCGCGGTGAAATCACGCTCCCTGGCGGCGAAACTGGTGGTCGCCGGCCGGGTTCGCATCAATCGCGACAAAGCAGCGCAGGCCTCCGATCAGGTCAAGCCCGGCGACGTGCTGACCATCACGCTCGAGCGGCGCATCTTCGTCTGGAAGGTGCTCGGCGCCGGGGTGCGGCGTGGCCCGGCCGAGGAGGCACGCACGCTGTACGAGGATATCTCGCCGCCGCCCGCGCCAAAGGGCGAAGCCCCTGCCGATGCGATACCGGCGCTGCGCGAGGCCGGCAGCGGCCGCCCGACCAAGAAGGAACGCCGCCAGACCGACCGCTTGCTTGGCGAAGACTGATGCCTGTCGCGCCTAAAACGCACCGCTGTTTTGGGACAACGACACGCTTGAGGCAAAACTGAACTCAGCAAACAAGACGCTCTACGGGACATGACCGACTTCCGCCGGGCCCGCCGTCTGGAATTCCATTCCGGAAACACCGGCACCGGCCGCAATGGCTGCCCTTGCAAGCGGCCGATAAAGGCGTTACCTGACGGAAAAAGCCCAACAAAATGGGACTCCCGGAGCCGACCGATGACCTATGTCGTGACCGACAATTGCATCAAATGCAAATACATGGACTGCATCGAGGTCTGTCCGGTCGACTGTTTCTACGAAGGCGAGAACATGCTCGTCATCCATCCCGACGAGTGCATCGACTGCGGCGTTTGCGAGCCGGAATGCCCGGCCGACGCGATCAAGCCCGACACCGAGCCGGGGCTCGACAAATGGCTGCGGATCAACACCGAATACGCCGATAAATGGCCCAACATCACCGCCAAGAAGGAGCCTCCGGCAGACGCCAAATCCTTCGACGGCGAGGCCGGCAAGTTCGAGAAATACTTCTCGGCCGAGCCCGGCGAAGGCGATTGACAACACGGCCGCAAAGGCCGGTACTGCGCAGGGTAAGAAGCACGTCACATTAACCGCCTTGACAGGCGGCGCTGACCTGTGGCCTTCGCTTATGCAGCAAAACCTTGATTCTTCCGACTTTTTGTGTTACATCAACCAAACATGCCGGTGACACAACGTCGATTTATGGCGCAGACGCCCCAAATCACTGAAAGGTGAAGATCCCATTCGGACCAGAGCGATCTGGGCCAGGCGGCCGCAATATTGCGTTTGCCGGTCCGGCTTTTCCGATGGGTCATCTGTTGTGCGGCAAACGATCGGCTCCCCCGATCGCGCGAGTTCGGGCCGGCAGGACGCCGGTACCACAACAAGGAGTTCAGGGCGTAATGGCTACGATCACCCCGCAGAAGAAGTCCACCGCTGCGCGTCACGGTTTCAAGACCGGCGAGTACATCGTCTATCCGGCGCACGGGGTCGGCCAGATCGTGTCGATCGACGAGCAGGAAGTTGCTGGACATAAGCTGGAACTATTCGTCATCGACTTCTCGAAGGACAAGATGCGCCTGAAGGTGCCGGTCGCCAAGGCGACCTCCATCGGTATGCGCAAGCTGTCGGAAGAGGATTATGTCGAGCGAGCGCTGAAGGTCGTGCAGGGGCGCGCCCGCGTCAAGCGCACCATGTGGTCGCGCCGCGCCCAGGAATATGATGCGAAGATCAATTCCGGCGACCTGATCTCGATCTCGGAAGTTGTGCGCGACCTCTATCGCGCCGACAACCAGCCGGAGCAGTCCTATTCCGAACGCCAGCTCTACGAGGCGGCGCTCGACCGCATGGCCCGCGAGATCGCGGCCGTCAACCGCATGTCGGAAACCGAAGCCGTGCGCCTGATCGAGGTCAACCTCAACAAGGGCCCTAAGCGTGGCGCCAAGGCCGACAATGAGGAAGCCGAGCAGGAAGAAGCTGCCTGAGCTTTTCCGCCTTTAAATTCATGAAAAACCCGGCCTTGCGCCGGGTTTTTTGCTTTTGGGAGGATAAGGCTGAAGCGAGGATCGCGCTTACGGCTCGCCGCCAGCTTCCTTCATCGCCTCCTGCTTCAGCGTCGCAATGAACCGCTTGGTCCGCTGGTGCTCCGGATTGCCGAACAGCACCTCCGCCGGCCCCTTCTCGACGATGACGCCGGCATCGAGGAACACCACTTCCTGGGCGATCTTGGAGGCGAGGCGCAGGTCATGCGTCGCCATCACCATGGTCGTGCCTTCGCTGGCGAGCTTGCCGAGCACGTCGACCACCTCTTGCGCCAGTTCCGGGTCAAGCGCCGAGGTCGGCTCGTCGCAGAGCAGCACTTTCGGCGACGGCGCCAAGGCACGAGCGATCGCCACGCGCTGCTGCTGGCCGCCCGACAGTGTCGCCGGCCAGGCATTCGCCTTGTGCACCATCCCTACTTTTTCCAGCAGGGCGAGCGCCCGCTGGCGTGCCCTCTCCGGCGGCCATTTCAGCACCGTCACCAGCCCTTCCATGACATTTTCGATCGCGGTGCGATGCGGAAACAGCTGGAAGTTCTGGAACACCATGCCGGTCTGCAGCCGCAGGCGCTGGATATCCCTGGCCGGAATCCTGCCGCCGGGGTGGAATTCGAGCGCCTCGTCGCCGATGCGCACCGTGCCCGAGGTCGGGATCTCCAAGAGGTTGATGCAGCGCAGAAGAGTGCTTTTGCCGCCGCCCGACGGCCCGACCAGCGCCGTGACGCTGCCTTCGGCAATGGTGACCGTCACGCCCTTCAGCACAAGATTGTCGCCGAAGCGTTTCTCGATGTTGGTGAGGCCGATCATGAGCGCGCCTCCAGGAAGCCGCCATAGCGGTTGAGCCGGATTTCCAGCCGCGTCTGCAAGGCCGACAGCACCGAACTCATCGCCAGATAGAGGATCGCCGCTTCGACATAGAGGATCAGCGGCTCATAGGTGGTGGCGACGATGCGCTGCGCCGCCTGGAACATTTCCGGCACGGTGATCGCGGCCGCCAGCGACGTATCCTTGACCAGCGAGATGAAAGTATTGGAGAGCGGCGGCACCGCGACGCGGCCGGCCTGCGGCAGGATGGTGCGCCGCATCGCCTGGCTCCAGGTCATGCCGATCGAATGGGCTGCCTCCCACTGGCCCTTCGGCACCGAGCCTATCGCAGCGCGGATGATTTCCGACGTGTAGGCGCCGATGTTGAGCGTGAAGCCGATCAACGCCGCCGTGAAGGCGTCGAGCAGGATGCCGACCGACGGCAGGCCGTAGAAGATCAGGAACAGCTGAACCAGGAGCGGCGTGCCGCGAAAAATCCAGACATAGAAGCGCACCAGCGCGACCAGGGGCTTCGGTCCAAACAGCCGGGCGAGCGCGGCACCCAGGCCGACCGTCAAGCCGAGAGCGAAGGACAACAGCGTCAGCGGCACGGTGAAGATCAGCGCCGCCCACAACAGCGAAGGCAGCGACTCCAGCATCAGTTGCAGCCAGTGCGGCACGTAAGATTCTCCAATGGTCGAGGCGGCTCATCAAGGCGTGAATGCGTCGGACATATCACGACAAAAGCGGCGGCCGGTCAAAGACGGTCCGCCGCTTGATATGTCTGGTGGGCCGGGAGACCGGCCCGCCTCACAGGATTACTTCGAAACGTCCTGGCCGAAATAGGTGTCTGCGATCTTCTGATAGGTGCCGTCGGCCTTTATGTCGGCCAGTGCCTTGTTGATCGCCGCAACAAGTTCCGGATCGCCCTTGCGCACGATGACGCCGGAATAGTCGGCGTTTTCTTCTTGCGCGGCAATCTTTACATTGGCGTCGGGCTTGTGCTTCTTGAAGTCGAGGAACGACAGGCTGTCATTGATGGTGGCGTCGGCACGGCCGGTCAAAAGCAGCTGGATCGACTGGTCGAAGCCATCGGTGCCGACCAATTCGGCGCCGTTCGCCTCGGCCAGCTTGCCGAAATTCGAGGTCAGCGACTGCGCCGACTTCTTGCCCTTGAGATCGGCGAACGTCTTGATGTCGGTATTGTCGCCGCGCACGATCAGCACCGCCTTGGAGGCAATGTAGGGATCGGAGAAATCGTACTTGGCCTTGCGGGCGTCGGTGATGCCGACTTCGTTGATGACGGCGTCATAGCGATTGGCGTCGAGGCCGGCGATCAGCCCGTCCCACTTGCCTTCGAGGAACTCCACCTCGACACCGAGCTTGTCGCCGATCGCCTTGGCGATCTCGACATCGAAGCCGACCAGCGCGCCGGAAGTGTCATGATAGGTGAATGGCGCATAGGTGCCTTCCGTACCGACCTTGATCACCCCGGCATGCTTGATCTGGTCGAGATTGGCGCCGGCATGGCCCGCGGTGACGGCCAGAGCCTGCAGCGTTCCGGCGACAATGAGCGACTTGAGCCATTTCATTTTTCTGTGATCCCGTCCTTGGCCTGATATCCGGCACGTTGTGAAAGCTGGAAACTGACAGATGCAACCGGAAAAAATAAGGAACATGATTTCAAAAATGGCACATTTCTGAAATCAGATTCTCGAAATGGCGTTTCTTGGCGGCACTCGAAGTCGTTACCCGCCCGTGCGGACATGGTTCGAGCAACACGATCCGCCTGGCAACAACCAGGGAACCATTCCCGCACACCGCACGTTCTGGCTGTTCTAGGGCACGACGCCGTCATTTCAACCCGGGCGCCAGCCAAGTTTGCAAGGTCATCCGCATCGCCTGAGCCAGGGAGCGCCTCATGATGGAAGACACGGCAGGACGGGTCATGGTCCGCGCGGCAATGAAGGCTCCCTACCTCGAACGTGACGAAGAGCACCGGCTGGCATTGCTCTGGAAAGAGGACAACGACCAGAACGCGTTGCACAGCATCACCGTCGCCCATATGCGGCTGGTCATTTCCATGGCCTCGAAATTCCGCCACTACGGCCTGCCCCTCGGCGATCTGATCCAGGAGGGCCATGTCGGCCTGCTTGAAGCCGCCGCCCGCTTCGAGCCGGAGCGCGAGGTGCGGTTTTCGACCTATGCGACGTGGTGGATCCGCGCCTCGATGCAGGACTACATCCTGCGCAACTGGTCGATCGTGCGCGGCGGCACCAGTTCGGCGCAGAAGGCGCTGTTCTTCAACCTGCGGCGTCTGCGCGCGCGACTGGCGAATGGCGCCGAGCCGCTGTCCAACGCAACGCTTTATCGCGAAGTGTCGGAGGCACTAGGCGTCTCCGAAGCCGATGTGGCGATGATGGATTCGCGGCTGTCGGCGCCCGACTCCTCGCTCAACATGCCGGTTGCCGACGACGCGGGTTCGACCGAGCGCATGGATTTCCTGGTCTCGGACGATCCGCTGCCCGACGAGATCGTCGGCGACAAGATCGATGTCGCGCGCCGCTCGCTCTGGCTTAGGGAGGCGCTACGCGCGCTCAACGCGCGGGAGCTCCGGATCATCGAGGAACGTCGGCTGAACGACGAGGGCGCGACACTCGAAGCGCTCGGCGAAACCCTCGGCATATCCAAGGAACGTGTCCGCCAGATCGAGGCCCGCGCCATGGAAAAGCTCAAGGTAGCGCTGGTGAAACAGAACCCGGAGTTCATGGCGACCGCCGCCTGATCCGCAACAGACGTCCAGCGGATGAATTTCCGGCTGGCTCTTACTTGTCGGTGACGATCTTGACCTTGTCGCCGGCGGAAACCGCGGCACCCGGCGACAGCGCATTGAGCACGCGGAACAGGTCGAGCTTGCGGTCGACGCCAACCATCTGGGCCGAAAGCGAACCCATCGTCTGGCCCGGTTGGACGGTGACGACGCGGATGTGCAGTGGCTTCAAAGCAGCCTTTTCGGCAGCACTGAGGATCCTGAACGAGCCGCTGACCGAACGCGCCACGGTGTCCAACGTGGTGCTGGCCGAAGGTGCCGCGGTCAGCAGCCTGTAGACCTGGCCACCGGCACGGATCACGGCAATGTCGAACTGCCAGCCTTCGGCGCCGGCATGCGCGGTCGCCGCCTCGTTGCCGTTGATCGTCTCCTGCCTCACGCTGCTGTCGTCGAGGCCGGCCACCCACCCGCTGCGGATATAGTCGGTGAGCGCGCGGTTCTTGTCGATCGAGACGCCGTCGAAGCGGATCGCCATATCGCCGGGGCCGGTTGCGGTCACCGCGGCGGCCGAATTGTCGATGATGAAGCCCTGCGGCACCGAGAAGGATACGCCGAGGCCCGGATGCATGAAGGTTTCGCCGCGCACATAGCCTTCCTCGGGCGTGTCGCCATAGAGCAGGCCGTCTATGCCGGCGAGGAAGGAATCGCGATCGCGCGTACCGACGCCGGGCGCGCCGAATTGGCGGGCAAGGCGCTGCGCCAGATCGATGCGCTGCGGCGTGTTGGGGTGCGTGGCCAGGAAGTCGAGGCTGGCGTCGGTGGCGCCGCTGATCGAACGGAAGTCCGTATAGGCCGACATCGACTGCAGGAAGCGGCCGGCGGCGAAAGGATCGTAACCGGCTTCGCCGATCGATTTGATGCCGATGGCGTCGGCTTCCAGCTCCTGATTGCGCGAGAACTGCGCCAGCCTCAGCTTGCCCCGAATCAGCGCCGCCTTGGCGGTCGGGCTGCCGCCGAGCACATCGGAAACCACCTTGGTCGCCAGGCCTTCCTCGGCCTCGAGTTGCTGGCGCTGCAGGCCGTGATTGGCGGTGACGTGGCCCATCTCATGCGCGATGACAGCGGCAAGCTCTGCCGAATCATTGGCCAGCGCCAGCAGGCCGCGGGTGATGTAGAGATAGCCGCCCGGCAGCGCGAAGGCGTTGACGTTGGGCGAATTCAGGATGGTGATGCGATAGGTCTGCGTCGGGTTGGCCGACACCACGGTCAGATTGCCGACCACCTTGGCGACCATGCGCTCGAGCTTGGGATCGGAATATTCACCGCCATAAGTCGCCAGAATGCGCGGGTGCTGCGCCTTGGCCAGTTCGGCGAGCTTGTTGTTGGCGCCGACATTGTCGACCGTGATCGGCTTGTCGGAAGGCTGGAAGCCGGACTCCTGTACTTCCGGCGGCATGAACATCTGGCAGCTCGCCAGCGCCACGGCAAAGCCGGCCAGCGCAAGAAAACGCGCCAGCGGATTCATTCGTAGTCTATCAACGCCGATCGCCAGAACGGCTTCCTTTCGGGTCCCGGCGCATGACCACGAAAACCGGGGGCGATTTTCGGAACATGTCATGCGCTATCTCAAACGGCTGCAGCATCCGTTGCCCGTCCCTTAGGGCACGAGCGGCGGATGCTGCAGGCAAATCACGGCCTGTGCCGGACCAGTAGGGCGGACCTAGCCACACTCCTCCAGTCATGGCAAGCAAGCGCCACATCGCCTGGAGTCGGTTTGACCGTAAATTATGTCCGCTTCCGGGCAATATCTCGTGATACACCGCCACTCGCGCCCATATAGCGCCGGAACGCTTCCGGACCAGCCCCGGTGAAGAAATCATCCGCTTTGCCGACTGCCGCCACCAACCCGTTGTCGAGAAACACCATGTGTTCGCCGATACGGCGGGCGTCTTCAGGCTGGTGGGTGACAAACAGCACCGTCATGCTCCGCTCGGCATGAACGGCGGCGACCATATCCAGCATATCGTCGCGCAAAGCGGGCCCGAGCGAGGCGAAGGGTTCGTCGAGCAGCAGCACCGGCCGGTCGCGCACCAGAACGCGGGCCAATGCGACGCGCTGGCGCTCCCCGCCGGAAAGTTCGCGCGGCAGGCGCTTTTCCTTGCCCCCAAGGCCGGTTCGCGCAAGCGCCTCGGCGATCGCGGCGCGGTCCGTTTCGGTCAGCCGCAAGGCTGGCGAGCGGCCGAGCCCGACATTCTGCTCGACGGAAAGATGGGCGAAGAGGTTGTTCTCCTGGAACACCATCGATACCGGGCGCACCGAGGCCGGCTCGGCGCTGACATCAGCGCCGCCGATCAGCACGCGGCCCGACTGTGGCATCTCGAAGCCGGCGACCAGATTGAGCAGCGTCGACTTGCCCGACCCGCTCGGCCCCATGATCGCGGTGATCTTCGACGTGGCGAACTCGACATCGAAGACCAGCGGCGTCTCGCCGTAGCTGAACGCCACCTTGTCCAGCCGCACCGGCGCGCCTTTTTCAAGCCCGCTGGCCTTTCCATCAAGCATCCCGGACCCTCTCCCTTCCCAGCGAGTGCGCCGCCACGATCAGGGCGAGGCAGACGAGGCCGAGCAGCAGTGCCAGGCCGGCGGCATCCTCGGTGCGGTAGCTGCCCATGCGCGCCAGGAGAAGGTAGGGCAATGTCTGCACGGAATCGCTGCCGAACAAGGCAATGACGCCGAGATCGCCGAGCGACAGGGCCATGGCGAAAGCGAAGGCGGTGGCGAGCGGCCGCCGCAGCGACGGCCAGTCGACCAGCACCAACCGGTTCCAGCCCGCAATGCCGAGCTGTGCACAGAGCCGTTCGTGACGCTCACTGGCCGCGTCGTAGGGGGGACGGATGGCGCGCAGGGCGAACGGCATCGCCATCACCGCGTTGACGGTGACGACCATGACCGGGCCGATGGCGAAGACATCGCCGACATGGCGCAGCAACAGGAACCAGCCGGCGCCGACGACGATCGGCGGCACGACCAGGACGAAGCCGGCGCCTGTATCGGTGGCATGCTCAAGCATTGTCCGGGGGCCAGCCCGGCGGTTCAACGCAAGCGCCCGGCGCGCCACGGTCAACGCCAGCGATAGCATCACCGAGAGCAGTGCGGACAGGAAGGCCAGCACCGCACTGGTCAGAGCCGCCTGCCGCACGGTGGCCTCGCCGGCCAGCCGGCCGAGATCGGCACCCAACCCGGCCGTCACCGTCGCCGCCATCGGCCCGACGACGAACAGCAGCGCCAAGACGATGACCATGGCGTTCAGCCAGGTCTCGCTCCTCTTGACCGAGAGATAGCGGCGTTGCGCAACCGGCAGGTTGGTGTCGCCGACCACATTGGCGCCCAGCCGCGTCAGGGCCAGCACCACGATAAAGGTCAGGGCGATCTGCAGCAGCGTCAGCGTCACCGCCCGCGCGGGATCGAAATCGAAGCGCAGCGCCTGGTAGATGCCGACCTCCAGCGTCGTCGCTGCTGGCCCGCCACCGAGCGTCAGCACAATGGTGAAGGATGTGATGCAAAGCATGAAGACTAGCCCGGCGACACCCGGCAATGCCGCACGCAGCGTTGGCCATTCGATCAGCCTGAACGCCGGCCGCGCTGCAATGCCGAGTTGGCTCGCCAGCCGCCATTGGTCGGCCGGTATAGTCTGCAGCGACTCGAGGAACAGCCTTGTCGCCAGCGGCAGGTTGAAGAAGACATGGGCGACGAGAATGCCCGACAGGCCGTAGATGCCCGGCCAGCTTCCACCGCCGATCACAGTAAACACGCCAGCGAAATAGCCGGCGCGGCCATAAAGCGCCAGCACGCCGAGGGCCGCGACGATGGCCGGCAGCGCCAACGGCACGGCGAAGATCTGCAGTATGAAGGCGCGGCCAAGGAAGCGTGGATGCCGCGACATCGCCCGCGCGACAAACAGCGCAGGGACGACGGAGAGGAGCGTCGACAATGCCGCTTGCCAGAGCGTGAAGCGCACGACGCGCAGCAGATAGGGATCGAAGGCTGCCCAGGCGCCCGAGAGGTCGTGGCCGCCTTCGAAAAGCAGGCCGGCAAACGCGCCACCGATGAGCAGCGCGATTGCGGCGAGCGCGAGGATGCCGGCGCTGATGCGGGGGTCAGACGCGCGTTGCACGCTGGACCACCTGACTTGAGGTTCTTAGCGAAGGCCGCGTTCCTTCGCGCCCCCCTCTGTCCTGCCGGACATCTCCCCCACAAGGGGGGAGATTGGCAGTTTCCGCGCCTCGCTCATTCCAGCAACGTTGGCGATTGGCGAAATCGCCGACGACAGCCAATCTCCCCCCGTGTGGGGGAGATGTCCGGCAGGACAGAGGGGGGCGCCGTAGGGCACTCATCTTTCGATCATAGGACCAAATTACTTGCTCATCACCGTCAGCCACTCATCTACCCAGGCCTTGCGGTTGGTGGAGACCTCTTCGGGGCTGAACAGCAAGGTCTTGGTCGGCTTGACCAGTTTGTCGAAGGCCGGGTTGAGCGGCTTGTCGGTCTTCCCTGCCGGGAACATCCAGTTGGTCTCCGGGATGGCATCCTGGAACTTCGGTCCGGTCATGAAGGCCATGAACTTCTCAGCCAGTGGGTTTTTCGCCCCTGTCGTGGTCATGCCCGCCACCTCGATCTGCAGGTACTCGCCCTCCTCGAAGGAGGCCGCCTGGTAGCGCTCGGTGTTTTCCGCCACCATGTGGTAGGCCGGCGACGTCGTGTAGGACAGCACCATCGGCGCCTCGCCCTTGGTGAACAGGCCGTAGGCCTCGCTCCAGCCCGGCGTCACGGTCAGCACTTTCGCCTTCAGCTTGGCCCAGGCTTCCGGCGCCTTGTCGCCATAGACCGACTTGACCCACAACAGCAGGCCGAGGCCCGGCGTCGAGGTGCGCGGATCCTGGATGACGATCTTGTCGTCGGCGCTGCCTTCTACCAGTTCTTTCAGGCTCTTCGGCGGGCTCTTCAGCTTCTCCGTGTCGTAGACGACAGCGAAGTAACCGTAGTCAAAGGGGACAAAAGTGTCGTCGCTCCAGCCACCCGGCACAGTGGCATCCGCCACCGCGCCATGCGGCGCGAACAGGCCGGTGGCCTTGGCATCGGCGGTAAGGTTTGTGTCGAGGCCAAGCACGATATCGGCCTTCGTTGATGCGCCTTCCAGCTTGACGCGGTTGAGCAGCGCGACGCCATCGGCGACCGAGACGAACTCCACATCGCAGCCGCATTCGGCCTCGAATTCCTTCTTCACCACCGGACCCGGACCCCAGTCCGCGGTGAAACTCTCATATGTGTAGACGGTGAGTTTGTCCTTGGCCAAGGCCGGCCCGGACAAGACCACGGTCATTGCTGAGACAAGAGCGTATAAAAGCGTGCGCATCGGCGCCTCCTTCGTTCGAATTGAAAGGAATTGAGGCGTCGGACTGTCCGAAACGTCTAATCCCTCCGCCGGTACAAACCGGATCAGGTTCAGCGGGTTGGCGAGACTGCCTCTCAGCCGGTCCGCGAAGATCGCGTCCGGCACCCCGTTAGAGCGTTTCGACACATAGGCCCGGCCGATCCCTCACGCAAGTGGGAGTTTGCCGCCTTCCGTTTCCGGTGCCGGGCTGGTAAGGGCCACACGATATGAGCACATTCACCATCCTGCTTGGCGGCGACCTCATCCGCACGCCACGGCTCGACCGCCAGGTCGAAGGCTCCCGCGTGATTGCCGCCGACGCCGGCATCGGTCATGCGCGGCTGCTCAGCCTAGTCCCGGAACTGTGGGTGGGGGATTTCGATTCCGTGCCGGCCAACCTGCCGGAAAATCTCGCCACTGTCCCCCGCCGGACCTTCCCGGCGGAAAAGGACCAAACCGATGGCGAACTGGCCATCGCAGCCGCACTGGAGCTCGGCGCGACCAGCCTGGTGCTCGCCGGCGCCTTCGGCGGCAAGCGCGCCGACCACGCTTTCCTGCATCTTGCGCTTGCCCTGCGCCTTGCCGAGGCCGGAACGGAGGTGCTGCTGACCAGCGGCGCCCAGGAGGGCGTTCCCCTGCTCCACGGTAGGGCCGGTTTCGACTATGCCGACGGCACGCTGTTTTCGGTGCTAGGCTTTTCCGAACTCGCCGGCCTGACCGTCGCTGGCGCCAAATGGCCACTAAACCACGTCAAGGTGGCGTTCGGTTCGTCGCTGACCATTTCCAATGAGGTCAAGGGCTGCCTCGAAATCGCGCTCGGCCACGGCCGCGCGATGCTGCTCGCTCATCCCTTTCCCTTACCTGAAAGCTGACATGGCCCCGCCCCTTCTCAACCTCGACGGGATAAAACTGACCTTCGGTGGCACGCCGCTGCTCGATGGCGCCGCCTTGACCGCTTCTGCCGGCGACAAGATCGCGCTGGTCGGCCGCAACGGGTCGGGCAAGTCGACG
This sequence comes from Mesorhizobium sp. M1406, assembly GCF_040317555.1. Taxonomy (NCBI): domain Bacteria; kingdom Pseudomonadati; phylum Pseudomonadota; class Alphaproteobacteria; order Hyphomicrobiales; family Phyllobacteriaceae; genus Mesorhizobium; species Mesorhizobium sp. M1406. Next base: position 166,288 of record NZ_JAMYKW010000001.1, on the reverse strand, counting down.
CTGCTGAAGATCGCCGCCGGCCTGATCGAGCCGCAGGACGGCGAGGTGTTCCGCCAGCCTTCGGCGACCGTCCGCTATTTGCCGCAGATGCCCGACATGGAGGGTTTTGCCAGTGTCCGCGCCTATGTCGAGGCCGGACTTGGACCCGCCGACGACCCCTACCGCGCCAGCTATCTGATGGAGCATCTCGGCCTCTCGGGTGAGGAGCGGCCGAACGACCTGTCCGGCGGCGAGGCAAGGCGCGCGGCCCTTGCCCGGGTCATGGCGCCCGAACCCGACATCCTGCTGCTCGACGAGCCGACCAATCATCTCGACCTCTCGGTGATCGAATGGCTGGAAGAGGAGCTCGTCCGCACCTCATCGGCACTGATCGTCATCTCGCACGATCGCCGCTTTCTCGAGCGTGTATCGCGCGCCACCGTCTGGCTCGATCGCGGCCAGACGCGCAGGCTGGACAAGGGTTTTGGCCATTTCGAGGAATGGCGCGACCTGGTGCTGGAAGAGGAAGAACGCGAGCAGCACAAGCTTGGCCGCCAGATCGTGCGCGAGGAGCACTGGCTGCGCTACGGCGTGACGGCGCGGCGCAAGCGCAACATGCGCCGGCTGGGCGAGTTGCAAACCATGCGCCAGCGTTTTCGCGGACATCGCGGCGCCGAAGGCTCGGCCACCATGGTGGCGAGCGACGCCGCCGAATCCGGCAAGCTGGTGATCGAGGCCAAGAATATCGAGAAGAGTTTCGGCGATCTCACCGTGGTCAAGGGGTTTTCGACCCGCATCCAGCGCGGCGATCGGGTCGGTCTGGTCGGGCCGAACGGCGCCGGCAAGACGACGCTCTTGAAGATGCTGACCGGCGAGATGAAGCCCGACGCCGGTTCGGTGCGGCTCGGCACCAATCTGGAGATCGCCACGCTCGACCAGAAGCGCGAGGCCGTCGACCCGCAGGAGACACTGGCGCAGTATCTCACCGACGGGCGCGGCGAGAACCTCGTCATCAATGGCGAGCAGCGCCATGTCGTCTCCTACATGAAGGATTTCCTGTTCAAGCCGGAGCAGGCGCGTACGCCGGTGCGCGAGCTGTCCGGCGGCGAGCGAGCGCGGCTCTTGCTGGCGCGCGTGCTGTCCCGACCGGCAAACCTGCTGGTGCTCGATGAACCGACCAACGATCTCGACATGGAGACGCTGGAACTGCTGCAGGAACTGGTCGCCGGGTTTGCCGGAACGGTCATCCTGGTCAGCCACGACCGCGATTTCCTCGACCGCACCGTGACCAGCCTGATCGCGCCGGATGGTGACGGCCGCTGGATCGAATATGCCGGCGGTTATTCCGACATGCTGGCGCAACGCGGCGGCACCAGGCTCGACGACCGTAAGGCGCGCGCGAAAGCCGAAAATGGCGAAGTTCCGGCACCGGGCAAGAGCGAGGCAGCCGCGCCAAAGGGGCCGCCGAAGAAACTGTCGTTCAAGCAGAAATTCGCGCTGGAATCGCTGCCCAAGAAAATCGAAGCGGTGATGGCGTCCATCTCGAGGCTTGAGAACAACATCGCCGATCCGGCCTATTACGAGCGCGATCCGGCTTCCTTCCAGAAGACCATCGCCGCCCTCGACAAGGAGCGCGCCACGCTGGCAGCCCTCGAGGAGGAATGGCTGGAGCTGGAGATGCTGCGCGAGGAAATGGAGGGGTAGTGGTGTGTGCAAGTTTTATGCATCTATACGGTATTATGGAGCAAACTCACCAAATATGATGATGTTTGTCGTCATTATCGTGACGATCTAGGGATTAATTCCCTTGGAAGATTCCAGAGTATCCCTTATCGGGAGTGCCTGCGGTATGTTCAAAAACTAACTGACAAACCCACATTCCTGCGTCAAGAATGACTTCGTTCTGGCCGAAGTTGAACATTTCAAGTTGGATCTGGTTATTGAATCCAGCGTGGACTATGGGCGCTGTGACGTGGACGCTGACGCCAAGCCGAGCCAAGGAGCTCTTGCCCTCCACTCTTGCTGCCAATCGAGATGTGTAAGGGATGTTCACACGCTGTGTTGTCCACGCGAGGACGAACGAACGAGGCTTTAGCGGAAAAGTCTGGGCCTTGATCTTTTCTTGTAGCTTGGCAATGGCAGCGTAACTATAGCCGGGGGCACCCGGTCGGATGGACATCCCTGCTATTTCGGGCCATATCGCGAAATTATCGTCAAGCGTTAAATCGATGCTCGTTGACGAGATCGCGGTGGTTAGATCAGGTTCGGGCTCAATGACTATTTGCTTTTGCTGAAGAGCAATCCGGATTTCACGATCCGTCAGTATCATTGAGCCCTCCCAAAATTATGCAGCCTCCGCAGTTTCCCTGAATTGGTTTCGGGAAACCCAAACCCGCCAACGGCCAGACGCCGACTCAGTTGGCAGTTCAATCAGTATGCGATTTTTGTCCTGATCTGTAGCCAAGGGTGGCCCAACCTCAAGAAATCCATGGCGTACAAGCCCGTTATACACTGCTACTTCTTCTTTAGTGCCTTCCGCTGTCTGGATCGAAACGATCATTTCAGACGGTCCTGGCCCCTCCAACATAGTTTTGCATTCTACGAACATTTTAGCTGCCCTCCTTGGCGAGTGAACGGGATAGGAACATAACATGAACAAATAAGGAACTAAACCGCAGACTTCGAATCATCGTAGCTTGGATTTCGGTGTTCCGCTCGGACGTCCCTGTGGACAAACGGTTTTTGATAGAATCATCAAACCGCACCCCTTTGAATCACGATTTGTTCGATATTCCAACGGCGCGGTTAACGATCCGTTCCGCGCCGGACCCGGATCGGACCCTTCCAAGACGACGGTGGCCTGTTTAGGCCGAGCCGGTGCAGCCGCCAAATGATGGGGCGGAAGAGCGCCTTCGACAACGTTAAACCTCTAGACTGACTTGCCGGACGCCGATCACATCCATGCACATCATGAAGAACGCGGCGGTGAAGCTGCCCCGGCTTATCTTGTTCGCCAGATTGCGCTCGCTTTCGTGCGCGCCCTTCTCGGTCAGCTTCTCGGCCAACGCGGCGTAGGTTATGCCACGGCGTTTCAGTTCACCTTTCAGTATGTTCCTGGCTTGCTTCTCATAGGGTTCAGTCGGGGAATTATCCGCCATCATCATTTCTCCTGAAAAAACATCACGGATGATGATATAAACCATTGCATGTGCTGATTCAATGTCCTATATCCGATGCACAACATCATCGGATTTGATATGTCTCAGCATTTCCTCCTCTCCCCCGCCGCCAAGACGCTCTCGCTCGTCAAGGTCATGCGTATGTCTGACGTGGAAGCTCGGACGGCTTTCCGCAAAATACGCTGGTCTGAAACGGATGGTGAGCCGGTTTGCCCGGAATGCGGCGGCCTCGATGCCTATGACCTCAAGACGCGCCAGGTTTACAAGTGCAAGGCTTGCTCGAAGCAATTCAGCATCACGTCCGGCACGATCTTCGCCAGCCGCAAAGGGCTATAGCGCCCTTCAACTCTCCCGCGACCTTTCCGTTGATTACAAGACGGCCTTCGTGATGCTTCACAAGGTCCGCGAAGCCATAAAGCTTGCTCGCAACGAAGGCGCGCTTGCCGGCAACGTCGCGGTCGACGGCGCTTACTTCGGCGGCTACGTGAAGCCGGCAAACAACAAGAGCGACCGCAAAGACCGTCGCCTGACCGAAAATCAGTCCGGCAAGCGCCAGTCGGTTATTGTTGCCCGCGAAACCGATGGCCGCACCATCACCCATGTTGCGCGCACCGAAGCAGATGGCGTTGCATTCGTGGCCGCCAACGTGAAGCACGGTTCGACCGTTCATGCTGACGAGGCTTCACATTGGGATAAGCTGGCGGCCTACTTCCCGATAAAGAGGATCAACCATCAGGAAGCGTATTCCAAGGATGGTGCTTGCACGAATGCGGCTGAGAGCTTTTTCTCGCGCATCCGCCGCGCCGAGATCGGCATTCACCATCGCATCGCTGGCGACTATCTCGGCTCCTATGCCGCCGAGATGGCATGGCGCGAAGACAACCGCCGCGAGGAGAACGGCACTCAGTACGCGATGGTTGTTAGCGCGGTAGGCGTCGCGCCGAAGTCAAACCAATGGTGCGGTTATTGGCAGCGCCGCAAGGGCTAGTGGTCACGGCCCTCATCGCCGCTGACAAATCTTGCGTTAGCACGGCGCTGCATCCTTCGAATGAAAAGCTTCAGGTGGTCCTCTAGATCCCCAAAGCTTTCCTCCGAGAGGTTTACAGGGAACGTGATGGTTACGTCTCCCTCGTCCAGTGCGATGATCTCTTGTCGCATTCCCGGCTTAAGCGGCTGCGCGTCGGTCATCTCGGATCGCCGCTGAATCGGACGTGACGGCTCTGGAGCCTGCATAGTCTCATCCTCCATGGGGGTTGGCGAGTGAGGGTACCCCCTCTCCATACTAGTCGCAAGCGCGATTGTGGCCAGATAAGTCTTTGAAGCCTTCGCTGCGCCGTCCGGTGAGAAACCCCGTTTGGCGAGCCAATAGCGAAGATTGCTGTCACTCGGTGGCGTCGCAAACTCCTTTGCGATGTCCCTGAAAAGACCCGGTTGGAATGCCATTCGCCGAAGTGCGTCAACTCTGTCCAAAGAGTCTTCCGGGGCCATTAGCGCCGTAATGGCATCTTCGGTGATTCGGTTCTCGTCACCAGCGCCATCCACAAGGCCATATGCGCGCAGTGCCCCGATCTTACCCAAGGCTGGCCCGCTAAGGCTATCGTGCCCCAAATGCGACGCTAGAGCCGATTTGGACACTTTGTTTCGCCCGTCTTTCTCATAGAGCTTTCGGGCCATGGCCAAAGCGCTAGCCAGGTCGACAACGGGGTAATTGGGGCTGCGAACGTTAGCCATAAGCGCTCTCCGGTTCTATCTGCTCAAATTGTTCTATCTGCTCAATAGAACAATCGAGAGAATAACTCCAGTGGCTAACTCAGAATGCACTTGTCAAGCGAACGCTTTTCAATATGCTCCGAGCCGCCGGGAGAAAATCCCGACGATTCGGAGCATAGGAGATGCGATGGAACCCATATGACGCCTGCTTCCTGATCTGACGAGGTCTCGAACACCTGGTCAGTTTCAGCAGCCGCCGCTGGGCGGTAGGGGCCGTGGCGCAAATGCCCGGCTCCACAACAACGGACCCGGAAATAGGTCCGGGTTCGAACAATGACCGAATAACAGATCACTCAGCGGAACGACAATGATTCATCCTTGAATCAGCGTCAACTGTTTATTCGGTCGCGCCTTTTCGTGAAAGGAAAAGGAATGCACGACCTTAAGGTAACGCCGGATATGGCCCCGGTGATTAAGTTGGCCCGCCACTTGGACATCCCGTACTCGTGGATTTCGGGCTACTACCCCGGTCTCAACTTTGGCCGGATTGCTGACGTGATGTCTGGGAAGCTGTTCCCCGAAATCCCCGCAGCGACGGAACTTCCCCCCGACTTTCCGATGCGGGCGGCGGCATAAGCGAAGGAATACAGGGGCGGCCTACTGGTCGCCCCTTTTCAATTTCCACAGCTTGTAAGGTCCGAATGCGTCGTGATCGTCCGTCCAGCCGCATTCCTCAATCAGCCCTTGGATCACGCAGACCTTTATGCAGGCGCCGATGCACTTCCTTATCGTGGTGACGGTCGCTTCGTCGGCGGCTAGGCCACGATCAGCAACCCATAGCTCGGTCACCTGACGCGATGTAAGCGGCGCGGTGGCCTCCCGCATGGTGTTGAGGACGAAACGCTTCACAGAGCCCTTCTGGGCGCGGTGCTTGGTGACGTACTCTTTCAGGGGAGACGTGTCGGCGTCCGGGTCAAAGAGCCTGATTGCCGCGTCCAAATGGTCTATGTCGACCGTCAGCTTTTTGATCTCGGCGCGGTACTTCTCACGCAGGGCGGTTAGCTCGGCGTGCTTGCCGACAAGGCCGGCAACGGTGTTGGGTCTATCGTAGTCGTAAATGTTCACCATATACGATGATATAAACCGCGATAGTGATTATGTAAACATCATATTTGGTGAGTTTGCTCCATAATACCGCATCTATATTGGACGCATAAAAGGAGGCGAACTCCATGCTTCAGCCAAAGCCGAAACCTCAGCGAAAATCAGTGAGCATATCCATCAGCTCACAGTTGATCGAAGACGCCAAAGCGTTGGACGTCAACCTCTCCGGCGCCGCAGAGGTGAGTATCGCCAAAGCGATTGCTGCGGAAAAGACGCATCAATGGCAAGAAGAAAACAAGGAAGCCATCGAAAGCTCCAATGCTTATGTCAGGCGGACTTCCGTTGGCCAAACATCGGCTGTTTTGACGCGGCGCTACCGACCCTATCCAGACTCCTGACAGACTTTTGAGAGGCGCCAACGACGGCCTTCTCAGCCCGCCGTCTTCGCCTGCCAGGCTTTGATCGCCTCGTCGAACACCTTCTCGCCGGGAATGCCTTTTTCCATGGTCAGCAATGCCCGCCGCCCGGTCTTGTAGACGACCGGCACGTCGATCCAGTCCTGGCCGCGCAGCAAGGTCATGTTGGCGTCTTCGTCGGCCTTGGTGTCGTTCAGCGCGACCAGGAAGAAGCCGTCGGCGATCTTGGCCGGAATACCGATCAGCGGGCTGCCGGCATCCTGTTCCGAACCCTTCATGGCGACGCGCAGAATGTTGTCGACGCCACCGCCTTCAAAGCCGTCCGGCGTCAGGAAGATCATCTCGATGATATGGCTGGCCGGCAGCGTCTGGTCGGTGTTGCGGCGGATGGTCATGCGCAACTGGATGTCCTTGCCGGGAATGGTCGCCTCGGCGCGGATCGCCGGCTCCGGCGGCAGGTCGCCACCGGGCGATTCCTGTACCAGCGACCAGACGATGTTGCCCGGCTCCGCCGAACCCTGTGCGGTGCTGGTGCGCTCCTCGTAGAAGATCGCCTTCTGGCCGACCGGCAGCGCGGTTTCCGCGGGCGCGGTGGCTGGGGCCGCCGGCGCGGCACCCGCCGGTGCTGGCGGAGTGGCGGCGGCATTGGCCGGCGCCGCCGGGGCTCCGTTGGCAGGCGGCGTTGCGGGGGCGGCACCTGCCGCCGGAGGCGTAGCAGCGGGAGGAGTGCCGGCGGTCGGTGCGGAAATCGGCGGCGCGTTGGTCGCCGAGGGCGGCGTGGTCAGCGCGGCGACCGATTCGCCTTCGCCGATGCCGCTTTGTCCGCCGGCCGGGCCGGGGTCGACTTCACTGCCTTGCGGCGTCAGCCGCTGGGTGAATTTCGTGCTTTCGGCTTCCGTGCCGCCAGCTGCGGGCGCCGGCGGCGGCGCAGCGGCATCGGTTGCCGGCTTGGTAGGTGCCGGCTTCACGGGTTCGGTCTTTGTCGCGACCTTGGTGCCGTCGAGGCCGAGCATTTTACCGAAGGCGTCCTTGTTCAGCCAGATGCCGTAGCCGCCACCGGCGATGACCAGAAGCGCGACGACGGCGGCGATCAGCCCGCCATAGCTGCGCTTGCGCTCCGCCGGGCGCAGGCGCTGGAAAGTGTCCGACGCCGGCTCTTCGTTGCTGGAAAAGACATCGACGCCGCCGTCGGCGTCCTCTGCGCCCATCCCTGGAAGAGGCGTGTCGGCGCGAGCCGGCTGGGCAGGCGCCGGCGTTGGCCTTTGCCAGCTTGGCTCGACCTTGGCGGCAGGTGTGGGCGCGGATTGATAAGGTTCGGGCTTGGCCGCGGGCGGTGCCGGCCAGGCCGATTCCGCCTTCGCCGGTTGCCGTGTGTGGCTCGGCTGGTTCTTGTTGCGATCGATCGAGGAAAAGATGTTTTCCAGTTCCGCGAGCGGGTCGGTCTCCGGCTCGCTCCTGGCATAGTCCCGCTCGACGCTCGCAATGGCATCTTCCAGACCACGTTTCTGCTTGGCGACATCCTCCGGCGAAAGCGGCGGATCGCGCTGGGCAATCTTCGCTGCGATCGTGGAGCGGGCCTTTTCGTAGACCTTCGCCCGCATCCCTGGCGACTGATCGCCGAGACCGTTTATCGCTTTCTTCAGAACAAAAACGAAATCTGCCATGCTTCAGTCGACCTGTATTTTTGTTTCCGCGCCGGCCCCCGCAAATCAGCCGCGATGCCCGGAAAGGCTTCAGAAACTAGTCTTGAAACGGATCGGTCACAAGTATCGTGTCGTCCCGCTCCGGGCTGGTGGAAAGGAGCGCGACCGGGGCACCGATCAGCTCCTCGATGTAGCGGACATATTTGACCGCCTGGGCCGGCAGATCGTTCCAGCTGCGCGCGCCGGCGGTGGTGCCTTTCCAGCCCTCCAGCGTCTCGTAGACCGGTTCGACACGCGCCTGCGCGCCCTGGCTGGCCGGCAGATAGTCGATCATCTCGCCGTCGAGGCGATAGCCGGTGCAGACCTTGATCTCGTCAAGCCCGTCGAGCACGTCGAGCTTGGTCAGCGCGATGCCCTTGATGCCGTTGACGGCGACGGCCTGGCGCACCAGCACGGCGTCGAACCAGCCGCAGCGGCGTTTGCGGCCGGTGACGACGCCGAATTCATGTCCGCGCGTGCCGAGGAATTCGCCGATCTCGTTCTTCTGCTCGGTCGGAAACGGACCTTCGCCGACGCGCGTCGTGTAAGCCTTGGTGATGCCCAACACATAGCCGATGGCGCCCGGGCCGACACCGGAGCCGGCAGCCGCCTGCCCGGCGACCGTGTTCGACGAGGTGACGAACGGATAGGTGCCATGGTCGATATCGAGCAGTGTGCCTTGCGCGCCCTCGAACAGGATGCGCTCGCCAGCCCGGCGCTTGTCGTCGAGGATTTTCCATACCCGGTCCATATAGGGCAAGATCTCGTGCGCGACCGAAGTCAGCTCCTGCATGATCGCATCATGTGTGACTTCCGCGTGGCCGAGCCCGCGACGCAGCGCATTGTGGTGCGTCAGCAGCCTATCGACCTTCAAGGGCAGCGTTTCCAAATCCGCCAAATCCATCACCCTGACCGCACGCCGGCCCACCTTGTCCTCGTAGGCGGGGCCGATGCCACGACGGGTCGTGCCAATCTTCGTTCCGGAATTGGAAGCTGCGTCCTCGCGGAATCCGTCCAGTTCCCGATGCAGGGACAGGATAAGCGCTGTGTTTTCGGCTATTTTCAGGCGATCCGGCGCCACTTCGACACCTTGAGCCTTGAGCTTGGCCACTTCGGCGACGAAAGCGTGCGGGTCGAAAACGACGCCATTGCCGATGATGGACAGCTTGCCCTGGCGCACGACGCCCGACGGAAGCAAAGACAATTTGTAGACCTTGCCATCGACGACCAGCGTATGGCCGGCATTGTGGCCGCCTTGGAAACGCACCACGACATCGGCGCGCTCCGACAGCCAGTCGACGATCTTGCCCTTGCCTTCATCGCCCCACTGCGAGCCGACGACCACCACATTGGCCATGTTTCTTTTCCCTTGAGACGCCGCCAAGCGGCTTGAATATGGTTCGAAACGACAGGCCTCTATAACGTCAAGACCTCACGAGTGCGACCTTTCTTTGCCGCCGAAAATGCCCTGAGGCACAACAATTTTCGGCTTTGACATCATTTACTTGGACGCACGGGGGCAATAGGCCGACAAACACCGCGGCCCGCGGCCGGAATCCCGCGATGCATCGAAGCGCCTACATAGTCCTGCTGCTCACCACCTTGCTGTGGGGCGGCAACTCGGTGGCCGGCAAGCTGGCGGTCGATCACGTCTCGCCGATGACGCTCGTCTTCCTGCGCTGGGTGCTGGCCGTGGCGATCATGCTGCCGATCGGCTGGAAGACGATACGCAAGGACTGGCCGGTGGTGCGCAAGCACTGGCTCATCCTTTCGGCCCTCGGTGCCAGCGGTTTCACCCTGTTCAACACCATCTTCTACACGGCGCTCAACTATACGACTGCGATCAACGTCTCGATCGAACAGGCGGCGATGCCGATTCTGATCATGACAGCCAATTTCGTCTTCTTCCGCCTGCGCGTGAACTGGGCGCAGATTGTCGGCGTCGTGCTGACCATCGCCGGCGTGATCCTGACCGCCTGCCACGGCGACCCGCGCCGGCTGTTGACGCTGGAGCTCAATTTCGGCGACGCCATAATGCTGGCCGCCGTGTTTCTCTACAGCGGCTATTCGGTCGGGCTGCGGCTGAAACCGATGATGCATTGGCAGAGCCTGATGCTCGCCCTGTCGGTCGCCGCTCTCGTTACCTCGGTGCCTTTCTTCCTGTGGGAGATCGCCGCCGGCACGGTCATCGTGCCCGACGCGCGCGGCTGGGCGGTCATCGTCTATACCGCGATCGGCGCCTCGGTCATCTCGCAGATCTTTTACATCAGGGGCAACGAGCTGATCGGTGCCAACCGCGCCGGCCTGTTCATCAATCTGGTGCCGATCTTCGGCACGCTGCTGTCGGTGCTGATCGTCGGCGAGACGTTCCAGCTCTACCAGGCACTGGCTTTGGTGCTCGTGCTGGGCGGCATCGGGCTTGCCGAATACAGTGGGCGCAAAGCGGCGAACCTGCCATCAGCCAGGACACGCTGAACACAAAAAGCGCGGACCAGGCCGCGCCCTTCGATCTTTCACAGCAACTCCTGGGTCACATCGCGTTGATGTCGAAATGCAGCCTCTTGGCCGAATCGATCGACTTGTGCGCCTTGACCTTTTCCAGCACGGCCTCCGGGAACGGCGCGTCGAGATAGAGCAGCGCGATGGCATCGCCGCCCGGCCGGTTGCGGCCAAGCTGGAAGTTGGCGATGTTGACGCCGTTCTCGCCGCAGACGGTGCCGAGCAGGCCGATGATGCCCGGCGCGTCGGCATTGGTCGTGTAGAGCATGTGCTGGCCGACCTCGGCATCGAGATTGATGCCCTTGATCTGGATGAAGCGCGGCTTGCCATCGGAGAAGCAGGTGCCGGCGATCGAGCGCGTCTTGTGCTCGGTCGTCACCGTCAGCTTGATGTAGCCGTCGAACACGCCCGACTTGTCGCGCTTGACCTCGGCAACGATGATGCCGCGCTCCTTCACCATGATCGGCGCCGACACCATGTTGACGTCGGAGACCTGCGGCCGGATCAGCCCGGCAAGCGCCGCACTGATCAGCGCGCGGGTATTCATTGTCGCCGCCGAGCCGTCGAACAGGATCTCGACCTCCTTGATCGGGTCTTCTGTGACCTGGCCGACAAAGGCGCCGAGTACTTCTGCGAGCTTGACGAAGGGCTTCAGCCGCGGGGCTTCCTCGGCGGTGATCGACGGCATGTTGATGGCATTGGAGACGGCACCCTTGATCAGATAGTCGGCCATCTGTTCGGCGACCTGCAGCGCGACATTCTCTTGCGCTTCCGCCGTCGAGGCGCCGAGATGCGGCGTCGCCACCACATTCTCCATGCCGAACAACGCATTCTGCTCGGCCGGCTCGACCTCGAACACGTCGACGCCCGCGCCCGCCACCTTGCCGCTCTTCAGCGCCGCGACCAGATCGGCTTCGACGATCAGCCCGCCGCGGGCGCAGTTGATGATGCGCACACCGTTCTTCATCTTGGAGATGGCCGCGGCGTCGATGATGTTGCGCGTCTTGTCGGTCAGCGGCGTATGCAGCGTGATGAAGTCGGCGCGGGCGAAAAGCTCGTCCAGCTCGACCTTGTCGACGCCGAGTTCCTCGGCGCGTTTGTCCGATAGGAACGGGTCGAAGGCGATGACATGCATCTTCAACCCGACGCCGCGCGTCGCGACGATCGAGCCGATGTTGCCGCAGCCGATCACGCCCAGCGTCTTGCCGGTGATCTCGACGCCCATGAAGCGGTTCTTCTCCCATTTGCCGGCATGGGTCGAAGCGTTGGCTTCCGGGATCTGGCGGGCAAGCGCGAAGATCATCGCCACGGCATGTTCAGCTGTCGTGATCGAATTGCCGAAGGGGGTGTTCATCACGATGATGCCCTTGCGGCTCGCCGCCGGGATGTCGACATTGTCGACGCCGATGCCGGCGCGGCCGACGACTTTGAGTTTCGTGGCGGCGTTGATCAACTTTTCGGTGACCTTGGTCGCCGAGCGGATGGCGAGGCCATCATACTGGCCGATCACTTCGAGCAGCTTTTCCTTGTCCTTGCCGAGATCGGGCAGATAGTCGACCTCGACGCCACGATCCTTGAATATCTGCACGGCGGTGGGAGAAAGTTTGTCCGAGACGAGAACGCGGGGCATAGTTTGGTCCTTTGCGATTGGCGTCCCTCCCCCTTGAGGGGAGGGTCGGCGCGAAGCGCCGGGGTGGGATCGGTACGGCCGGACGCGGCCTAATCTGCTGATGTTGGTAACGTGGAGCCGGGTGGAGAGGACCCCACCCGGCCATTCGGGCCACCCTCCCCTCAAGGGGGAGGGATCAGGCAGCCGCTTTAAGCGACGCCTTCTGCGCGGCGAAGGCCCAGTCGAGCCAGGGCAGCAATGCTTCGAGATCCGACGTCTCGACGGTCGCGCCGCACCAGACGCGCAGGCCGGGCGGTGCGTCACGATAGGCGCCGATGTCGTAGGCGACACCTTCCTTGTCGAGCGTGGAGACCAAGCCCTTGGCGAAGGCCGCTTGCCCATCGGCGTCGAGCGCGGACACATCCGGATCGGTGAAGGACAGACACACGGACGTGTTCGACCGCGTCGCCGGCTGGACGGCGAGATGACCGAGCCATGAGGACTTGGCGACAAAGCGATCGAGGACGGCCGCATTGGCATCCGCCCTGGCGATCAGCCCTTCGAGGCCGCCGATCGACTTGGCCCAGTTGAGCGCATCGAGATAGTCCTCGACGCACAGCATCGACGGCGTGTTGATGGTCTCGCCCTTGAAGATGCCTTCGATCAACTTGCCGCCCGAGGTCAGGCGGAAGATTTTCGGCAGCGGCCATGAAGGCTTATAGATCTCCAGCCGCTCGACCGCGCGGGGTGACAGGATCAGCATGCCGTGCGCGCCCTCGCCGCCCAGCACCTTCTGCCAGGAGAAGGTGACGACATCGAGTTTTTCGAAATCGAGCCTCTGTGCGAAGGCGGCCGAAGTCGCGTCGCAGATGGTCAGGCCCTTGCGATCCGCGGGAATGAAATCGCCATTCGGCACGCGCACGCCGGACGTGGTGCCATTCCAGGTGAAGACCACATCGCGGTCGAAATCGATCTTTGTGAGGTCGGGCAGTTCGCCGTAGCCGGCTTCGATCTTGCGCACATCGGCGAGCTTCAATTGCTTGACCACGTCGGTGACCCAGCCGGAGCCAAAGCTCTCCCAGGCGACCATGTCGACGCCGCGCTCGCCGAGCAGCGACCACAGCGCCATCTCGACCGCGCCGGTGTCCGACGCCGGCACGATGCCGATGCGGTAGTCCGCCGGGACCTGGAGAATTTCCCGCGTCAGCTCGATCGCCTGTTCGAGCTTGGCCTTGCCGATCTTCGCGCGGTGGGAGCGACCGAGCGCGGCATTGTTCAGGGCCTCGACCGACCAGCCAGGGCGCTTTGCGCAGGGACCTGAGGAAAAATTGGGGTTTGCCGGACGGAGTCCGGGCTTCGTATGCGTCGTCATCGTGGTCTATCCTTCCAGATAGTGGCCCCTCGTTGGGGAGGGGTGGCCCACGGACGGCGATATGCGTTCAGGCTTCGGGCGTCAAGAGGAAAGTTTTTGTCGCTGGCGGGATACTGGCGATCTGTGATCAGGATGGCGTGACTTCAAACGCAAACGGCGGACCCGAAGATCCGCCGTCCTGATCCTCGTGCTCGCGGCGCCTACCAGAGATCGTAGCGCAGCCCGAGCTTGACCTGGTGGTTGCTGATCCCCTTTTTGATCGGATAGGAGGTCAGGCTTTCGGCTGTCACATATTCGGCATCCGGGGCGGAGAAATACTGATAGCCCAGATCGACGGAAACGTTCTTCGTCACCTGATAGGCAAGGCCGGCATTCAGCGTATAGGCCAGGGAGTACTGGGTCTTGCTGTCATTCAGTACGAAATCATCGCTGGGATCGCTGTTGTCGGTGAAGTAGCTAGCCGAGAGGCTGCGCTTGCTGCGGACGACACCGATACCGGCGCCGAGATAAGGCGTGATCCCGACATAGGTGCCAAGATCGACATAGCCATTGAGCATGCCCGAGAAGGCGTAGTTCTTCAGGGACGCCGATGCCACGGTCGGCTCTGCCGCAGTCGCTGAATCGTCATAGCCGACGCCGATCTTGTTGCCGGGCAGATAGCCCAGATTGAGATCGGCGCGCAGATAGTCGTTGAAATGGTAGCCGAAGCCGATGCTGGCAAAGATGGGGTCTTCCTTGTCGCTGAAGCTTGCCGGCGTGAAGGCGAAATTGTCGTTCCTGAAGCTCTTCTGCGCCAGGTACGAGACATCGCCGCGCAGATACCAGCCGGAGCCGACCTCGACCGGCACATAATCGGGCGCCTGGTCGACATAGATCGGCGGGTCGTAGTCGGCAGCATGCACGGGCGTCAGCGGCAAGAGGGCTAAGGCGCCAAGTGCCAGCGTCTTACGCGAAATGATTTTCATGGTCCCCGACTCCCGAATTTGGCGCCGCCAGGAATAGCAACGGCAGCCATCGTTTCAGGAAGCATTGTTAACCATAGTGGTTAAGTGCCGGTTAAGGCTAACAGAGCGTTAGCGAATTCATTTCCGGCAGGGTCTCATCGGGGCGGTGCAAACGAAAACCGCCCGGCTGATGCCGGGCGGTTCGCGAGAATTTCAGGTAATGCTGGTGTTACTTGGTGTAGATCGGCTCGGGTTCGGGCTGGTAGGCCACGACCGGCGCGGCGCAACCGTTGTTGCCGCCGAACTGATAGCGCAGGCCACCGCGCACTTCGTGTGTGTTGATGCCGCGATCGAAGCCGGGGCCGGAGCTGCTGACATCCCATTCGAACATGCGGCCGCCCTGGATGTGGCTGAAGCGATAGCCCGCGTCGAGGATGATCTTGTCGGTCAGGCAGTAGGAAGCGCCGGCCATCAGAGCGTAGGCGAAGCGCCAGTTGGACGCTCCCGGGTTGGTCTCGGTGGTGTTCGGGTCATAGACAGTATCCCACTTGACGCGCGCACCGCCGATGCCGGCGCCGACGTAGGGCGTGATGCCACTATAGGTGCCGAGATCGACATAGGCATTGGCAAGCAGCAGCAGGGCGCTCATCTTCGACACTTCGGTCGAAGTCCCGTTGATATCCGACGTGCCGCCGTTGAAGTTCGACTTGAACCAATAGTCGGCGGTCAGATCGGTGCGGAAGTAGTCGTTGATCTTGTAGCCGACGCCGGCGCCGAGCGAGAAGCCGCCCTTGAGCTTACCGAAATCGAAGCTTCTGGTGCCGGGCGTGACCGTACAGTTACAGGGATCAACGGTATAGGTCATATAGTCGATGCCGCGCAGGGTCGACTTGTGATAGTCGATGTCGCCGCGGATATACCAGCCGCCGACTTCGACCGGCTGCTCGTAGACGGCCGGAGGCGGAGCTTCCTCGACCACCGGTTCCGGCAGGTCGGCCGCGAACAGCGGTCCTGCCAGGCCTGCGAACAGTAAGGCGAGCAGGACCTTTCTGGCTGTATTGAACATGCTTGTCACCCCTGAGAAGTTCGGAACGGCTATCGTGTCCGAATGCAATTGCTTTTCAGTCGTGGATAATGAAGTGCAAAGGTTAAAGGGCGTTTAACCCTGTTGCTTAACCACGAATCCCGAAACTTCGAGGCATGGTAGAGCGGCCTCAGGATGCCGGAATCGACTGCCGGACCGACCAAAAAGCCCGCCGGAAGGGCGGGCTTGAGCTGGCGAAGATATGTGTGCGGCACCCTCGCGGGCGGGCTTGTGATTAAGCTGCGCTGCGCGTTTCGGAGATAACCTCAACGATCCCATTGACGATGGACTCGACCAGTTGCGGGTCGTCGCCCTCGGCCATGACGCGGATCAGCGGTTCCGTGCCGGAGGGCCGAATAACCAGCCGCCCGGCCTTGCCGAGGCGGTGGCGGGCGTCTTCGATGGCCGCCTTGACTGGCGCTTCCTCGAGCGGCTTGCCGCCGGAAATATGGACGTTCTTCAGGAGCTGTGGCACCGGTTCGAACTTCTTCGACAGTTCGCTGACCGGCCGCCCCTGCCGCTTGATGCAGGCCAGTACCTGCAGTGCCGAAACCAGGCCATCGCCGGTGGTCGAGAAGTCCGACAGCACGATATGGCCGGATTGTTCGCCGCCGACATTCAGCCCGTGCGCGCGCATATGTTCGACGACATAACGGTCGCCGACCTTGGTGCGGTGCAATTGCAGCTTCATGTCGCCGAGGAAGCGCTCGAGGCCGAGATTGGACATGACCGTCGAAACGACGCCGCCGCCGGCGAGCCGCCCGCTCTGGTGCCAGGATTCGGCGATCAGCGCCATGATCTGGTCGCCATCGACGATCGCACCGTTCTCATCGACAATGACGACGCGATCGGCATCGCCATCGAGCGCGATACCGATGTCGGCGCGCACTTCGTGCACCTTCTTCTGCAGGCCGGCGGGATGGGTCGAGCCGCATTCCTTGTTGATGTTGAAGCCATTGGGCTCGACATTGATGGCGACGACTTCGGCGCCCAGTTCCCACAGCGCCTCGGGTGCCACCTTGTAGGCCGCGCCATTGGCGCAATCGACGACGATCCTCAAGCCCGAGAGTGACATCGAGCGCGGCAAGGTGCGCTTGGCGAATTCGATGTAGCGGTCATGCACGCCGTCGACGCGCTTGGCGCGGCCAAGCCCGTCGGAATCGGCGAGCGCCAGTTCGATATCCTTGTCGAGCATGCTCTCGATGCGCTCCTCGATCTCGTCGGAGAGCTTGTAGCCGTCGGGTCCGAACAGCTTGATGCCGTTGTCGTAATAGGGATTGTGCGAAGCCGAGATCATGACGCCGATATCGGCGCGCAGCGAACGCACCAGCATGGCGACCGCCGGAGTCGGGATCGGGCCGAGCAGGAACACGTCCATGCCGGCGGCACAAAGACCGGCGACCATGGCATTCTCGATCATATAGCCGGAAAGCCTGGTGTCCTTGCCGAGCACGACACGATGACGGTGGCTGCCGCGCTGGAAGGAGAGGCCGGCAGCCATGCCGACCCGCATCGCGATTTCCGCGGTCATCGGAAACTTGTTGGCGCGCCCGCGAATGCCGTCCGTGCCGAAATAATTCCCTGCCATGCTAGCCCGATTCCTTAACGTTCTTCCCCAGCACGTCATGCCACAATTGGCCGGGGCGCCTTGATCACATTGTGTGATTATATGTTACCAATCCTTAGAAAATCCTTGTTGTGCACTGCACACAACCTGGCTGCAACCTGGCATGCTGAGACTGCCATGTTGAATATACCAGTCATGCGAGACTTTCAGCGCGGATGCACATGGAAAATCTTGCTTTGAAGCCGGCAACGAACAACGATTTCATCACCTTATCGGCAAAGCCCCAGCTTTCGCCGATATATACGCTACTTAGCATCTGGCGCAACCGGCCGTTGAGCGTTATTGATTCGTCGGGACGTATCATGGGCTGCCGCAACGGAGAAACGCTATGCTCATCCACCGACTTGCTACTTTGACCGGCCTCGCCGTCGCGACCTTGTTTCTGGCCGCGCCAGCCAACGCACTGACGATGGCCGAGTGCAGCACGAAATACAACGCCGCCAAGGATGCGGGGACACTCGCCGGGGCGACCTGGAACCAGTTCCGCAAGGCCCAGTGCGGCGCAGACGCAGCGGCCAAGACCGACACCAAGGCAACCGACACAAAGGCAGCCGACACAAAGGCAACCGCCGACACCAAGAAGGCTGCCGAGACGAAGCCGGCCAAGGCGGCCGCTGCGGCCGACGACAGCACGGCCAAGGGTCTGACGGCGAAGGAATGCAGCGCCAAGTACCAGGCGGCGAAGGCTGCCGGCACTCTGAACGGCATGAAGTGGAACGACTTCCGCAAGTCCGAATGCGCCGCCGGTGCATCCGCCGCTGCCGCCAAGCCGGCAACCACCAAGGCTGCCGCGGCTCCCGCCGACAGTGGCGGCAAGGGTCTGAGCATGGCCGAATGCAGCACCAAGTATCAGGCTGCCAAGACAGCCGACACGCTGAAAGGCATGAAGTGGAACGACTTCCGCAAGACCGAGTGCGGCGCCAGCGCGTCGGATGACGACACCGTACCGGCCGCCGACGAGGCGAGCTACACCAAGGAGCCGGCGAAACCGACCACTGTTGCACCCAAGGGCGTCACGTTCCCGTCAGCGATCTCGCCGAAATATTCCAGCGAGACCCCCGGCAAGGGCCGCATGCATACTTGCCTCGACCAGTACTATGCCCTCAAGGACGCCAATGCGCTTGGTGGCCTCAAGTGGATCCAGAAGGGCGGCGGCTTCTACAGCCTGTGCAACGCCAAGCTGAAGAGCTGAACGACAACAACATCTGAACAAGAGAAAGCCCGCGAGCCCAAGGTTCGCGGGCTTTTTTCTTGTCAAATGCCGGGCGGGCCATTCGCGCTCGATGGCGCCGCCCATTGCCCTGCCGGGCATTCGTCGTTCGAAAAGCCAAGCAATTGGCTTTTCGTCCGCTTCGCGGACCACTCCCTCAACTCCCCGTATAGTGGCGGGGAGAAAGTAGCTGACCGCAACGCCGGCGCCATCCTGGCAACGCAGGTGATTGGCGAAATCGCCGGGAGGCGGCGCACTTCTCTCCGTCACTACACAGTCACGATATGGGAAAAGATGCCGGCAGGCAGATGAGGAGCGGCGCCGGCTTCAACAATTGGCCCGCCTTCAAGCTAAGGCAGACGAGTGCCAAAGCCTCCAAACAAAAAAACGCCGCGGACCATGCCGCGGCGTTTCTAAAATCAATTTCTTGTCGAACTCAGCTCGATGGCTGCGGTTCCATGCCGCCTTCCGGCTCCGGTCCCTTCTTGCGCCGGCCGCCGGACTTCGGCACGGCCGAGCCCCGGCTTGGCGGCGTGTCGTCGCCGAGGTCGCGCGCGGGCTTGTGGCCGGCGATCAACTGCTTGATCTCCTCGCCGGACAGCGTCTCGTATTCCAGCAGGCCTTGCGCCAACGCGATCCATTCCTTCTTCTTCTTGGTCAGGATGGACTTCGCCGTCGAATAGGCCTCGTCGATCAGGCGGCGCACTTCGGCGTCGATGATCTGCGCGGTCTCTTCCGAGACGTTCTGCGTGCGCGCCACTGAATGGCCGAGGAACACTTCCTCCTGGTTGTCGCCGTAAGCGACATGGCCAAGCTTGTCGGAAAAGCCCCAGCGCGTGACCATGGCGCGGGCCAGCTTGGTCGCCTGCTCGATGTCCGAGGAGGCGCCCGAGGTGATGTTTTCCTTACCGAACTTGAACTCCTCGGCGACACGGCCACCCATCATGATGGCGAGACGCGAGATCATGTATTTGTAGCTCATCGAATAGCGGTCGCCTTCCGGCAACTGCATGACCATGCCGAGCGCCCGGCCACGCGGGATGATGGTGGCCTTGTGCAGCGGGTCGGCCGACGGCACGTTGAGCGCGAGAATGGCATGACCGGCCTCATGGTAGGCGGTGAGCTCCTTCTCGGCCTGCGTCATGGCCGACGAACGACGCTCGGCGCCCATCATGATCTTGTCCTTGGCGTCCTCGAATTCGGCCATGGTGACGAGGCGCTTGTTGCGGCGTGCCGCCATCAGCGCGGACTCGTTGACGAGATTCATCAGGTCGGCGCCGGAGAAGCCGGGCGTACCGCGCGCGATCACCTTGAGGTCGACATTGGGTGCCAGCGGCACGTTGCGCACATGCACCTTGAGGATCTTCTCGCGGCCGACGATGTCGGGGTTCGGCACCACGACCTGGCGGTCGAAGCGGCCTGGCCTGAGCAGTGCCGGATCGAGCACGTCGGGTCGGTTGGTGGCGGCGATCAGGATGATGCTTTCGTTTGATTCGAAGCCATCCATTTCGACGAGCAGCTGGTTCAGCGTCTGCTCGCGTTCGTCATTGCCGCCGCCGAGGCCAGCGCCGCGATGGCGGCCGACGGCGTCGATTTCGTCGATGAAGATTATGCAGGGCGCATTCTTCTTGGCCTGGTCGAACATGTCGCGGACGCGGCTTGCACCGACGCCGACGAACATCTCGACGAAGTCCGAACCGGAAATTGTGAAGAACGGCACATTGGCTTCGCCGGCAACCGAACGGGCGAGCAGCGTCTTGCCGGTTCCCGGAGGACCGACAAGCAGCACGCCGCGCGGAATCTTGCCGCCGAGCCGTTGGAACTTCTGCGGATCGCGCAGGAACTCGACGATCTCTTCCAGATCTTGCTTGGCTTCGTCGACGCCGGCGACATCCTGGAAGGTGACGCGGCCATGCGCTTCGGTGAGCAGCTTGGCCTTCGACTTGCCGAAGCCCATGGCGCGCCCGGAGCCGGACTGCATCTGGCGCATGAAGAATATCCAGACGCCGAGGATGAGGATCATCGGCAGCCATGAGATCAGATAGCCGAACAGCGAATTGGAGCCGTCGGACTCAGGCCGCGCGTTGATGGTGACGTTCTTGTCCTGCAGCCGCGAGACCAGCGACGGATCGCCGGGCGAATAGGTCTGGAAGCCGCTGGCATTGTCGGTGTAGGTGCCGGTGATGCGGGCTCCGGCGATGGTCACCGTCTTGACCCGGCCCGCCGCGACGTCCTGCAGGAACTGCGAATACGGCACATCGCTGGAGGCCCCTCGCGTCTGCGGCGTCTGGAACAGATTGAACAGGGCGATGAGCAGGACCGCTATGATCGCCCAGAGCGCGAGGTTGCGATAGTTCGGATTCATCAATTGTCCCGTTGGCGTCCGCGGGGCGGACACGCGTCATGAGAGGAAACTTGCGCCTAACATAGGGAGAGCGCCTCCCCTTGCCAAGCATAACAGCACGTCGGGGTTAAGCTTTCGCCCACCATCAACCGGCACTGTGGCCGCGGAAAGGCAAGGGCGGGACCGGGGCAGCGCCAATCAGCCCGGCGACGGCCCGCGCCGGCGCCAGGTCGAAGGACGGCAGAAAGCGGGCGAAGGGCGCAACGACCGGCCGCGCTTCAACCGTCGCGGACAAGGTTCCATGCCCGGGCAATCCAAGGCATTCACCGGATCGCCACAATGCCGGCTCGGCGGCGAGCGCGGCGCGCATCAGGCTCGGCGGGGTTTTTCCGTCGCCCATTGCCAGCCGCTTCGCCGCCGTGCCGAACGGGGCAATCAACAATGCGCCGCTGCTGTCGTTCAATGTGATGTGCCGGCGGCCATCCCACAGGGTGCTGTCGGCGGCAGCTGCTGCGGGCAAGCCGCGCGCCTCGCGCCGCAGGAAGATGCCGGCACGCCGGAAATCGACAACCGTCCGCGACAATGTGGCGCAAAGAAATCCGGCCTTGAGCCGGCCGAACAGCGCCTCGCCGCGGGCCTGATCCGGCAGGAAGGCGATCCCGCCGATGGTGGCCAGCAGGATGCGCAACGCATAGACGGCTGCCCGCTCGTCACCCGTGCTCAAAAAACCCGGATCGAGACGAACGAGCCCCGCCCCAGGCTGAGCCGCGAAACGGCGGATCAAGTCCGCGGCTGCGAGGCCAAGCTGCCGGCGCGCCTTGCCCTCGTGCGCGGCCAGCGCCAGCGCATCGTCGATGCGCCGCACGCCGTCCCGGCCGGCGAGCATAGCGCGCATGCGCGGCCGCTCGAAAGCCTCGTCGACATTGGTCGGGTCGTCGGCCCAGTCGACATTTCGACGCCGCAGGACGTCGCGCAGTGCCGAGCGCCGCTCACCGAGGAGCGGCCGCACGATCCAACTGCGCCAATCATACAAGGTAGCCGGCGCCATGCCGGCAAGTCCGCGGCCCGCCATACCGGCAAACTCTCGGCCATCATCCCGTGCTTGCCGCATCAGCACCGTTTCCGCCTGGTCGTCGGCGGTATGGCCGGTCAGGATCAGGCCGATGCCTTCCGCTTGTGCTGCCTCGGCCAGCAGCCGGTAGCGCACTTCGCGCGCCGCTGCGGGCAGACCGGTCGACGGCTTGGGGCCAGACCACGTCATGATGCGGTGTGAAATTCCGTATGTCGCGCACAGCTTCGCCACCGCTTGCGCTTCCGCTGCCGAACCGGCCCGCAACCCGTGTTCGATCGTCACCGCCAGCAGCTTGATTGCTGGCGCCGTGCGGTCGAGATGGTGTTTGAGAAGAAGGAGCAGGGCGGTCGAGTCGCTGCCGCCGGACACGGCCGCAACAGCGCCGCTGGTAAAATCGATGTGCGAAAAAATTCTGGTCGAAAATTCAGGCTCGATGTCGAGCATCAATGCGTGTCGCCCAAAAGTGGCCCCGGGACAACGACATGCATCAGAAAGATCAGCACGCAGCCAGGGCTTTCTCCTGCTTGACGCGTTCCTTGAGCGCACTGGAAATATCAGGGTAGCGCTTGCCGACCTCGCTGAAGGTGGCGCAGGCAACGTCATGCTGCTTGAGGCCGACCAGCGACACGCCGAGCTTCAGCAACATGTCGGGAGCCTTCTTGGCCTTGGGGTAATCCTTGCTGGCGGCAAGGAAAGTCTCCGCGGCGTCACGGTATTTCTGCTGGCCGAGCAGCGACTCGCCCAGCCAGTAATGCGCGTCCGCCGCCTTCGCGTCCCTGGGGAAGCGGGCGATGTGGTCGCGAAAACCCTGTTCGGCGGTGCCGTAATCGCCCGAGAGGATGAACTGATAGGAGTTGCGGTAGAGCTCCTCCGGATCGTTGGTGGCGGGCAACGCGGCGATCACCGTATCGGATTTGCCGGCCTTGGGAGGCGCGCCGGTGGCAGGCGCGGTTTCCTGCGCCGGCGTGGTCGACTGGGTGTTGCCGCCGGCATCGACGACATTGCCGTTCTTGTCGACGGTGATGGTTCCGAAGGTCTTTTCAGGCGCTCCCGTACCGGGAATCATCTTGCCGGGGTCGCCATCGGGCGATTCGACGATGACGTCCTCGACCGTCTTGCCGCCTGCTGACTGGTTGTTGCCGGGCGCGGCGCCGGCATCGGCCGGCGCCTGTGTTGCCGGGGCCGCTGCCACGTTGGAGTCGGTGCCGGTGGTGGCGTCTGATTTCTTCTGTGCCGGCGGCTGTGCTCCTTGCGTGCCGCCTTCAAGCTGCTGGAAGCGGAATTCGTTGTCTTCCTGCTGCTTGCGAATCTGCTCCTGCATCTGCAGGACCTGGAAATTGAGTTCCTCGATCTTGCCGTTCATCTGCCGCAACTGCTCTTCCAGGCTGGTGACGGCGGCAGGATCGGACTGCACCATCTGGACCTGATCCTGTTTTTTCTTTTGACCGAAAATGCTGGGCAATTCGATGCTGGGCAGATGGAAGGAAAAGCCGCTGTCGGTTGATTGCCCTGTGCCGCTAGCCCCCAAGCCGCTAGCCAGGGCGGTGACGCCTGATAGGAGCAGCAGCGCAAGCGTGCCGCTCAGAACCGATCTCAAATGCATGTGCCTCTCGCCGTGATTTCGTTAGCTTGTTCGCGCCTTCCAATCAGAATGGGACCAGCCAAGCGCCCTCGGCTCATAGCAGGAGCCGAGACTTCGGCCAAATTTTGTTTCGGGCATCCGGATATGAAAAAGGCGGCCCGGAGGCCGCCTTTCGCACAGGTATGTTGCATTTTTACCGCTGTACGCCGCGCATTTCTTGAGGCGCGACCGGCCGCGCGACGCCTCAGGAACCGGCGCCGCTGAGCGTGGTGACCGCACGGCGGTTCTGCGACCAGCAGGAGATGTCGTCGCACACCGCGACCGGACGTTCCTTGCCGTATGAGATGGTCTTGAGACGGCCGGCAGAAACACCCTTGGCGACGAGGAAGTCGCGGGTGGCGGCGGCGCGGCGGGCGCCGAGCGCCAGATTGTATTCACGCGTGCCGCGCTCGTCGGCATGGCCTTCGATGACGATGGCATACTGCTTGTACTGGTTCAGCCATTGTGCCTGACGAGCCAGCGTCGTCTGCGCATCGGCACGGATCGAGGTCGAGTCCGTATCGAAGAAGATACGGTCGCCGATGTTGACGGTGAAGTCCTGCGCCGATCCGGGCGTTGCCGCGCCGGCGCCGTTGAGGCCAAGATCGGCCGCGTTGTTCGGCGTCTTCTTCGAGGCGCAACCGGCGATGGCGAGCATCGCCACCAGCGCGATCATGACCGGGTTTCTGGTAAGTGCTGCGATACGGCCCATGCCGCCTCTCCTTCGTATTTCGAGTGATCGTATTCGAGTGATTTCGTTGATCACCCAGTAACCACGTTTGGGTTAACCGGCATTCAAGAAACACGGTTAAATTTTGGTTTAAGCTGCCCGTCCGCAGCTGTTTGGCCATGAGCCACAGTTGGCGCGGACCCTAGGCGGAAATGCGGCAAAAACGCGACCAATGCATGGAAAAGGGGGAATTGAAGAGGTGAGGAATCGAAGAACTGAAGAGAGAAATCACCTTAGCTTCTCTCTCAGATTCACCAGCATGCCGTAGATATGGGCATAGGATTGCAGCCATTCCACGAGCTGCGCTTGGGTAATGTATCCAAGGTCGAACGCGTACGAAATCCAGGTGTCCACTTCACTGCAGGACCCCATCGCCATTGAAATGAAACGTGCGAATTCGGGTTTGGAGTGCGTCTGTTTGGCGAACCCTTCAGCCAGATTGGCGCAGATTCCCTTGCTGGAACGGCGCAACTGGTCAGCCAGTGCGTATTGCTCCATCTTCGGGAAAGCAAGCGTGGCCCTGTGCACCTCAAGAGAAATTGCATAAGCGCGTTTATATACCTCTAAATCCCTCGCGCGCTTGATATAACTTCCCGGTTTCTCCATCTCTTCAATTCTCCAATTCGTCCCTTACTCCAGCAGCGGCGACCAGGCCGGGTCCGAAGCGAAATTCGCCGTCGGGATCGACTGCTCGTTACGCCCGGTAAGATCGACCGAAATCAGTTTTGGCCCACCGGCGGAGTCGCGGAAGAACATCAGCACGCGGCCGTTCGGCGCCCAGGTCGGCCCCTCCTGCTGGAAGCCTGAGGACAGGATGCGCTCGCCCGAGCCGTCGGTTTTCATGACGCCGATCTGGAATTCGCCGCCAGTCTGCTTGGTGAAGGCGATCAGGTCGCCGCGCGGTGACCACACCGGCGTCGAGTAGACACCGTCGCCGAAGGAGATGCGGGTCTGGCCCGAGCCGTCGGCGCCCATCACGTAGATCTGCGCACGGCCGCCGCGGTCGGAGGTGAACACCACCTTGCTGCCGTCGGGCGAATAGGAGGGCGAGGTGTCGATGGCGGTCGAATTGGTCAGCCGCGTCGTCGAACGGCTGCGCAGATCCATGGCGAAGATGTTGGAATTGCCGTCGTCGCGCAGCAGGCTCATGATCACTTTCTGGCCGTCTGGCGAAAAGCGCGGCGCAAAGGTCATGCCGGGGAAATTTCCGACCAGTTCACGCTGGCCGGTCTCGATCTGCAGCAGGTAGACCCGCGGCTGACCGCTCTCATAGGACATGTAGGTGATTTCCTGCCGGTTCGGCGAGAAACGCGGCGTCAGCACGATCGACTTGCCATCCGAGAGATAACGGATGTTGGCGCCGTCCTGGTCCATGATGGCGAGGCGCTTCTTGCGCGCGTTCTTGGCGCCGGATTCGTCGATGAAGACAACGCGGGTGTCGAAATAGCCTTTTTCGCCGGTCAGCCGCTCATAGATGGCGTCGGCGATGATGTGGGCGACACGCCGCTGATTGGCGTCGTTGGCGAAGAACTGCTCGCCGGACATCTGCTGGCCGGCAAACGTATCCCACAACCGGTACTGGGCGCGGATACGGCCGTCGGCTTCCTTGCTGACGCTGCCGGTGACCAAGGCCTGCGCGTTGATGACCTTCCAGTCGTCGAAGCGCGGCGCTGCATCCGGGTTGGTGATCTTCTCGATAAAGGCGCTCTTGTCGATTGGCGCGAACAGCCCCGAGCGCTTCAGGTCGGCGGTGACGATCTGCGAAATCTGCGCGCCAAGCGCGTCGCCGCCCTGGAAATCGGTGATGGCGATCGGCAGCGGCTCCACATTGCCCTTGTTGACGTTGAGCTCGACGAGCGCCAGCGCCGGCAACGTGCCGACAGCGGTCATGCCCATCGCCATTGCTGCGACCATCAGGAGCGGCTTGAGGATTGATTTCATGTCTTCTCGCTTCTCGTACTGATTTTCGGATACGCGGGCCCTAGAGGCCCAGCATCTCCCTTGGATCGAAGGTGACGCGGACGTCGGCCCAGATATCCTGCTTGCCGGCTGGAACCTGCAGGCCGGTGACATCGCATTTTTGCACCGCGCGAACGGCACTTTCGTCGAACTGACGGTTTCCGCTTGACTTTTCGACCGCCGGTCGCCCGTCCAGCTTGCCGGAGGCATCCAGGTTGAACCGCACCACGACGACGAAGTTCTCGGAACCTTCAAGGCCCGCGGGAAGGGTCCAGCAGCCGCCGAGCTGGCTTTCCAGGGCGCCCATTTCCGACCTGGAAAGCTTCTGGCCCTGATCCTTGTCGCCGCCGAGCGACGCCTGCTGGGTCGAGCGCTTGCCGCCGCCGCCCGAGGGCTTCTGCTTGTCGAGGAGAGCGGAAATCTCGTCGGCGTTGAATTGCTTGTCGTCGGACTTCGGCTTCGACGAGGCTTCCTTGACCGGCTTGTCGGCATCCTTGCGGTCCGGCGCCTTGGCGCTTTCGGCCTGTGCCGGCTGCGGCTTCGGCCGGGCTTCCGGCGCGGGTGCCGAGTCCGGCAGCTGTGTCGCTTCGGTGGGCGGCTCCTGCGCTATGGCTTCGGCGACGGCGTCAGGCTTGACCTCGGGCGTCGGATCTATTGCCGCGGTCTTGTCCTGCGGCGGCGGGGTCGGCGCCGGCTTGGCCGGTGTCGGCTTGGGGTCGACCTGCTTGACCGGCTCGGGCTTGACCTCTTCCTTGGGCGTCGGTGCCGGCGCCACTTCCGTTGCCGGCGTGGGCTTGGGCTTTTCCTGAGGCTTCGGCACGTCCTCGGGCTTCGGCTTTTCGATCGGTGTCGGCGCGGGCGGCGGAGCCGATGTCATGTCGACGGGCTTGGGCTTGGCTTCCGGCGTTATCGGCTTGTCGGTATCGACGCTGTTCTCGCCGACCTTCTGCGCATCCGGCACGATGTCCGGACGCTGCGTCGGCACAGGTGCAGGCTTTTCATGCATCACGGCCTTCTTGTCGCCCTGCAACGTCTGCGCGATGGCTTCCATCGGCACGATATCGACCGCTACCGACTCGACGTCGGAGGACGGAAGCGCGGCCGGCGCCGTCAGCGTGAACAGGCCGAAGGTCAGCGCCGCCGCATGCAAGATCACCGATGTGGTGAGGCCGGTCTTCATCTTCTTGTCTACTGATCCTGTTCCTGCAACGAAACGAGGCCGATATTCTTGTAACCGGCGGCCGAAATGCGGGCCATCACCTTCATCGCCGTGCCATAGTCGGTGGACTTGTCGCCACGGATGAAGATGCGCTCTTCATAACCGGTCTTCGAGATCGCCTGCAGCTTGACCACCAGTTCCTCGATCGGGATCTCGGTTTCCTGCAGGTAGATCTGGCCGGTGGCGTTGATCGAGACGGTGATCGGCTGCGTGTCGGCATTCATCGCCTTGGCCTGCGTATCCGGCAGGTCGATCGGCACGCCGACCGTCAGCATCGGTGCGGCGACCATGAAGATGATCAGCAGCACAAGCATCACGTCGACCATCGGCGTGACGTTGATCTCCGACATTAGTGCATGGTGACGGCCGCGCCGCCTGTGGCCGCGCCCGCCGCGCCCTCCCATGCCCATGGACATACCCATCTGCTACTCCTCAGGCCTTGGGGGCCACTTTTTCATCGATTTGGCGCGAGAGTATGGCGGAGAACTCGTCGGAGAACCCTTCCATGCGCACCGCTATCTTGCTCGCGTCGGACGACAGCTTGTTGTAGGCGATGACGGCGGGGATGGCGGCGAGCAGGCCGATGGCCGTCGCCAGCAGCGCTTCGGCAATGCCGGGCGCAACCACCGCGAGACTGGTGTTCTTGGAACCGGCAATCGCCTGGAACGAGGTCATGATGCCGATGACGGTGCCGAACAGGCCGATGAAGGGTGCCGCCGAGCCGGTGGTGGCGAGGAAGCCGAGGCGGCCCTCCAGCTTTTCCATTTCGCGGGTCAGCGCCAGGTCCATCGCCTTGTCGATGCGGGTCTGCAGCCCGAGCGGCGACTTGGCGCCCTTCTCGAAGCTCTTCTTCCACTCGCGCATCGCGGCCACGAAAATGGCTCCCATGCCGGTGGTCTTGCGGTCGGCGAGCGTCCGGTAAAGCTCCTCCAGCGACTGCCCCGACCAGAACACCTGCTCGAACCGGTTGAGCGACATTCGCATGCGGGCATAGGAAACCAGCTTGTCGACGATGATCGCCCAGGTCCAGATCGAAGCGCAGAGCAAGCCGATCATGACCAGTTTGACCACCCAGCTGGCCTGGCTGAACAGCGCCCAAACCGACAATTGCGCGCCCGGATCGGCGAGTGCGATATTTTCCATCGTTACGTCCTTAAGATTTTCCGGGCGAAGCTGGCGGCTGGCCCCTGGCATCCCTTGTGATCGGTCGCACGAAGCTACCGGAACAACCCCAAACTGTGCCGTTAGCGGCCTTTTCGGGGCAAATGTTGGTGAAAGGAAGGCGCACGATCACGCCAATCTTCACCAATCTCTTCATGAACCGTTATGGTTAAGGATGGGTTAGTATATAAGGCGCGGCGCATTGCCACGCCCAGTGGCAAGGCGCAAGCCATCCCTATTGATCGCAATGGGGCTAGTCAGCAGCGGCCTTGCGCATGAACGCCGCCACCCATTCCCTCGGAAAGCGCCTTGGGCGGCCATTCTCGCCGATGATCGCCGCCTCGACCTTGGCCTCGACCAGCACCTCGTCGCCGCGCTTGAGCTTTTGCGCCATGAAGATGCGCGCGCCGGAAATATCCTCGGTGCTTGTATCGACCGTCAGGATGTCGTCGATGCGGGCGGGACCGCGAAAATCGATCTCCATGCGCCGCACCACCCAAACAATTTTTTCGCCATGCTTGCCTTCGGCAAGTTCGGTGTGATGCACGCCAGTGAGTCTCAGATAGTCGGAGCGGCCGCGTTCGAAGAATTCGAGATAACGCGCATGATAGACGACACCCGAGAAATCGGTGTCGGCGTAATAGACCCGCGCCATCAGCCGGTGGCCGGACGCCGTCAACGCGCCGGAAAGCCCGGCCAGCAGCGTCGCCGATTCACCATGATCGCCCATTGCGCTTCCTTTTTCAGTCCCGACGAGGCACCTGTTTCTCGCGTGGCATAGCATCGGATGGCACTGTTGACGGCGATGATCAAGACCTTGACGGCGGTGTTGTTTGTGCTCACGGCGTTGGTGTGGCCCAGCCATGCGGCGACCTTCTCGATGAAGCGCGGCCTCAATCTGGACCAGTGGGTCACTTGGCCAGGCGAGGACCAGTGGGGCGACGCCAAGGCCATCCTGCCCTACCCCGAATGGCGCAAATTCCTTGGGGAAGACGATCTCAAGGCACTGAAGGACGCGGGCTTCGATTTCCTGCGCATGCCGGTCGATCCATCTCCGTTCCTGTCCGGCCAGACCGTGGCGTTGCGCGACGATCTCTATGCCAGCGTGCTGGATTCGGTGCGGATGATAAACCGCGCCGGGCTGAAGGTGGTCGTCGACATGCACCTGACCTCGGCCGGCGGCAGCCGCAAGATCGGCATGGCGCAAGTGATGGACGACCCGCAAACCTTCGACGACTATGTCGAGATGGTGCGCAGGATGGCCCGCACGCTGGCGAGCGAAGATCCCGCCCATGTCGCTTTCGAACCGATGAACGAACCGATCGTCGATTGCGACAGCGACGGCACCAGCCTGTGGCCGGACCGCCAGCGCAAACTGTTCGCCGCGGCGCGATCCTCGGCGACGAAACTGACCCTGGTGCTGACCGGCGCCTGCTATTCCGCCGCCTCGTCGCTTGAGAAGATCGATCCGAAGGCGATCCGGGACGACAATGTCATCTGGACCTTCCACTCCTACGATCCGTTCCTGCTGACCCATCAGGGTGCGACCTGGGCCGGCGACTTCATCCCGTATGTGACCGGCCTGCCCTATCCGCTGACCGCGGTGCCGCGGGCGCAGCTCGACGTGACACTCGACACCATCCGCGCCAGGATCAAGGCAGAGGCGCCATGGGCTCGGCAGAGCGGCCTGCTTGCCTATCTCGACGAACAGGTCGCCAGCATGGACAGTCCCGACAAGCTGCTTGGCTTGATGGATGCGCCGTTCAAAAAGGTCGAGGCGTGGGCGAAGGCCAACGGCGTCAAGCCCGAAAACATCACGCTGGGCGAATTCGGCATGATCCGCCAGGAATACGGCAACGCCTATGTGATGCCGGCCGAGTACCGGGCCGCCTATGTCAGGGACATGATCGCGCGCGCCGAAGCGCATGGCTTCTCATGGTCGGTGTGGAGCTATGGTGGCGCCTTCGGCATCGTCGATGCCTTCAGCGACGACAAGGCTGAGCCGGATGTGCTGGACACGATCAAGTCACTTCACTGAGGCGATTTGGATTTAGCCAAGGTCGATCTACAGGATTTCGGGGCGCATCCCAAAACGCACCGGCAGAATGCTGAAGCCGAGGCCGCCGGAGACGATCAACCAGCCGATCAACCGCAGGAACCCACATCTGGTTGTCATGGCTCGCCGGCAAGCCGACCAGGACGAGGAGAGTTTGCGCAAACGTAGCGGCGCGTTGGAAAATTACTCTTCCTGGAACAGGTTGATCTGCCGCTGCGCCAGGTCCTTCGGCGCGTCGAGGCCGAGATGGCGCCAGGCATTGGCCGTCAGCATCCGGCCGCGCGGCGTGCGCTGGATGAAACCCTGCTGGATGAGATAGGGCTCGATGATGTCCTCGATGGCGTCGCGCGGCTCGGACAGGCCGGCGGCGATCGTTTCGATGCCGACCGGCCCGCCGCCGAAATTGCGCGCGATCATCGACAGGTACCGGCGGTCGAGCGCGTCGAGGCCGAGCGCGTCGACCTCCAGCCGGGTAAGCGCCTCGTCGGCGATCTTGCGGTCGACATGGCCGTCGCCGGCGACCGAGGCGAAATCGCGCACGCGGCGCAGCAGCCGGCCGGCGATGCGTGGCGTGCCGCGCGCACGCCGCGCGATCTCCAGTGCGCCATCATCGCCGAGCGGCATTTGCAGGATGCGCGCGCCGCGCCGCACGATCTGCTCCAACTCCTCGACCGTGTAGAAATTGAGCCGCACCGGAATGCCGAAACGGTCGCGCAGCGGGTTGGTGAGCAGGCCAAGTCGCGTTGTGGCGGCGACCAGGGTGAAGCGGGCGAGATCGATCTTGACCGAGCGCGCCGCCGGCCCCTCGCCGATGATCAGGTCGAGCTGGAAATCCTCCATCGCCGGATAGAGGATTTCCTCCACCGCCGGGCTCAGCCGGTGGATCTCGTCGATGAACAGCACGTCGCCTTCTTCGAGATTGGTCAGCAGTGCCGCGAGGTCGCCGGCCTTGGCGATGACTGGACCAGAGGTCGAGCGGAAATTGACGCCGAGTTCACGCGCCATGATCTGCGCCAGCGTTGTCTTGCCGAGGCCAGGTGGTCCGACGAACAGCACATGGTCGAGCGCCTCGTTGCGGCCCTTGGCGGCCTCGATGAACACTTTGAGATTGGCCCGCACCGCCGCCTGGCCGACGAAATCG
Source organism: Mesorhizobium sp. M1406 (assembly GCF_040317555.1). Lineage (NCBI taxonomy): Bacteria > Pseudomonadati > Pseudomonadota > Alphaproteobacteria > Hyphomicrobiales > Phyllobacteriaceae > Mesorhizobium > Mesorhizobium sp. M1406. The sequence goes on along the minus strand of NZ_JAMYKW010000001.1, from coordinate 134,570 downwards.
TCAAGCGTCTGCGGCCGCAAGGTCTGCTCGGCATCCTCGCCGCGTTTTTCCGGCGCAATCAGGCGGGGCGACAGGCTCATAACGCCTTCCTTGCACACGGCAAGGAGCTGAACAAGCGACTCACCGTGCCAGTTCCTTCAACCCGAAACGGATCAGCTTCGGCGCATCCGCGTCCCCGCCCGCCGTCTTCAGCGCAGCCGCCACTGCATTGGCGGCCGTGTCGCGCGAATAGCCGAGATTGACCAGTGCCGAGACGGCGTCGGTGATCGGCGCGGATGCCACGCCGTCGCCGAGCTCCTGCTTGAGGCCGATGGTGCCCGAAGCGGTCCCGGCATAGGCCGGCGCCTTGTTCTTCAACTCGGTGACGATGCGCTCGGCCACCTTCTTGCCGACGCCGGGTGCGCGCGAAACCATGGCGATGTCACGCAGCGCAATGGCATTGGCGAGATCTGCCGGCGCCAGCGTCGACAGGATGGCCAGCGCCACCTTGGTGCCGACGCCCGGCACGTTGTTCATCAAGAGCCGGAACCACTCGCGCTCGAGCTGCGACTGGAAGCCGTAGAGCCGCAGCATGTCCTCACGCACATAGGTCTCGATGAACAGCACCACGGCCTCGCCGGGCGAAGGCAGCGCGGCCAGCGTGCGCGCGGAGCAATAGGCGACATAACCGATGCCATGGATATCGACGAGGCAATGATCCTCGTCGATCTCGTCCAGCGTGCCCTTGAGCTTGCCGATCATTGGATGCAGCCCTCGTTAAGGGTGGGTATCGGGCGTAATGAGCTCGACATCTGGAAAGTACTTTCTGAAACCTACGGGATCGCGAGTAAGAATGGGGTAGCCTCGGATGGCAGCGTGGGCACCTATCAGGAAGTCGGGCATCACTCTCTCTCGAGGTCCGCCCAGCCGCCGGTAGACCGAAAACGCTCTCGACGCCGCAAAGGCCGCTTCGAATGGGAGCCCTTCGCGCCGAAACTCATCTTCGGGCAAGACATCATCGACATCATCGATGGCCTCATAGCGCATCGAAAACTCGGCGTAGATAATCTGATTGATGACCAGGCTGCCTTTCTCAAGGGCAGCCGCCATTTTTGACCGCGACCATTTCGACCAGACGGGATCGCGAACGGCGATATCAATAAGCACATTGGTGTCGACAAGTGTCGCCAAGATCAGCGATCCCGAGTCAAAGCCATGACATCGTCAGCATTCATTGTCTGATCGCCGCTGCCTTCAAGCCGATCAAGCGCAGCGAGAAAACGATCGAGTCTTTCGCGATCGGCAAGCCGTCCCCTGTCGTGCTTCGGCGTGATCGTGATCTTGCCCCCCTCAATGCCAAAGATGACTTCGCTGTTGGCGCCAATCCCGAATGTCTCCCGCAGATCCCGTGGAATTGTCACTTGGCCTTTGCTCGTCACGCGCATGGAACATACCTTTCTTACAAGTAAGAAATATTCCAACTATGCGAACAAGTCAAGAACATCTCTATCCAGCAAGCGCCATCCTGTAAGCCACGCTCTGCCGGTGATGCGCGTGGCAGATGGCGATGGCCAGCGCATCGGCGGCATGTTCGGTGTCGAAAGTGGCTTTCGGCAACAGCACCTTCACCATCATGTGGATCTGCTTCTTGTCGCCATGGCCGACGCCGATCACCGCCTTCTTGACGGCGTTGGGCGCATATTCGGCAACGACGAGGCCCGCACGCGCCGGCACCAGCATGGCAATGCCGCGCGCCTGGCCGAGCTTCAGCGTCGCCACGGCGTCCTTGTTGACGAAGGTCTGTTCGACGGCCGCCTCGTGCGGCATGGCGGTGTGTAGGATCTCGGCGAGCCCGTCATGCAATTGGCACAGCCGCGTCGCCAGAGCCGCCTTGTCGTCGGACTTCACGGTGCCGGAAGCAATGAAGCGCAGCGAATTGCCAAGGCTTTCGACGATGCCCCAGCCGGTGCGCCGAAGCCCCGGATCGATACCGATGATGCGAATCGCTTCCCCCATCCGTCCAGTCTACCTCCGATGGACAGCGATGCCAGCGAAATGTGAACAAACCGGAAACAGAGAAGTACCCGAGGTCTATCCTCTGGCGAAAGCCGTGTTGAGCAGGCTGATCTGGTCGGAAACCGGATTGAGGCGGCGAGCCATCGGCTGCATGTCGGCCAACGCGCCGGAGCCATAGATCTCCTCGTCCATGCGGCGGACCAGTGCCTGCAGGCGCAGCGAGCGGGTGACGAGGTCGAGGAAATCCTCGGGCAGTTCGGCCCAGCCGGCGGCTTCGTCATGGGCGGAAGCGGTATCGAGGCGCACCTTGGACTTTTCAGACGCGACCTGATCGCGGGTCATCTCGCCGGAGTTGGCGGCGCGCTGCAAAAGCAGCCAGGACGCAACCTGCATAAGCCTGGTGGTCAGCCGCATCGATTCGGCCGCATAGAGCGTGGCCGCCAGCCTGGACAGCTTCTTCGCCTCGGCGCGGCCCTTGCCATCGAGATATTCGGCCGCCTGTTCGACCAGGCCCATACCTTCCTGGTAAAGCGGCTTGAAGGATTGCGAGAAAACCCGGCGTTCCGCCAGCTTGACGGTTTTCGCACTGCCCTTCGAAAGCTCGTTCATCGATACGTCCCTGCACTTGCAACCGGCCGATTCGGCTCCCTGCCGATACACCCGGAAACCCGTCTGACTGAAGCTTGAAAATGCGCTTCGTCACCGGTGAAGGCAAGCACATGTTTAACAGAAGGTTAATGGGCGAGCCGATGTCGGGCGCCCCATCTGAAATTCGGGCAAAAGGCAAAATGCGAACAAAAAAAGAGCCGCGGATAAGGCGGCTCTCAGGAGTTTAACAGGGAGGCGTCAAACAAAGTGGCTCCAACCACTCGGTAAGAATCCAGATCACTGGATGAACATAGTAAACACCTGTAAAGCTTAATGAAGCCTTAACAGCGCATATGTTTTTTGACCGAACGCCGCCGTCCTGTGCCGTAACAGCACAGCACGAACCTCACACTCAGTTCAGGCCGTCTTCCAGACGGCCGGCACAGCTTTATCTTGCCTCATGCTCAGTTCAGGCGGTCTTCCAGACCGCCGGCAAGGCGATGAAGGCAAACAGCAGCAGGGCTACGTAGAAGCCCATCGAAGAGGCCGCCACCAGCGGTTCGATCGCGGCATTGCCGGCAAGCAGGAAAAAGAGGCCGATCAGCAGGCCGATGCCGCTGATTGCAGTCAGCCAGAAATGAACGGTGGCGAGCGTCTTTTGCCCGATTGCCGGAAACAGATGGTAGAAGAAGGCGAAGACCGCCGACATCAGCCACCCGGCCACCATCGTGTGGGCATGGGTCGGCATCTGGCCGTGATCCTGGCTGATCGCCATGTACAGGCCGAGCGCCATGCCGCACAGCGCATAGATGATGGCCAACGTGAAGAAATTCCGTGCTACCCCTTGCATAATGGTCCCCCGAATTGCCTTTCCCGTCTGCGGGAATGGGTTGATGGTCAGGCGATCGTTGTCGCCACCGGGCTCCCGGCGTCGGCGCACTAGCATCGGCAATGTTTCCAGACGATGTCGCGCCAACCCCTCCCGACATTTCGTACATTAGCAGAAAATCAGATTGCGCAATCACTATCTCAGCCGCTTCGTTCATTGGCAGGGCGCTGAAACAGAGCCGCGTTTTTCGCGACATCGTTTCGAAACAGGCGCCGGGCTAAACGCCCGCTCCTCTGACGGCCGGCGCAAATCAGCGCCGCCGCAAATCCAACCGGAACACGCAGGAGCAACCCATGGACTGGTACTCGATCGTTAAATTCCTCCACGTCATCACGGCCATTCTGTGGGTCGGTGGCGGCTTCGTGCTGTTCCTGCTCGGCATGCTTGCCGAGCGGGCGGGCAACATCGAGGACAAGCTGCAGGCGATGCGCGCCAGCGGCCAACTGGGCGGCAAGTTCTTTGCGCCGATGTCGATGCTGACGCTGATCTTCGGCCTCATGATGTGCGGTTTCTGGGTCGGCTTCTCCGATCTGTGGGTACTGATCGGCCTTGCCGGCTACGCCACGACCTTTTCGATCGGCATGTTCATCTTCAAGCCGACCGGCGAGCGCATGGGGGCGATGATCGCCAAGGAGGGCGTCACACCGGCTGTTCTTGCCATCGGTGAGCGCATGATGAGCGCGGCACGCTTCGACTATGCGGTAATGCTGGTGATCATTGCCGACATGGTGCTTAAGCCGACCGCGCATGACATCGGCATCCTCGCCGGCATGGTGCTGGCCGTCGTGGTTGGCGCGGCACTGGCCTTCGGCGGCAATCGTCGCCTCGTGCCGAGCGCCGCCTGACCCCCGGTGAAGGCGGCCGCGCGGCCGCCTTTCTACATCAAGCCAACAATGCCGTCCCACAGCAGCTTCAGCGCCACGACCGCGACGGTTGCATAGGTGAAGGGATAGAAGATTTCCGGGCGCATCCGCCGCACCAGCCACGCCCCGGCGATGGTCGACAGCGGCGCCAGCGGCATCAGCACCGCCGACGCCGTCAGATTGGCGGTGTCGAACTGGCCGAGCGCGAAATAGGGCACCAGCTTCAGCGCATTGGTGGCGGCAAAGAAGATCGCCGCCGTGCCCGACAGCACCTTGGGATCGAGCCGGATCGGCAGGGCATAGACCTGGAAGGGCGGGCCGCCGACATGGGCGACGAAGCTGGTGAAGCCGGCGACCGTGCCCCAGACGGCGGCGGCCACACGGTTGGGCGCGACCGCGTGGTCGGCGCCGTGGCGAAACTGCAGATAGAGCCAGCGCAGCACGAAGATGATGGCGACGGCACCAACGATCAGCCGCACCGCCCCTTCGGTGACCAGTGCCGCCGTAAGCCAGCCAAGGCCAATGCCGATGACGGCGCCCGGCATCATGTCGAACAGCATCTTCCGGTCATAGACACCCCACCATGTCCAAACCGAGACGATGTCCATCAGGCACAGGATCGGCAGCAGGATAGCGGCGGCCTGCACCGGCGGCATGGTCAGCGCCATCAGCGGCACGCCGACGAAGCCGACGGCGCCGCCAAACCCGCCCTTGGACAGGCCGACCAGAATGACCGCCGGAATGGCAGCCGCGTAGAACCACGGATCGAGAAGCAGGCCTGACATGGGAGGGGACTGGTCCGGAGGGAAAGCGTGTCGGTGCTTGAATAACCCAGAATCCCGGGCGGAGCGACAGCAAATATGAACGTGGCTCCTGCGCGCCGCCAATGGCAGGCGCTGCCTATCAGCGGGCCGAGACCAGCAGGAACACTGGCCGCTCGAGATCCTTCGATTCAGGCTTCCGAAAGCCGGCCGGGGTTAGTCCGGTTCAGGATGCCTGCAAGACCTTTGCCCTGTCCCGAGACGCGGTTGCATCGAGCGGCGGCGGCCGCCGCCGGATCGGCTGCGCCTTGATGATGGCGGTGCTGGTCTCGGCCTTGTCGGCGATGCGGTCCAAAATCCCGTCAAGATCGCCGATCGAACGCACGAACAGACGGGCGACGAAACAGTCATCGCCCGTCACCTTGTCGCATTCGCCGAATTCGGGGATCTCATCGATCAGCTTCTGGACGATGTGCAGCTTGCCCGGCAGAGGCCGGATGCGCACGATCGCCTGCAACGTATAGCCGAGCGCCAGCGGATCGATTTCGACGGTGAACGCCCGGATGACGCCGCGTTCCTCGAGCCGCCGAAGCCGCTCCGAAACGCTTGGCGAGGACAGCCCGACCTGGGCGGCCAGCTCCTTCAGCGACGTCCGTGCATCCTTGACCAGGATTTCGAGGAGATTTCGGTCGAGATCGTCCAGCATTTTACATTTCCCGCTGATTTGGAACCAGAGCCTAATATAATTAGGTGTCTTACCCATACCTCCTTTCTCATTCGATAGAAAGCCGCGTTACGGCATGAGATTATAACGGCTTAACCGATACGGAGGTTTGTTATGAACGATACAGTGCGTGGCACGGTCGAAATGTCGGCCGCGATGGCGATCCTGGGAACGATCGGATGGTTCGTCATCCTGTCCGGCCAGCCGATCATGGATGTGGTGTTCTGGCGCTGCGCGTTCGGCGCGCTGACGCTGCTCATCATCTGCATCGTCCTGGGCTTGCTGCGCAACAGGCTGTCGCCGCGCATCATCGGCATCGCCGTGCTCGGCGGGGTCGCCATCGTCGTCAACTGGCTTTTGCTGTTCAGCGCTTTCTCCCGTGCGTCGATCTCGATCGCCACGGCTGTCTACAACACGCAGCCCTTCATGCTGGTCGGCTTCGGCGCGCTCTTCTTCGGCGAGCGGCTGACCCTGACCAAGCTGACCTGGCTGGCCATCGCCTTCGCCGGGATGGTGCTGATCGTACAGTCGGCCCCCGACGCCGGCGCCAATGCCGGCATGCCCGGCACGGACTATTTTACCGGCATCGTCATGGCGTTGGGCGCGGCTTTCTTCTGGGCCGTTGCCGCCATCGTCACCAAGAAGCTCAAGGGCACGCCGCCGCACCTGATCGCACTGATCCAGGTCTGCGTCGGCGTCCTCATGCTGGCGCCGTTCGCCAATTTTTCGCAGCTTCCGGCCGATGCGTGGAGCTGGACCATGCTGGCGACGCTCGGCATCGTCCACACCGGCCTCATGTACATTTTGATGTATGGCGCCATCCAGAAGCTGCCGACGCATCTGCAGGGGTCGCTGTCCTTCATCTACCCGGTGGTCGCCATCCTGGTCGATGTCGTCGCCTTCGGCCATCGGCTGCATCTGAGCCAGGTCGTCGGCGCCACCGCCATCCTGATCGCCGCCGCCGGCATGAATCTCGGCTGGACGCTGTGGAGGTCGAAAACGCCCGTCGCAAGCCCACACCCGATCAAGTAAAGCGGTCCGCCGGCGTCCGGCGGGCCAATATCGCGATCCCGGCTGCCCGCCTGTTCAAAGCGGGCACTTTGCTCTATGCCGCAATCCAACCATCTTCGCCCGGCATAGGCGAAACGCGGGACCCGAAGAACCATGAATGACGCAACGCCCCCCAACCGCTGTCGCATAGTGCTGATCGCGCCGCCCGGCGTGCCGGCGGCCCGTATCGCCGCCGCATTCGAAGGCGGCGACGTCGCTTCGCTGATCCTTCCCGAAAACGGCATGGATGAGGCCTCCTTCCAGGCTTTCGCCGAACAGATCGTGCCGGCAGCGCAAGCCGCCGGCGCGGCCGTTATTATCGCCGGCGACACCCGCATAGCCGGCCGCGTCCAGGCCGACGGCATCCATGTCGAGGTCTCCAAGGCCGAGCTGGCCGAGACGATCGAGCATTTCCAGGCAAGGATGATGGTCGGCACCGGCGGCGCCAAAACGCGTGACAACGCGCTCGAACTCGGCGAGACACGGCCCGACTACATCTTCTTCGGCCGCTTCGGTTACGACAACAAACCCGAACCGCACCCGCGCAACCTGTCGCTCGGCAGATGGTGGGCGGATATGATCCAGATCCCGTGCATCGTCATGGCCGGATCCGACATCGCCTCGGTCGAAGCGGTAGGCGCCACGGGTGCCGAATTCGTGGCGCTGTCGAGCGCTGTGTTCGCCGACGGCACCGATCCCAAGACAGCGGTCGCCAGCGCCAACGCGCTGCTCGACGAGACCGCGCCGCGCTTCGAGGACTGACGTGCCCTCGGCGAGGCTTCCCCTCCAGGCTCTGCTTGCGGCGCTGATGGTCCAGGCAGCGGCCGCGGAGACCATCCCGCGGCCCAAGCCGGAAATCGGCATTCACACCGACAAGCCGATCGACAAGCCGCTGCCGCAGCCCGCCACCACGGCCGAGCCCGCGCCGCTGCCGTCGGCCGACACCATCAACCCTGACCGCTTCGGCGCAAAACCCGCCGACGCGGCCTATGGCGCCTTCCAGCGCGGGCTCTACAAGACAGCCTACAATCTGGCGCTGGTCCGGGCGCAAAACGGCGATCCGGCGGCGCAGACGCTCGTCGCGGAGATCCTGTCGCGCGGGCTTGGTGTGCCGCTCAATTCGGCTGAGGCGGCGAAATGGTACGCGCTGGCCGCCGAGCAGGGTGTGCCGGAAGCGCAGTTCCAGTACGCCCTGATGCTGCTTGACGGCCGCTACGTGAAGAAGGACGAAAAGGAGGCCTACGCGTTGATGCAGGCCGCCGCCGAAGCCGGCAACCGGCTGGCGCAATTCAATTTCGCGCAGATGCTGGTTCAGCAGGACCCCGGCGACGCCGGCATGGCGAAGGCGGTCTCCTACTATGAGCGCGCCGCCGCGACGGGCCTTGCCGACGCGCAGTATGCGATGTCGCAGATCTACGCCAATGGAGTCGGCGGCAGGCCGCGTGACGATGCGCAGGCAAGGCGACTGCTGGCGCAGGCGGCACGACAGAACTACGACACCGCGCAGATCGACCTCGCCGCCTGGATGATCGAAGGCCGCGGCGGTGCGCGCGACCTGAAATCCGCCTTCGGCTGGACGAAACAGGCGGCGGAAGGCGGCAATGTCGCCGCCGAGAACCGCCTGGCAAAACTCTATATGCAAGGCATCGGCACCGATCCGGACCTTGTCCTCGCCGGCGCTTGGTACATCGTTGCCCGCCGCGCCGGCCTCATCGATCCGCAGATGGACGACTTCCTGCAAGGGTTGAGCGACGACGAGACCAAGCAGGCATTGCAGAAGGCGAACCGTCTGCCGTAACCGCCTCTCCGGTTCGTCGCCGACTTGGCGCTCCCTTGCCTCTTCTGACGATTTGTGGTCTTGGGAGCCGAAATCGCTTTCCCAGCGAACACCCCATACCAACAGCCAGGCCGTTGGTATCATTCCGGATCACCTCATCATGGCCAAGATCAATGGCAACGAAATCCGTCCCGGCTATGTCATCGAGCATGATGGCGGCCTTTGGGTGGCGGTCAGGACCAACACCGTCAAGCCCGGCAAGGGCGGCGCATACAATCAGGTCGAACTGAAGAACCTCATCAACGGCACCAAGCTCAACGAGCGCTTCCGCTCGGCCGAGACGGTCGAACAGATCCGGCTCGACCTGAAGGATTTTTCCTTTCTCTACGCGCAGGAAGACGCGCTGGTGTTCATGGACACCCAAAGCTACGAGCAGCTCGAATTGAACAAGGACTTCGTCGGCGATCGCGCCGCTTTCCTGCAGGACGGCATGATGGTGACGGTTCAGCTCTACGAAGAGAGGCCGATCGGCATATCGCTGCCCGACTATGTGACGCTGACCATCACCGAGGCCGACCCGGTGGTGAAGGGCCAGACGGCGGCATCGTCCTACAAGCCCGCGATCCTGGAAAACGGCATCCGCGTGCTGGTGCCGCCATTCATCGGCGCCGGGGAGCGCATCATCGTCGACACCAACGAAATCACTTACGTGCGCCGCGCGGACTGACACGCAGCAGCAGGAAGAACCACTATGGCACGCTCAGCCCTTCTCAACGTCATGGTCCAGGCCGCAATGAAAGCCGGCCGCTCGCTATCGCGCGACTTCGGCGAGGTGCAGAACCTGCAGGTCTCGATGAAAGGCCCCGGCGATTACGTCAGCCAGGCCGACCGCAAGGCCGAGGACATCCTCTTTGCCGAGTTGTCCAAGGCACGGCCGGGCTATTCGTTCCTGATGGAAGAGCGCGGCGCGGTCGAGGGTGACGACGCCCAGCATCGCTGGATCGTCGATCCGCTCGACGGCACCACCAATTTTCTGCACGGCATCCCGCTCTTTGCCGTTTCGATCGCGTTGGAACGCCAGGGGCAGATCGTTGCCGGCGTCATCTACAACCCGGCGATGGACGAGCTCTACACCTGCGAACGCGGCGGCGGCGCCTTCATGAACGACCGCCGCTTGCGCGTCGCCGGACGCATCAAACTGGTCGACACGGTGATCGGCTGCGGCATGCCGCATCTCGGCCGTGGTCATCACGGCAATTTCCTCGTCGAGCTGCGCAATGTCATGGCCGAAGTCTCCGGCGTCCGCCGCATGGGCTCCGCCTCGCTCGACCTTGCCTATATCGCCGCCGGCCGCATGGACGGGTTCTGGGAAACGGGCCTGTCCCCCTGGGATATCGCCGCCGGGCTGCTTCTGATCCGCGAGGCGGGCGGCTTTGTCTCCGACATGGATGGCGGCCAGGACATGCTCGACAACGGCTCGGTTGTCGCCGGCAACGAGATCATCCAGCGAGCCCTGCTGAAGGCCGTGAAGAAGCCGCTCTCCTCTCGTTGACAGCCAAGCCGCGTTGAAGGCATGCCGCGCTGAAGCGCCGCAGTCGTAAAACCGCAAACAAGACTTGAAATACTGCCCGGCGAGCGTCCAAATTGGAGCGCTCGGCGCAGGAAACCCGGCAGTGAACGACATCAATCCCACCCCCGACATCCCATTCATCGGACGCTGGCACTATTCGCGCGCCGAGATGATCGCTGACGGCATCGTCCACGCGGTCGGCATCGTGCTGGCGATATCGGTCGGTTCGGCATTGCTGGCGCTGTCGGCCTTTCGTGTCGGGCCGGGCGAATACATTGCCGCCGCCTTCTATGTGGTCTCGCTGCTTACCGTGCTGTCGGTGTCGATGACCTACAATCTCTGGCCAGTGTCGTCGCCGGCGAAATGGGTCTTGCGGCGTTTCGATCACGCCGCGATCTATCTGCTGATCGCCGCGACCTACACGCCTTTCCTGGCCCAGCTCGAAGGCTCGCCGTTGGCGCGCTGGATGATAGTCCTGGTCTGGACCGCGGCGGTGCTGGGCATTGCCGTCAAGGTGTTTTTTCCCGGCCGTTTCGACCGGCTGGCCATCGGCTTCTATCTCGCCATCGGCTGGAGCGGCATCATCCTGGTCAAGCCGCTGGTCCAGACGCTGCCGACGACATCGATCGCCCTCATCGTCGCCGGCGGCATCGTCTACTCCTGCGGCGTCGTCTTCTTCGCCTGGAAGGGGCTGCGCTTCCACAATGCGCTGTGGCACGGTTTCGTCGTCACCGGCGCCGGCCTGCATCTGGCCGCCATGGTCGACTGTCTGGTCATCAATCGGCTCTGACACAGCCGTCGACGCGGCAATCTTGCCAAGCGCCATTCAATTTGGTCACAATTCCGTTTAGAGTCGCGGTTTACGTGATCGGCGGCGGCATCGGAAACGGGGGACGGATGGCTTTTCTCAAATCCTTCGGCATGGGCAGACGCTCTGACGTCCTGATCTACGACCCGCACAAACTCTCAAGCCCGCAGGTCTTTTTGCTGACCATGATGATCTTCCTGGTCATCGTCGCCTTCATCGCAGCCATCCTGACTCGGCAGATCTCGACCGCCTTTGGCAGCAATCCCGGCCTCAACGGGCTGATCGTGGGCGTCCTGGTGGTCGGCATCCTCTTGGCCTTCGCCCAAGTCGGCCGGCTGTTTCGCGAAGTTCGGTGGGTCAACTCCTTCCGGGCCGGCTCGGAGACCACCGAACCGGTGCTGCTGGCGCCAATGAAGGCGATGATCGGCCGCTCCTCGGCCACGGCATTCTCGACCAGTTCGATGCGCACGATGCTCGATTCCATCGCCACGCGCCTCGACGAAAGCCGCGACACCTCGCGCTACCTCGTCGGCCTGCTGGTGTTCCTAGGCCTGCTCGGCACCTTCTGGGGCCTGTTGAACACCATCGGCTCGATCCGCGAGACCATCGAATCGCTCGACCCGGGCACCGGTGACGCCGCGGCGGTGCTCGATTCGCTGAAGCAAGGGCTGTCCGCGCCGCTGGCCGGCATGGGCACGGCCTTCTCGTCCTCGCTGTTCGGCCTGTCCGGCTCCCTGGTGCTCGGCTTCCTCGACCTGCAGGCCGGCCGTGCCCAGACGCGCTTCTACACCGAACTGGAAAACTGGCTGTCCTCGGTTACGGACCTGTCGTCCGATATTGTCGTCGCCGACCCGGCCAAGACCGAATCCTCGGACGAGATCCGGGTCCTGTCGGAAAGACTGCGCAGCATGCAGGAGAATGGCGGCGGCTCCAATCCGCGCGTCGCCACCGCCATGGCCAATCTCGCCGACGGCATTTCCGGCCTGGTCAAGAACATGCGCTCGGAACAGCAGATCATGCGCGACTGGGTCGAGGCCCAGTCCGACGAGCAGAAGGCGATGCGCAACACGCTAGAAAAGATCGCCGACGCCCTGAAGAAGCCAGGGGTGCATTGACGTGGCACTTGCCAGGGGCCGGCGCACCGATCGCCGCATCGACTATTGGCCGGGCTTCGTCGACGCGCTGTCGACGCTGCTGCTGGCCATCATGTTCCTGCTCACCGTCTTCGTTCTGGCGCAGTTCCTGCTCGGCCGCGAACTCTCAGGCAAGGATACGGCGCTCACGCGCCTCAACTCGCAGATCAACGAATTGACCCAGCTTCTGGCGCTGGAGCGCTCGTCAACGCAGGACAAGGATGACTCGCTGGCCAATCTGCAGGCGTCGCTGTCGGCGGCTGAAGCGGAAAAGAGCCGGCTCGAACAATTGCTGGCGCAAGGTGCGGGTGCCGGCGACGCCGCCAACCAGCGCGCCGCGGCGCTGGGCGGCGAACTCGACAACCAGCGCCAGATCAGTCAGCAGGCGCTGAGCCAGGTCGAGATCCTCAACCAGCAGATCGCGGCTTTGCGCAAGCAGATCGGCGCGCTCGAGGATGCGCTCAACGTCTCCGAAACCCGTGACCGCGATTCCAACACCAAGATAGCCGATCTCGGCCGCCGCCTGAACGTCGCACTGGCGCAGCGCGTGCAGGAATTGAACCGCTACCGCTCCGATTTCTTCGGCCGTTTGCGCGAAATCCTCGCCGACCGCGAGAACATCCGCATCGTCGGCGACCGCTTCGTCTTCCAGTCGGAAGTGCTGTTCCCGACCGGCTCCGAGGAGATCAACGATGCCGGCAAGGTCGAGATGAAGAAGCTCGCCGACGCCATCATCGAGCTGCAGAAGGAAATCCCGCCCGAGATCAACTGGGTGCTGCGCGTCGACGGCCATACCGACAACAAGCCGCTTTCCGGCACCGGCCGCTACCGCGACAATTGGGAGTTGTCGACGGCGCGTTCGACCTCGGTGGTAAAATTCCTGATCGAGAATGGCGTGCCGGCCAACCGGCTCGTCGCCGCCGGTTTCGGCGAGTTCCAGCCGCTCGATCCCGCCGACACCGAAGAGGCGCGCAACAAGAACCGGCGCATTGAACTGAAGCTCACCGAACGTTGATCCATCATCACGGCGGCAACTACCCGAACGACTGGGGCCACAGCGCCTGAAACGGTCCGAGAGGAAGGAACCGCCTGACGCCCTTCGGGGCCGATCCCGCGGGCTTTCTTTTTACCAGCCCAGCTTCCTACCAGCCAAGCCAGACCGCGATCAGGGCAACTACCGCCGGCACGGTCTGGATGAACAGGATCTTGCGGCCGACCGTTGCCGCGCCATAGAGGCCGGCAATGGTTACGCACAACAGGAAGAAAACCTTGACCTGGAGACCGGCCGCACCGAGGTAAAGTCCCCAGATCAGGCCGGCTGCGAGGAAACCATTGTAGAGCCCCTGATTGGCGGCGAGCACCTTCGAGGCATTGGCGAATTCGGGTGTCAGATTGAAAGCCTTGCGTCCGCGCGGCGTGTCCCACAGCACCATTTCGAGGTAGACGATGTAGACATGGATCAAGGCCACCAGCCCGACCAGGATGTTGCCGATCATGTTATTCCCCCTCAATTGTTGCCGGCAGCATTTCACGCATGACCGCACCTGCGCAAGACGCGTCCCCCGCACGGTGCCTGAGGGTTGCAAACGTCTTTGTGTTGGTATCTTTTCGCGCCGTCCTCAATCACGGAAGCCGCCATGTCCTTTCAGAAACTCGATGACCTCGGCCACAAGCTCGAAGCGCTCGAGCATGCGCTGGCCATCCTCGGCGCCGACGAAGCCACCCACATGGCTGTCGGCGGTGGCGAGAAGCGCGCCGAGGCGATGTCGGCACTGGCCGGCATGTATCACACCAGGGCAACGGCGCCGGAGATAGCGGACTGGATCGCCGCGGCCGAAGGCGAAGCGCTCGGTGAGGAGCAACGGGCTGCTGTCGCGGAACTGCGGCGGCAATACACCAATCTGACCTGCCTGCCGGTCGAATTCGTCGAACGCCAGACGACCGCGCGCATGCGTTGCGAGCAGCTGTGGCGCGACTTGCGCGCCAAGAACGACTGGGCGGGCTTCCAGCCGGCGCTGGAGGGCGTGGTGACGCTGGTGCGCGAGGAGGCGGCGCTGCGTGCCGACGTGCTCGGCCTCGCCCCCTATGACGCGCTGATGGAGCAATACGATCCCGGCAACCGCACCGCCGACATCACGCCTGTGTTCACCGATCTGAAGGCTTTCCTGAAAAGCTTTGTGCCGGAGGCGCTGGCGATCCAGGAAACGCGGCTGCGTAAGCGCCCGTTGAAGCCGCTGTCGGGCACCTATGCGATCGACCGGCAGCGCGAGCTCGGCCTCGCCATGATGGCGGCGGTCGGCTTCGACCTGACACACGGGTCGCTATCGGTGTCGCACCATCCTTTCTGCGGCGGCGTGCCGAGCGACGTGCGCATCACCACCCGCTACAAGACGTCTGATTTCCTGTCGGCGCTGATGGGCGTGCTGCACGAGACCGGCCATGCGCTCTACGAACAGAACCTGCCGAAGGCATGGTCGCACTGGCCGCTCGGCAAGGCGCGCGGCATGGCCGTGCATGAAAGCCAGAGCCTGTTCGTCGAAAAGCAGCTCGGCCGCAACCCGGCCTTCTGGCGCTGGGCGCTGCCGGTGGTCGAAAAGCATCTCGGCGAAGCCTGGTCGCTCGACGACATCCTGCCGCATGTGCATCGCGTCGAGCGCGGCCTGATCCGTGTCGATGCCGACGAGGTGACCTATCCCCTGCATGTCATCCTGCGCTACGAACTGGAACAGGACCTCGTCTCGGGCCGGTTGGAGGTGGCCGACCTGCCCGAGGCCTGGGACGCCAAGATGCGCGACTATCTCGGTCTCTCCACGATCGACAACCCCGCAGACGGGTCTATGCAGGACGTGCATTGGCCGGGCGCCGCCTTCGGCTACTTCCCCTCCTATACGCTGGGCGCGATGATGGCGGCGCAGCAATGGGCGGCGCTGACGCGGGAACATCCTTTAGCCGACGAGGATCTTGCCAAAGGTAATTTCGAGGCGATCAACGACTGGCGCCGCCAAAAAATCTGGTCGCAGGGATCATGCTGGTCGACGCCGGACCTGCTCGAACGCGCCACCGGCGAAAAGCTCAACGCCACCTATTTCGTGAACCATCTGAAGCAGCGCTATGGAGCCGCGTAGGGCGGCCGCCACTTCAAGATTGCAGACAGCTTGAACTACTCCGCCGCCCCCTTGAAGGCGCTGGCGCCGGTTTCGAACTGCAGCTTGGCCAAGCGCGCATAAATGCCGCCCTTGGCGACCAGGCTCTGATGCGTGCCTTCCTCGACGATCGAGCCACCATCCATGACCAGGATCCTGTCGGCCTTCAGCACGGTTGCCAGCCGGTGGGCGATGACGATGGTGGTGCGGCCCTGCATCAGGCGCTCCAGCGCCATCTGCACCAGCGTCTCGCTTTCGGCGTCTAGCGCCGAGGTGGCTTCGTCGAGCAGCAGGATCGGCGCGTCGCGCAGGATGGCGCGGGCGATCGCCACCCGCTGGCGCTGGCCGCCGGACAGCGTCACGCCGCGTTCGCCGACCTGGCTGTCATAGCCTTTTTCCAGCCTGAGGATGAATTCGTCGGCCAGCGCGTCCTTCGCCGCCGTGTCGATCTCGGCCTTGCTGGCGCCCGGCCGGCCGAAGCCGATATTGTCGCGCGCGGTGGCGGCGAAGATGGTGACGTCCTGCGGCACGATGGCGATGCGCTGGCGGACCGAAACGGGATCGGCCTCGCGCACGTCGATGCCATCGATCAGGATCTTGCCTGTTTCGGGATCGTAGAAGCGCAGGATCAGCGAAAACACCGTGCTCTTGCCGGCCCCTGACGGCCCAACGATCGCCACCGTTTCCCCGGGCATGACCTGAAAGCTCAAACCGTGCACGGCGGCGCGATCGGGCCGTGCCGGGTAGGAGAAGGAGACATTGTCGAAGACTATCTCGCCTTTTGCGACCGCGGGCAGTGGCTTCGGATCTGCCGGAGCATGGATCGCCGGTTTCTCGGCCAGGATCTCGGTCAGCCGTTCGGCGGCACCCGCCGCTTGCGCAAGCTCTCCCCACACCTCCGACAGCGCCCCCAGCGCGCCGGCGGCGAACACCGAATAGAGCAGGAACTGACCGAGCGTGCCCGGCGTTATCGAGCCTTCGAGCACGTCGCGCGAGCCGAACCACAGCACCGCCACGACCGACGAGAAGATGGTGAAAATGGCAAAGAAAGTGAGGAAGGCGCGCGCGAAGATCGAGGCGCGCGCCGCCTCGAAAGCGGCTTCCACCGCGGCGGAGAAATGGCCGGTGACCAGCTTCTCGTTGGTGAAGGCCTGCAGCGTGCGCACCGCGCCGATCTGTTCGCTGGCATAGGCTGTCGCATCGGCAAGTGTATCCTGCGCCTGCCGGGACTTGCGTCGCACCGAACGGCCGAAGGCGACCAGCGGCAGCACGATGACGGGAATAGCGGCAATCACGAGGCCAGACAGTTTCGGGCTGGTGATTACCATCATCCCCACCGCGCCGAGGCCAAGGATGACGTTGCGCAGCGCGACCGAGGCCGTCGCCCCGACCGCCGACTTGACCTGCGTCGTGTCGGCGGCGAGCCGCGACACGATCTCGCCCGACTGGGCGGTATCGAAGAAGGAAGGGGACAGCGTCGTCACATGAGCAAAGACATCACGGCGGATGTCGGCGACGACGCGTTCGCCGAGCGTGATGACGAAATAGTAGCGGCCGGCCGATGCCGCCGCCAGCAGCGCGGCCATCGCCACCAGTGCGGCGAAATATTCGGCGATGAAAATGGTGTTGGCCGACGAGAACCCATGATCGATCATGCGCCGTACCGCCAGCGGCAGCGCCAAGGTCGTTGTCGCGGCGATGACCAGTGAGATGATGGCGCCGACGACCAGCGTGCGATAGTGCGTGATGTACGGAAACAGGCGCCCGAGCGGCTTGAGCGAGCGCCGGCGCTCGTCTGCGCTGCTGATTTGCGCCATCCCAGTGTTTCCTCTAGCCGCCCTTGAGGCATGCGCTTCAATATGCGCTTGCCGCGGCCTTGTGATTCAATTCCGGCTGATGTATAGGCTCGCCGACCGTTTTAGAAGCCGTGGCTCCTCAATAGCTGCGGCTTCGAGTTTTAAAAAGGGGCGCATCGACGCAGGCTTATGCCCGTCAGCAGCGCCGGCAAGCCAGGAACCGAACCATGAAGACCGACATTCATCCCGATTACCACGCCATCAAGGTCGTCATGACCGACGGCACCGAATACACGACCCGTTCGACCTGGGGCAAGGAAGGCGATACGATGAACCTCGATATCGACCCGACCACCCACCCGGCCTGGACCGGCGGCCAGCAGACCCTGCTCGACCGCGGCGGCCGCCTGTCGAAGTTCAAGAAGCGTTTCGAAGGTTTCGGCCTCTAAGCGCGATAATCTTTCTCGGATCGGAAAACCCGCCCTTGTGGCGGGTTTTTTGTTGCAGCATTCATCTTCGCGCTTTTCCGCCTGCTATTCAGCCAGCAATTCCCTGAGCGCCATCCGCTTGTAAGCGGCGACCAGCCTGTCGCCCTCCTGGCGCTCGACCGAGATCGCCAGCCGCATGGCGGCTTCACCCATCTGCCAGACCAGGAACGCCGTCGTTTCCAGCGCCACCGGATCGGCCGCCGGTCGCAGCCGTTTCAGCACCGCGGACAGAAACTCCGCATTGGCCCGGCTGTCGGCGAGTTCGAGCTGTCGCAGCGCCTTGTCGGCCTGCGTACCCGACCAGATGTCGCGCATCACCGGCTCGGCCAGGAACAACCGGTAATAGATATCGACCAGCTCCGAAAACGCTTGGCTCAGGCCTTCGGCATCGCCGACGCCGGCGAGTGCGGCCGAGATGCAGGCCTGGCTCTCTGCGGTGTAGCGCTCGGCCAGTGCCCAGACGATCGCCCGCTTGTCCGGAAAGAACTGGTAGAGTGAGCCGATCGATACCCCTGCCCGCTCCGCCACCTCACCCATGCGCATGGCGTCGCTACCTCGCTCGGCAATCAGCGCCGAAGCGGCGGCGAGCATGCGCTCGACCCGCTCGCGACTGCGCTGCTGGCTCGGCGCCCGACGCGGTGATGCGATCTGTTCCTGAGGCGAAACCGGCGAGGCCGTATCTTCCATGACTAACTCTCATGACAGCAAAAACGCTTGACTCGAAAAATACGAGGGTTTATCACGTTTAGCAAATGTGAGGATTATTCATATTCTAACGCAGAAGAATCCGATTCAGGCATCTGGAGCAATCGACATGACCGCGAAACTTCTCCCCACCCTCGTCTTCGTCGCCGCAATCGGCTCGGGAATCATCGGCGGCGTCTTCTTCGCCTTTTCCAGCTTCGTCATGCCGGGCCTCGCACGCATGCCCGCCGCCGGCGGCATCGCCGCGATGAATTCGATCAACGTCACCGCCGTGACGCCGCTGTTCATGACAGCGCTGTTCGGCACGGCGCTAGTGTGCCTTGTTGTCGGCGCCGGCGCGGTGATGGGCTGGAGCCAGCCGGGTTCGCTCTGGCTGGTTGCCGGCAGCCTGATCTATCTGATCGGCATCGTGATGGTGACGATGGTCTTCAACGTCCCGCTCAACGATGCGCTCGCCGTCGCCGATCCGGCAAGCGCCAGCGGCTCAAGCCTGTGGTCGCGCTACCTCAATGAATGGGTGATGTGGAACCATGTTCGCACCATGAGCGGCATAGCCGCACTGGCATCCTTCTGGTTCGCCACGCGTTGACGACAATGCGCGGAGCCGCCGGTGATCGACAGTGTGTCTCCGCGCTTGAAATTCATGGCGATCGTTTGGGAGACGCGTTTTGAAGGATCAGTACTCAAACATGGCCTTCGGCATGGCCATCGGAGTTGGTATCGGCTCGGCGATCGGCGCCGCTCTGGATGATTTGCCAATCGGCATCGCTATGGGCATTGCCATAGGCGCCGCCTTCGGAGCCTTGCGGCCCAAATGACGGCTGCGCCGGCGATCTTCAGGCCTTTGTTTTTCGATCCGAATGGCCGAGATCGCGATCCGGGTCGATGACATCGCGGACCAGTTGCTTGAGCTTCGCCGCGTCCGGAAAGCCGCCGTCGCGCTTGCGGTCCCAGACCAGCACCTCATTGCAGGAGATGGTGAAGATGCCGCCGGTGCCGGGCACCAGCGTCACTTCGCCGAGATCCGTGCCGAAGGTCGACAGTAGCTCCTGCGCCATCCAGCCGGCACGCAGCAGCCATTGGCACTGCGTGCAATAGGTGATGCGGATGATGGGAAGCGCTTTTTCGCTCATGCCGCGCTGAGCTTTGCCATGGTCTCGTCATCGACCTCGAAGTTGGCGTAGACGCTTTGCACGTCATCGTCATCCTCGAGCGTGGCGACCAACTTCATCAGCGACTGAGCCCGCTCCTCGTCGACCGGAACATTGTTTTGCGGCCGCCAGATCGGCTTCACCGATTCGGCCTCGCCGAGCGCGCCTTCCAGCGCCTTCGATACCTCGCCGAGATTTTCGAAGGCGCAATAGATCGTGTGGCCTTCTTCGTCGGACTCCACATCATCGGCGCCGGCCTCGATCGCCGCATCCATGATCTTGTCGGCGCTGCCGGCCGCTGCCGGATAGTAGATCTCGCCGGCACGGTCCCACATGAACGACACCGAGCCGGTTTCGCCCATCGCTCCGCCGGCCTTGGTGAAGGCGGCGCGCACGTTCGACGCCGAACGGTTGCGGTTGTCGGTCAGGGCCTCGACGATGACGGCGACGCCACCTGGACCATAGCCCTCATAACGCACGGCTTCGTAATTTTCGGCGTCACCCATCGAGGCCTTGTTGACGGCGCGCTGGATGTTGTCTTTCGGCATCGACACCGCCTTTGCGTTCTGGATCGCCAGGCGCAGGCGCGGGTTCATTGATGGATCGGGCGTCCCGCTCTTGGCGGCGACGGTGATTTCGCGCGCCAGCTTGGAGAACATTTTCGACCGCACCGCATCCTGGCGGCCCTTGCGGTGCATGATGTTCTTGAACTGTGAATGGCCAGCCATGGCGCCCCTGTCGTCTTCTCGGCTAGAGCATCCCGAAGCGAGGTGATCTCACCTCGTCTTCCGCAAATGCTCTAATTCAAAATCTCAGAGCGTCCGGGTGCTACTCTTGGAAGCACGGCGTTCTCTGTCGGAATGGCCGGCTTATAGATAAATCGGCTCAATTCGTCCAGCACACGACGTACGGGACGCACGACATGGGTCGCCGCCATCGCTCACGCCTCCAGATCCGACTTCAACCGGTCGATAATGCTGAGCGCGTGGCCTGCATACTGGCTGATCCAGCGGTCGTGGATCTGCTTGATCGGCAGCGCGTTGAGATGGTTCCAGCGCTCGCGTCCGTCGCGCCGCGCGACGATCAGGTCGGCCTCCTCCAGCACCTTGAGATGCAGCATCACGGTGCAGCGGTCGATATCGGGAAACGCATCGCACAGCATGCCGGTGGTCTTGGGCGCGTCCTTCAGCTGATCCAGGATTTCGCGTCGGCGCGGATGCGCCAGCGCCTTGAAAACATTGTCATCTTGCGATCGGCTTGACATGTTATGTTTCTATAACATATTCTTTGGCCAATCAAGGGAAGGAGTGTGGATATGTCACTTGGATTCAGTGTTTCCGGACGCATCGGCAAGCCGGTCGCCGAAGTCTTCGACGCGGTCGTCAATCCAAAGAAGCTCAGCGGCTATTTCACCACCATCGGCGGCGCCAGCGCCCCGCTGGAAGCCGGTGCCGGCGTCGTCTGGTGGGGCAAGGTGCCGGTCGAGGTCGACGAGGTGGTCAAGGACAGCCGCATCGTGCTGCGCTGGGATGCCACCGACGCCGACGGCAAGCCCGCCTACAAGACCCGCATCGAGATGAATTTCGAGCCGCTCGACGATGGCGGTACCTTCGTCACCATTGCCGAGAGCGGCTGGCAGGAGGGCGCGGTCGGCCTGAAGAAATCCTACCTCAACTGCGAGGGCTGGTCGCAGATGCTGGCCTGCATGAAGGCCTATGTCGAATACGGCATCAATTTGCGGGACGGCTACTACCGCGGCGAGATGAAGGGCGAACCCGCCAACGAGACCAATATCTGAGCGACCCCATACCTAGACCTGACGAAAGTAGCGCCATGAGCGCCAAGCTCGAAAGGGAGCATCCAATGGAGATCCGCGAAACCCCAACCGCCGAAGCCGGCATGCTGATCCGGCGACCTGTCGCCGAAGTGTTCGAGGCCATCGTCGATCCGGCCATCACCACGAAATTCTGGTTTACCCACGGCAGCGGCCGGCTGGATAGTGGCAAGGAAGTCCGCTGGGAGTGGCGCATGTACGGCGTCTCGACGACGGTCACTGTCAGCGAGATCGTCGCGAACGAAAAGATCGTCATGCGGTGGAGCGATCCGCCGACCACGGTGGTCTGGACCTTCACGGAAATGCCAGGCGACGCGACCTTTCTGGAGGTTCGCAATTTCGGCTTCGCCGGCAACGGCGATCAGCAAGTAAAAAGAAGCCGTCGATTCAACCGGCGGCTTCACCCTCGTGCTGGCGGGCGCAAAGGCGTGGCTGGAGCAAGGCCTGACGCTAGGCCTGATCGGCGACCGTCACCCGAAGTCGGGGCATTAGGCTTGCCCCGACGGACAAGGCTCAGTGCCCGCCGCCCGACTTCGCCTTCTTGCGCCGCCGCGCCAGCATGTTCAGCCCCTCGACCAGCGCCGAAAAGCCCATCGCCGCGTAAATATAACCCTTCGGCACATGGTAACCCATGCCGTCGGCGATAAGCGTCATGCCGATCATCAAAAGGAAGCCCAGCGCCAGCATGACGATGCTCGGGTTCCTGGCGATGAAATCCGCCAGCGGTCCGGCCGCCAGCATCATCACACTCACCGCGACGATCACGGCGATGTACATGATGGCTATCTCGTCGGTCATGCCGACGGCGGTGATGATCGAATCGATCGAGAAGACGAGGTCGAGCAGCAATATCTGGAAGATCGCGCCGGCAAGGCTGATCTGCAGCGTCTCGCCCAGCATCGTATCCCTGTGGTCGTCGGGATCGACCGTGTGATGGATCTCCTTGGTCGCCTTCCAGACCAGGAACAGGCCGCCTGCGATCAGGATCAGGTCGCGCCAGGAGAAGCCGTGGCCGAGGGCGGTGAACACCGGCGTCGTCAGTTGGACGATGATGGAAATGGTGGCCAGCAGCACCAGCCGCATGATCAGCGCCGCCGAAATGCCGAGCCGGCGGGCGCGGGCCCTTTGCGCTTGCGGCAGCTTGTTGGTCAGGATCGAGATGAAGATCAGATTGTCGATGCCGAGGACGATCTCGAGCACCACAAGCGTCAGCAGAGCGACCCAGGCCGTTGGATCGGACACGAATTGAAAATGCGGCGCCAGGAATTCGATGAGCTGCATGGAGGTCGTCCCCTCTTTTAACGATCTAGAGCAGTGTCGCCGGCAATTAGGTACTAAGCGCGCCTATATCAATGTCACGACCAGAAGGACGGCGCGGTTTCCTCCAGCCGTGGGCCGCGACGAAACGGCGCGATCCGCTCGGTCAGCCCGGTGCGGTCGGAAATATCGACCCCGACGCCGCACAATGTCGCCGGTCCGGTCGCGGCCTCGAAGCGCCCTTTCGGCACTTTCGATAGGAACCGGTTGAGCGGTTCCTCCTTGTCCATGCCGAGCGAGGAATCATAGTCGCCGCACATGCCGGCGTCGGACATATAGCCGGTGCCGCCATTGAGGATCTGGTGATCGCCGGTCGGCTGGTGCGTGTGGGTGCCGATGACGAGGCTGGCGCGGCCATCGACGAAATGCGCGAAGCACATCTTTTCCGAGGTCGCCTCGGCGTGGAAGTCGATGACCACCGCGTCCGCCTGCTCGCCGAGCGGACAGGCGGCAAGCTCGCGTTCGCCGGCCTGGAACGGATCGTCGAGCTCGGGATGCATGAACACCCGGCCCATGATGTTGGCGACCAGCACGCGCGCGCCGCTCCTGGCGATGTAGACGCCGGAGCCGCGCCCGGGCGTGCCTTTGGGAAAGTTGGAGGGGCGCAGGAAGCGCTCTTCGCGCGGCGCGAAGGCCAAAGCGTCGCGCTGGTCCCAGACGTGGTTGCCGGTGGTGACGACATCGGCGCCGGCCGCGATCGTCTCGCGAAAGATGTCTTCGGTAATGCCGAAGCCGCCGGCGGCGTTCTCGCCGTTGACGATGACGAAATCGAGTTTGAAATCGGAGATCAGCCCCGGCAGTTGTTCCCACACCGCCGTGCGTCCCGTTTTTCCAACCATGTCACCGAGGAAGAGAAGTCTCATAAGATCCCGCACCGAAAGTCAGCAAAGCAAAAGTTGCATGACGCCAGTGGAAGATCATGCGTCCATTTATCTACAATTTTGGCACGAAGCGGCGCAACCCGCTCTCGGTGAGTATTTCCGCGATGATGACGTCATGCTCCTCATCCGGCACCTGCGCCACCTCTTGGCAATCAAAGGCGATGCCGATCAGTCGCGGCGGCTGTCCCTTGTCGATCAGCCTGGCGATAGCGCGGTCGTAGTAGCCGGCGCCATAGCCGATGCGATGGCCGCGCGCATCGAAGGCGGCGAGCGGAACCAGCATCACCGAGGGGTCGAGCACCTCGGCTTCCTCATGCGGGCCGATCGTACCAAAACCCATGTCGACCATCGGCGCGCCGCGCACCAGCTCGCGAAAGACGATGGTGGTCTTGTCGAGAATGGCCGGCAGGCAAAGCCGTGCGCCCTTCTCGCGCAAGGCAAACATCAGCGGCCTGACGTCGACTTCCGAACGCATCGGCCAGAAGCCGGAAACGATCTGGCCCGCCTCGATGTGGAGGTGATCGCGCGCCGTCTCGGCCATTTCGAGCGCGACCTCGACCCGCCAGAACTCATCGAGCGCGTCGCGGCGCCCGAGTGCCTCGCGGCGAAGCTGCTTTTTCAGGTCTCTGGGAGAGGTCATGCGGCCAAGGTAGAAAAGGACAGGGCTGGGTGGAGGGTTGGGAGCGACGGTTTCCACCGCATCATCCACCGAAATGCGTGGACGCGAGGCAATAGTGACGGTCCACACAACCGGTGGAGAGAGCGATCCCGGGAACCTACAAAGTAGGTGGGCGCCGTGTGAGAAAACCCACGGGTCTTCCCAGGGACAGCTCCCTAAGGATCGTTAAGGCCCCGGGGAAAATGTTCTCCTGCCGGGAAGCACAGACCGTCATCTGCAATATAGGCTGCTCATCGGGCAAGCGCCAGAGAGACAGCGTTGCCGGCGACTTTATTCTCTGCGAATCCGTTACCCCTGTTCAGCGCCGTTCGCCGCCGTGTCTTGCACTGGCAAGTCCGCCTCCTTACGGTTGTCATGGCAACCAGGGAGCAAAAATGCGTTTCGAAGGCACGGCGGCCTATGTCGCCGACAAGGATCTGATGGTGGCCGTCAACGCGGCGATCGCGCTGGAACGGCCCTTGCTGGTCAAGGGCGAGCCGGGAACAGGCAAGACGGAACTGGCGCGCCAGGTGGCGGCGGCACTTGGCCTCGACCTGATCGAATGGCACGTCAAGTCGACGACCAGGGCGCAGCAAGGTCTTTACGAGTATGACGCCGTCTCGCGCTTGCGCGACAGCCAGCTCGGCGATATCAGGTTCAACGACATCAGGAACTACATCAAGCGCGGCAAGCTTTGGGAGGCGTTCGCGGCCGGCAAGAAGATCGTGCTCTTGATCGACGAGATCGACAAGGCCGACATCGAATTCCCCAACGATTTGCTGCAGGAACTCGATCGCATGGAGTTCTTCGTCTACGAGACCGGCGAGACGATCCGCGCCGCGGTCCGGCCGATCGTCATCATCACCTCCAACAACGAGAAGGAACTGCCGGACGCCTTCCTGCGCCGCTGCTTCTTCCACTACATTCGCTTTCCTGACGTCGACACGCTGCACAAAATCGTCGATGTCCACTATCCCGGCATCAAGCAGAATCTGGTGCGAGCGGCGCTGACCCAGTTCTACGAGATCCGCGGTGTGCCGGGGCTGAAGAAGAAGCCTTCGACCTCCGAGGCGCTCGACTGGATACGCCTGCTGGTCGCCGACGACATCGCGCCGGAGGATCTGCGCGCCGATCCGAAGAACGCCCTGCCCAAGCTGCATGGCGCGCTGTTGAAGAACGAACAGGACGTGCACCTGTTCGAACGGCTGGCCTTCATGGCGCGAAGGCAGCAATAGGGTAGCAGCAGCAGCGCTTTCCCTTCTGTGGACCGTTGCCGGCAGCCGAACAGGCAGGCAGGTTCGGCCAGAACCTTCGGAGGAGATGAAATGTCTGAGATTGTCGTCCGCCCGCTCGCGCGGTCCGACCACGCCGACTGGCGGCGGCTGTGGACCGACTACCTCACCTTCTATGAGACGAAGCTGCCGGAAGAGGTCTACGCCGTCACCTGGAGACGGCTGTTCACGGAAAGTGAGTTCGAACCGAAGGGCTTCATCGCCACCCTCGACGGCAAGGCGGTCGGCCTCACCCACTATCTCTACCACCGCTCCGGCTGGTCGGAAAAAGACAACTGCTATCTGCAGGACCTGTTTGCCGACCCGGATGTGCGCGGCAAAGGCATCGGCGCGGCGCTGATCAAGGCGGTACAACAAGAAGCGGCGAAAATCGGCGTCAAGAACGTCTACTGGATGACGCACGAGACCAACATCACCGCGCGCAAGCTCTACGACCATGTGGCGCGGCGAACTGGCTTCATCGAGTATGATCTATTGTGAAGAAAGTGGGAGATTGAAATGGTCGCCATTGCGCAATATATTGCGCATGATCTGAGTGTGTAATGCCGTTGATCGAGACCAATACGCGCAAAATTGTCATCAGGCTTTTGCGCGATGGCTGGATAAGTGTCGGCGGCAGCAAGCACGACAAGTATGAGCATCCGGAACGGCCAGAGGTGATGATCATCGTACCTAGGCATCGTGAACAATCTCCCGGTGTCGCCCGGTCGATCGCCCGACTGGCTGCATGGATTTGAGGACAGACCGCATGACGCATTATGTCGGAATTCTCGATGGGGCAGAGGACATCTGGGGGGTGCGAGTCCCTGATCTTCCCGGCTGCCACGGCGGCGGCGCAAGCCCCGAAGAAGCCATTGCCGATGCGACTTCCGCCGTGCGCGAATGGGTCGAAGCACGTGCGACGAAACATCTGCAGTTACCGGTCTCGCGTACGGTGGCGCAATTGCTCCTGCAAGACGAACTCGATACTGCCGCCGGCGAATCCGCCGTGATGATCCCGGTGCTGATCGACTCCGGCCGGCCCGTCCGAGCCAATCTGTCGCTCGACGCCGGTCTTCTGGCGGCGATCGACGAAGAAGCAGGCCGACGTGGCCTGACGCGTTCCGCATTCATTGCAAGCGCCGCACGAGAGAAGATCGAAGGCCACAGATAACCGACGATGTTCATCCCCTTCTTCCTCGAACTGAAGGCAGCGCGCGTTCCCGTTTCGCTGCGGGAATACCTGTCGCTGCTGGAGGGGCTGGAAGCCGGGCTGGTCGACTATGACGTCGAAGGTTTTTATTACCTCGCCCGCACCGCACTGGTGAAGGACGAACGCCACATCGACCGCTTCGACCAGGTGTTTGCGCATGTCTTCAAGGGCATCGAAGCGCTGGGCGGACCGGATGCGGTCGACGTTGCGAACATTCCCGAGGAATGGCTGCGCCGCCTTGCCGAAAAGCACCTGACCGACGAAGAGAAAAAGCTGGTCGAGGCGCTCGGCGGCTTCGAAAAGCTGATGGAGACTTTGAAGCAGCGGCTCGAAGAGCAAAAAGGCCGCCACCAGGGCGGCTCGAAATGGATCGGCACCGGCGGCACCTCGCCTTTCGGCGCCTATGGCTACAATCCCGAAGGCGTGCGCATCGGCCAGCACGAAAGCCGCAACCGCCGCGCGGTCAAAGTCTGGGACAAGCGCGAGTTCAGGAATTTCGACGATGCGGTCGAACTCGGCACCCGCAACATCAAGATCGCGCTGAAGCGCCTGCGCCGCTGGGTGCGCGAGGGCGCCGAGGAGGAGTTCGACCTGCCCGGCACCATCCACGCCACGGCCGAACATGGCTATCTCGACGTGCAGACGCGGCCGGAACGGCGCAACGCCGTGAAGCTTCTGATGTTCTTCGATGTCGGCGGCTCGATGGACGACCACATCAAGAGCGTCGAGGAGCTGTTCTCGGCCGCCCGCGCCGAATTCCGCCAGCTCGAATATTTCTACTTCCACAACTGCCTCTATGAAGGCGTGTGGAAGGACAATCGCCGCAGGCATGCCGAGGTGATTCCGACCTTCGACCTCATCCACAAATACGGGCCGGACTGCAAGGTGATCGTCGTCGGCGATGCCTCGATGAGCCCCTACGAGATCGCTCACCCCGGTGGCTCGGTCGAGCATTGGAATCCGGAAGCCGGGGTCATCTGGCTCGGCCGCCTGCTGCAGCAATGGCCGAACGCCGTATGGCTCAATCCTGAAAACCCTGAGAATTGGCGCTTTACCCATTCGATCGCCATGATCCGCGACATCTTCGGCGGCCGCATGTTTCCGTTGACATTGGCCGGGCTCGAAGGCGCGACGAAGCAGCTTTCAAGAAAGCACTGAACCTTGCCCGGCTTCTCGGAACTGGGCAGACGCGTAACAAATGCCTATGTTGGTGCGAATATGAGGTTGCAATCCGCGCATGACCCCGAACCTCCGGTTCGGAAAGGATCATGCGCAAAGCCAAAAGTGCTACAGCGCCCTTTGCGCGTCCGATGGACGCGCGGCGCTGTAGCAGCGAGCCGGTAAGGCTGAGGAGATCGAATGGACACCCGCACCTACCCCGTAACCCGTACCGACGCCGAATGGCGTGCCCGGCTGACGCCGGAGCAATATGCCGTCATGCGCGGCCACGGTACCGAACGGCCGGGAAGCTGCGCTTTGCTCTACGAGAAGCGCGCCGGCACCTTTTCCTGCGTCGGCTGTGACCAGCCGCTTTTTGAATCCAAGCTGAAGTTCGAGAGCGGCACCGGCTGGCCGAGCTTCAACGATCCGGTGCCGGGCTCGGTCGAGAACACTGTCGACCGCAGCTACGGCATGGTCCGCACCGAATGCCACTGCGCCCGCTGCGGCAGCCATCTCGGCCATGTCTTCGAGGACGGCCCGCCGCCGACCGGCCTGCGCTATTGCATCAACGGCGTGGCGCTGAAATTCGAGCCGGCGGCTTGATGCAAGTCGCCCAAAAGTGCGCAGCGGTTTTGGGACAACGACATGCATAGAAAACAGTAATTCAAAGCGCGACGCGCTTTGACCCAAACGATCGCTGGAAAAGTGGAAAGGGCGGCTGCGACCGCCCTTTTCTTTTCTTTGGGCGGCAGGAACTCCGGCGAACACGACAGGCGCCCGCCTCGCGCTATCAGGCCACGACCGTCAGGATCAGCCACAGTGTAGCCCCGAGCGCCATCAACGAGGCCTTGGTGCCACCGGCCCTTTCCGTGGTTCGCCAGACGGCAAAGGTCAGGAAGATGTTGTAGGGCACCAGCGCGAAATGCACCGCCAGAACCAGCACAAGCGGCAGCTTCAGCGCAAGCACGATAATCGCGGTCACCGCGGACGCAACGTTGAGCGCCGTTCCGACAAGGGCAAGGTCGTGCCAGAACAGCCGGTCGAGCGGCACCCGGCCTTGCCAACGTGAGCGGAAGAAGGATCCGACGCCTTCTGGCAACACCTGATATCACCCCTGCCCCAGGACTTCGGTCACCGCATGTTCGATACGCGAACATTCGGTCACCAGCCAGTCGGTCATAGCCGGCCAATTGTCCTCGGCATAACAATTCACCCGCCACATCGAATTGATGCCGAGGCCCTCGCAACTCTGTTCCGGCCTGAGCTTCAGCCTGTCTTCGATCGCCGGCTGGAACGGCTTCAACCGCGACCAGGCTTGCGTGGCGCCGAACTTCTCGTTGCGGCCGAAGAAGACGCCGACATGGTTCTGCGCCGGCGCGACATACATGGAAAGGACCAACGCGAAGTCGGGCAGCCCGCGTTGCCAGAACCAGGGTCCGCGCCTCGCCATCAGAGGCTTTTCTTCCGGATGCCGCTCGGCGAACAGCATCCAGAAGCCGCGTTGGCGGAATTCAGAAGCACGGCGGGCGCCGAAGTCGAATTCGCTCATGGTTCAAACCGTTTCTCCGGCAACCGCATTGGATGCCGGGTCGGTTAGTCTTACACCATGCCGAGCGCGGCCTTGTACAGGTCGAGGATAGTTTCCTCTTCCTGCCGCTCGGCCTGGTCCTTCTTGCGCAGCCGGATGATCGTGCGCATCGCCTTGGTGTCGAAGCCGGTGCCCTTGGCCTCGGCGAACACTTCCTTGATGTCATCGGAAATGGTCTTCTTCTCTTCCTCGAGCCGCTCTATGCGCTCGATGAAGGCACGTAGCTGGCCGGCGGCAACAGTCTGGCTGGTATCGGTGATATCGTCGGCCATTTTTTCTCCACATCGTTTCCGCGCCGCGACTCGGCGACGACGGCGGCAAATTCGAGCCGGTTCGATGCCCGACCGGCGGCGGCGGGTCAAGCCGTTATCGATGCTTCATGAAGGGTTGGGCACACCCTAAGGTGTGTTGAGATTGAGGTCAGGCCGGCATCATCTGAATATCAATACACCTTATCCGAAGACGATCAGCAGATCCTTGGCATCGATCTGGTCGCCGGCCTTGACCAGCACCTCGGCGACGGTGCCGTCGCGCTCGGCATGCAGCGCCGTTTCCATCTTCATCGCCTCGATGGAAAGCAGCACGTCGCCGGCCTTCACGGGCTGGCCGGCGGCAACCGAAAGTGCGGAGACGACACCCGGCATCGGCGCGCCGACATGGGCCTCGTTGCCGGGCTCGGCCTTGCGGCGGGCCTTGGCGGCGGACGCGCCATGCGCCCTGTCGGGTATCTTCACTCGGCGCGGCTGGCCGTTGAGCTCGAAGAACACGGTGACCATGCCCTTCTCATCGACATCGCCGATGGCAAGACACCGCACCACCAGCGTCTTGCCCTTCTCGATGTCGACGAAGATCTCGTCTTCCGGCTTCATGCCATAGAAATAGGTCGGCGTCGGCAGGACGCTGACCGGACCGTAGGTTTCCTGCGCGCCGGCGAAATCCGTAAACACCTTCGGGTACATCAGCCACGAGGCGAATTCGAACTCCGAGAGTTTGCGCTCGAGCTTCTCCTCGATCTCCTTGCGGTTGGCCTTGAGGTCCGCGGGCTTCAGCAGCGAGCCAGGCCGCGCCTTTATCGGCTTGTCGCCTTTTAGCACCTTCTTCTGCAGCTTCTCAGGCCAGCCGCCGGGCGACTGGCCGAGATCGCCGCGCAGCATCGACACCACGGAGTCCGGAAAGGCGATGTCCTTGCTGGGGTTCTCGACATCGGCGACGGTGAGATCCTGGCTCACCATCATCAGCGCCATGTCGCCGACGACCTTGGACGACGGCGTCACCTTGACGATGTCGCCGAACATCAGATTGACGTCGTGATAGGTCTGCGCCACCTCGTGCCAGCGTGTCTCCAGCCCGAGCGAACGCGCCTGCTCCTTGAGATTGGTGAACTGCCCGCCCGGCATCTCGTGCAGGTAGACTTCCGAGGCCGGTCCCTTGAGGTCGCTTTCGAAGGCGGCATACTGGTTGCGCACCGCTTCCCAGTAGAACGAGATCTTCCTGATCCACTGCGGATCGAGGCCCGGATCGCGCTCGGTGCCCTTCAGCGCCTCGACGATGGAGCCGAGACATGGCTGCGAGGTGTTGCCCGAGAGCGAATCCATCGCCGCGTCGATAGCATCGACGCCGCTGTCGACCGCCGCCAGCACCGTCGCCGCCGACAGGCCTGACGTGTCGTGGGTGTGGAAATGGATCGGCAAGTCGGTCGCTTCGCGCAGCGCTTTGAACAGCACACGTGCGGCGGAAGGCTTCAGCAGTCCGGCCATGTCCTTGACGGCGATGATGTGGGCGCCGGCCGCCTGCAATTCCCCGGCCAGGCCGACATAGTATTTGAGGTCGTATTTCGCCCGCGCCGGATCGAGGATGTCGCCGGTGTAGCAGATCGCCGCTTCGATCAGCTTGCCCTCGGCGCCGACCGCATCCATGGCGACGCGCATGTTCTCGACCCAGTTCAGGCAGTCGAAGACGCGGAACAGGTCGATGCCGCCGGCGGCCGCCTGCTTGACGAAATGCTGCACGACATTGTCGGGATAGTTGGTGTAGCCAACGCCGTTGGCGCCGCGCAGCAGCATCTGCAGCAGCACATTGGGCGCCGCCTCGCGCACCAGCGACAGCCGCTCCCACGGGTCTTCGGTTAGGAAGCGCATGGCAACGTCGAAGGTGGCGCCGCCCCAGCATTCGAGCGACAGGAGCTGCGGCAGGGCGCGCGCATAAGTGCCGGCAATGCCGGCGATGTCATGCGTGCGCATGCGCGTCGCCAGCAGCGACTGGTGGCCGTCACGCATCGTCGTGTCGGTGACCAGCACCTCTTTCCGGTCGCGCATCCAGCCGGCGAATTTCTCCGGTCCGAGCACGTCGAGCTTCTGCTTGCTGCCATCAGGCACATTGCCGTTGAGATAGGGCACCAATGGTGCGGCCGCGTCGGCCTTCGGCTGCGGCCGGCCGCGCGTCTCGGGATGACCGTTGACCGACACGTCGGCCAGATAGTTGAGCAGCTTGGTGGCGCGGTCCTGCCGCTTGACCTGCTGGAACAGCTCCGGCGTCGTGTCGATGAACTTCGTCGTGTAGGAATTGTCGGCGAAGCTCGGGTGGTTGATGATCGCTTCGAGGAAGGTCAAATTGGTGGCGACGCCGCGGATGCGGAACTCGCGCAGCGCCCGGTTCATGCGGGCGATGGTCTCCGCCGGCGTCGGCGCCCACGCCGTCACCTTCTCCAGCAGCGGATCGTAGAAGCGGGTGATCACCGCCCCGGAATAGGCGGTGCCGCCATCGAGGCGGATGCCGAAACCCGTCGCGCCGCGATAGGCGGTTATGCGACCGTAGTCCGGGATGAAATTATGCTCGGGATCTTCCGTGGTGATGCGGCACTGCAAGGCATGGCCGTTCAGCCTGATGTCCATCTGCATCGGCACGCCCGATTCCGGCGTGCCGATGGCGAAGCCGTCGAGGATGTGGATCTGCGCCTTGACGATGTCGATGCCGGTTACCTGCTCGGTGACGGTGTGCTCGACCTGGATGCGCGGATTGACCTCGATGAAGTAGAATTTGCCGGTGTCGGCGTCCTGCAGGAACTCGACCGTGCCGGCGCCGATATAGCTGGTTTCGCGGGCGATCTTCAGCGCATGGCCGCAAAGCTCCTCGCGCTGCGACATTTCGAGGTATGGCGCCGGCGCCCGCTCGACGACCTTCTGGTTGCGGCGCTGGATCGAGCAGTCGCGCTCGAACAGATGCACGGCGTTGCCATGCGTGTCGCCCAGCACCTGCACCTCGACATGGCGGGCGCGCTCTATCAGCTTTTCGAGATAGACCTCGTCCTTGCCGAATGCGGCTTTCGCCTCGCGCTTGCCTTCCGTGACTTCACGGGCAAGGTCGGCTTCGGCGCGGATGGCGCGCATGCCGCGGCCGCCACCGCCCCATGATGCCTTCAGCATCACCGGATAGCCGATCTGCTTGGCCAGTTTCTTGACCGCATCCATGTCGTCCGGCAACGGATCGGTGGCGGGGATCACCGGCACGCCGACCTCGATGGCGAGATTGCGCGCCGCGACCTTGTTGCCGAGCCGGCGCATCGTATCCGGCTTCGGCCCGATGAAGGTGATGCCGGCCTCGGCACAGGCATCGGCGAATTCGGGGCTTTCCGACAACAGGCCGTAGCCGGGATGAATGGCATCGGCGCCCGAGAGCCTGGCGACGCGGATCACCTCCTCGATCGACAGATAGCTTTCGATCGGTCCCATGTCCCGGGTCAGATGCGGCCCGCGTCCGACCTGGTAGCTCTCGTCGGCCTTGAAGCGATGCAGGGAGTATTTGTCCTCCTCGGCCCAGATCGCCACGGTTTTGAGACCGAGTTCGTTGGCCGCGCGAAAGACGCGAATGGCGATTTCGGACCGGTTGGCGACGAGGATCTTCGTGATGGCCAAGGACTGAGGCTCCAGCAACGGAAGGGAAGAGAAATCGGCGCAATGATTAGCGTGAAAATGCTGCAGTGCAAACGAAATTGACAGGCATTTAAACCGATTGAAATGGAATCTTTGCGCCAAGGGCGGTCGCATTCAGTCGAATACGCAGCGAAGCGATGGGCATTGCGGTCAACGCGCGATCGTTTCCGGGCTAAAGGCCCGGGCTGGATTGGTCTGCCGGCCTCGATGGAGAGGCAACGGCCTCAAAAGAAAAATGCCCGGCGCGAAGCACCGGGCATCCGTAGTCTGGAGACTGACGAGCTTACATCTTCTGGATGTAGGTGTACTTGCCGTCGGCGCCCTTCTTCCATTCGTACATGACGTAGCCGGGCAGCGTCGGGTCGCCCTTGGCGTCATAGGACAGGTCGCCGAGCACGGTCTTGAACGGGCCGTTTTCATGCAGCGCCTTGGCAACTGCCTGCGGGTCGTTCGACTTGGCAGCGGTCGCTGCTTCGGCGAGCGCCTGTACGGCGGCGTAGGAGTAGAGCGTGTAGGCTTCCGGCTCGAAGCCCTGCGCGCGGAACTTCTCGACGAGTTCCTTGTTGGCGGGGATCAGGCGCGGGTCCGGGCCGAACGTGTTGAGCGTGCCCGCAACCGCGTCACCTGCGATCGAAGCCAGCTCGTTCGACACGATGCCGTCGCCGGAAATCAGTGTCGCCTTGAGGCCCTGGTCAGCCGCCTGGCGGATGATAAGGCCGGCTTCGGTGTGCAGGCCGCCCCAGTAGATGATGGTTACGCCGGCTTCCTTCATCTTGGCGATCAGTGCCGAGAAGTCCTTGTCGCCGACATTGATGCCTTCGTACATGACTTCCGTCAGGCCCTTGGCATTCATCGCCTTCTTGGTTTCGTCGGCAAGGCCCTGACCGTAGGTGGTCTTGTCGTGAACGACGGCGATCTTGGCGTCCTTGAAGTTCGCGGCGAGATAAGCGCCGGCGATGCTACCCTGCTGGTCATCGCGTCCGCAGGTGCGGAACACGTTCCACAGGCCGCGCTCGGTGAGCTTCGGGTTGGTGGCGGCCGGGGTGATCTCGACGATGCCGTTTTCCGCATAGACTTCCGATGCCGGGATCGAGACGCCCGAGTTGAAGTGCCCGACCACGAACTTGACACCGTCGCCGACGAACTTGTTGGCAACCGAGATGCCCTGCTTCGGATCGGAGACGTCGTCGCCGACTTCGAGCTTGATCTGCTCGCCATTGATGCCGCCCTTGGCATTGATGTCGGCCACAGCGGCTTCCGCACCCTTCTGAAGCTGCGCGCCGAAGGCGGCATTCGGACCAGTGATCGGACCGGCTACGCCGAACATGACGTCAGCCCACGCGTTGCCGCCGAACGCGACCAGCGCGGTCAGGGCGACGGCGGACAAAAGTGACTTTTTCATTTAAACGCTCCCATTTACGGAGTGGGCGTGGATGAAGCTTTCATGCGATGCCCACCCTTATCGCAGAAAGCATAGTTTGCCGATTTTCAGGCACTTGTCACGCCGATTCAATTCCGATGCGGCGCTAATGATGAACGTCAACCTTTCGGTTTCCAGCTCAAGATTGAAGCTCTTTCGTAGAGCCAATTATACTGTGTCACCATCTGGTTGGTGCGCGTGTATTGAAAGCCGACAAAACCGAGGATCATCAGCACGATTGTATCGACGACATAGTAGTGCAGCGAGAACATCGTGCCGCCGAACAGCGCGTGATGAATGAAGCGGATGCCGATGCCGAGACCCAGCATGTAGGCGAACAGCTGGATGAAGCTGCGCCAGGTCTGCGCGCTGGCCTTGCCCGTCATCCAGGCCGCCCAGCCGCCGAGCAGACAGGTGACGAAGAAGAACTGCCAGATCGAGGGTTCCTCATAGAGAATGCCCTGCATGATGAAGTCTCCTTAGCATGATCCCGAAAAGTTGCAGACTTTTCGGACAAGGATCATGCGACAAACAAACAATTTGGAGCGGAATATCGAACGCACACATCCGCTCTAAACTCAGTGGTGTCCGCCTTCGAGATAGGCGGCGCGCACTTCCGGATTGGCGAGCAGTTCCTTGCCGGTACCGCTCATCGTCACGTTGCCGTTGACCATGACATAGCCGCGCGTGGCGAGCTTGAGCGCGCCGAAGGCGTTCTGCTCGACCAGGAACACGGTCAGCCCCTGGGTGCGGTTCAGCTCGCGGATGGCGTCGAAGATCTGTTTGACGATCAGCGGCGCGAGACCCAGCGACGGTTCGTCGAGCAAAAGCAGCTTTGGCCGCGCCATCAGCGCGCGTCCGATCGACAGCATCTGTTGCTCGCCGCCCGACAGCGTGCCGCCGCGCTGGGCGATGCGCTCCTTCAGCCGCGGGAACAGCGTGAACACCTTCTCGACGTCCTCGTCATAGTGCTCGAGGTTGTCGAGGCTGGCGCCCATTTGCAGGTTTTCCATCACCGTCATGCGCGGGAAGATGCGCCGGCCCTCGGGCGATTGGGCAATGCGCATGCGCGCGATCTCATGCGTCGGCATCTGGGTGATGTCGGTGCCGGCGAATGTGATGGTGCCGGTGCGGGCGCGCGGCGCGCCGAAGATAGTCATCATCAGCGTCGACTTGCCGGCGCCGTTGGCGCCGATCAGCGCCACGATCTCACCTTCCTTCACGGTGACATCGACGCCGTTCAGCGCCCGGATGTTGCCGTAATAGGTCTGCACACCCTTGATATCGAGCAGCGTTGTCCCGGCCATCACTTGCCCCCCCTGCGCTTGCCCGCCACGGGCTTGGCGGCAGTCTTCCCGGAAGCATGGCTGGTCGCCACCTTGCCCGCATCGACGCGGCGCGAAAATTCCGTGTCCTTGCCCTGGCCGAGCAGCCTGGCCTGCTTGACCCACTCCTCACGAGCGATGCGCCCATCGAAGGCAAGATAGGCTTCGGCGGCTTCGACGTCGGCCTTTTTCCAGGCGCCGATCTGGTCGAAGTGGAAGATGCCGTGATCGTTGAGCTTCTTCTCGTTGACCGAACCGATGCCCTTGATGCGGGTCAAATTATCGGCCTTGCCGCCGCGAGGCGCTGGCAGCCGGTTGGAGATTCCCCCAGCCGTCGCCGCAGGGGCCTTCGCGGCAGGAGCCTTGGCTGCCGGCTTGGCCGGCGCAGTCGACTTCACCGCCGTTCCGGTTGCCGCCTTTGACGCTTTCGGCGCAGGCTTTGCTTTTGCCGCGGAGACGGGCTTTGCCGAAGCCGCCGGCACAGCCGCCAGCGAGGCCGCCTTGTTTGCCGCGGCGAGCGATTTTGCGTCGACCTGACCGGCCTTTGACGCGCCCTTGGCCACCGTGACCCGCTCGCCCGAACTGTGGCCGACCGTGTCGGTCACCGGCCCGGCGAGATAGGACGACGATGTTCCCGGGCCGTGTGCTGCATCCGGTCCCGTATCGAGCTGTTCGATGACGTCTTCGTCGCCGACTTCCGTCAGCACCGACTCGACTTCCTCGTCGTCGACGCCGAGATAGGCTGCGATGACGCGCGGGTCGGTACGCACCGATTGCGGGCTGCCGTCCGAGATCTTGCGGCCATATTCCAGCACCACGACGTGGTCCGATATCTGCATGACCACCGACATGTCATGCTCGATCAACAGGATCGAGGTGCCTGATGTGTTCTTGATGTCGATCAGCAGTTCGTTGAGCGCTGCGGATTCCTTTGGATTGAGGCCAGCGGCCGGCTCGTCCAGGCACAAAAGCTCCGGACCGGTGCACATGGCGCGGGCGATCTCGAGGCGCCGCTGCGCGCCATAGGGCAGGTCGCCGGCCGGATCGTCGGCGCGGTCGACGAGATCGGCCTTCTCCAGCCAGTGCCTGGCAAGTTCGACCGATTCGGCGGAGGCCTTGCGGTAGCCGCTGAAGCCGAACAGGCCAAGGACCGTATAGCCCGAGGCTTTCATCAGCTTGTTGTGCTGGGCAACCAAAAGGTTCTCCAGCAGCGTCATGCCCGAGAACAGGCGGATGTTCTGGAAGGTACGCGCCACCTTGGCGCGCGCCGGGATCTCGTGGTTGGGTAGACGTTCGAGCAAATAGCTCGAGCCGTCGTTCCGGTTGAGCGTGATCATGCCTTCCGACGGCTTGTAGAAGCCGGTGATGCAGTTGAACACGGTGGTCTTGCCGGCACCGTTGGGTCCGATCAGCGCGGTGATCTCACCGCGCTTGGCGGTGAAGGACAGGTCGCCGATGGCGACCAGGCCGCCGAACTTCATCGACAGATGCTCGACCCGCAGAATCGCCTCGTTCATGGATGTGCTCGCATTCATCAGCCGTGGCCTTCCTTGGTGAAGGAACCGGAGACCGCTCTTCGCACCTTGAGGAAGGCGGTCGGCTCGCGACTGCCGACGAAGCCGCGCGGCTTCCACAGCATGACGATGACCATGGCCATGCCGAACAGAAGCATGCGGTAGAGCTCCGGTGTGAAGTCCGGCCCGAATATCTGCTTGAGGAAGTCGAGTTCGCGCAGCGCCTCGGTGCCGCCGATCATCACCATCGCGGCAACCGCGATGCCGACCAGCGAGCCCATGCCGCCGAGAACGACGATGGCCAGGATGATGGCCGATTCCAGGAAGACGAAGGATTCCGGGCTGACGAAACCTTGCCGCGCGGCGAAGAACGAGCCGGCGAAGCCGCCGAACATGGCGCCCGTGGCAAAAGCCGTGAGCTTGGTCGTCGTCGTGTTGATGCCCAGAGACCGGCAGGCGATCTCATCCTCACGCAGCGCTTCCCAGGCGCGGCCGACCGGCAGACGCCGCAGCCTGATGGTGACGAAGGCGGTGAGCAGGCACAGGCCCAGGATCAGATAATAGAGGAAAATCTTGTAGTAGGCGCCGGACTGGGCGATGCCCAGCACCTTGGCGATGTAGTTCGAGTCAGACACGTTGAACGACATCAGGCCGAAGAAGCTGACCTTGGGAATGCCGGAAATGCCGGCCGAACCGTTGGTCACGTCGCGCCAGTTGATCAGCACCAGGCGGATGATCTCGCCGAAAGCCAGCGTCACGATAGCCAGATAGTCGCCACGCAGGCGCAGCACGGGGAAGCCGAGCAGCACGCCCCAGAGGGCGGCCATGGCGCCGGCGGCCGGCAACAGGATCCAGAACGACAGGCCGAAGTGCGTGGCGAGAAGCGCATAGGAATAGGCGCCAAGCGCATAAAAGGCGACGTAGCCGAGGTCGAGCAGGCCGGCGAGGCCGACAACGATGTTCAGGCCCCAGGCCAGCATCACATAGATCAGGATCTGGATGCCGAAATTGTCGACCCATTTCAGCGAACCCTGCAGCCCGCTGGCGATCGACCAGGCGTTCAGCGACAGCACCGCCACCACGAGGATCGGATACAGCACCAGAGCCGTGACGCCCAATTTGTTGAAGTTAGCATGGATGAAGGCGCGGAAGTAATAGATCACGCAAGCCAGCAGATAGATGACCGCGAGCGCGCGCAGGAATTGCAGATAGCCGGCGGGTTCTGCTCCGACCCATCCGGGGAGAGAATTGCTGAAAACGAACAGCAGCACCGCGGCGATGACGGCCGCGATGAAGGCCGGCAACTGGAAGAAGCGTGATGCGACGCTGGCCGGCAACAGGCCGGTGGCAACATCGGCGATCTTCTGGTTGGCCAAGAAGGGCTGGCCATAGGCGACATAAAGAAACCGCCCGACCGCCGTGGCGATCACCACTGCGGCAAGCAGGCCCCAGCGCGCGGTCAGGACCAGTTCATTGGAGATGTTCTGACCGGTCTTCAGCCCGATGAACAGCACGAACAGGCCAAGCGCGATGGCGCCGGCATAGAAGGCTTCCTTGAGGGCGCGTTGGACAGGAGTGGCGACGACGTCGCGCTCCGGAGATACGGTGACGGCCATGGTCTCAGACCTTTTCGACTTCTGGCCGGCCCAATATGCCGGAAGGCAGGAAGATCAGCACGATCGCCAGGATCGAGAACGCCGCGACGTCCTTGTAGTCGATCGAGAAATAGGCCGACCACATGCTCTCGATGAAGCCGATCATCAGCCCGCCGAGCACCGCGCCCGGCAGCGAACCGATGCCGCCCAGCACCGCTGCGGTAAAGGCTTTCACGCCCGGCGTGAAGCCGTCCGAGAAGGCGATGACACCGTAATACATCAGGAACAAGGTGCCGGCGACGGCGGCAAGCGCCGCGCCCATGATGAAGGTGATCGATATGGTACGGTCGACATCGATGCCGAGCAGCGCCGCCATTTTGCGGTCCTGCTCGCAGGCGCGTTGCGCTCGGCCGAGCGAAGTCCTGTTGACCAGGTACCAGAACAGCACCAGCAGCAGCGCCGTGACGATGACGATGATGATCTGCTTCAGCGACACGCTGATGCCGTTGATGTTGTAGACTTGGCTGACCATCGGCGGGATCGGCTTGTTGCGCGGCCCCTGCGTCACTTGGACGAAGTTCGACAGCGCGATCGACATGCCGATCGCGGTGATCAGCGGCGCCAGCCGGAACGAGCCGCGCAATGGCCGGTAGGCAACCTTCTCGATCGTCCAATTGTAGAGGCTGGTGAGCAGCATAGCCACGATCATCATGAGCAGCAGCGCCAGCACCACGGGCACCGAATAGAACAGCGCGCCTAGAGCGAGGAAGACGATCAGGGCCGTGAAGGCACCCACCATGAAAATGTCGCCATGAGCGAAGTTGATCATGCCGATGATGCCGTAGACCATCGTGTAGCCGATTGCGATCAGCCCATAGATCGATCCCAGCGTCAGCCCATTGATAAGCTGCTGGACAAAGTACTGCATGTGTACGTGGCTCCCCTGGAATGTCGCCCATGCAGACGCATTCCTTTTCGTATTTCCCCTAGTCGTAAAGTTTCGAGCCCGGATTGCAACGTCATTTTTCAATCGTCGTGCGTGTTTTGTCGACACGCCGTCTGATTGCCCGTTTTTCCGTATCCGACCCCTGGACTATCGCGGACCCTACCATTGGCATAACGCAATGTCTTTGACGATTCGACCGCATCATGCACCTCGTTTCGAAGAAATCGCCGTCAAAATTAGGTGATGAGAAGAATCGTTGCGTTACTGACATAGTCCGTTTTTCGTTCCGCTCCTTTCCGTCGGGTCAGGTTTCCCTTCACTTGACCACAAAACCATGTGCGAACGGATCGCGGTCGTCGATGAAAATGGTGTTCAATCCGGTCATCCGCGCCCAGCCACCGATCGAGGGAACAATGGCCGGTTTGCCTGCGACGGTGACATCCTTTTCGACCTTGCCCTTGAACAGCGAACCGATGATCGATTCATGGACGAAGCTGTCGCCGGCCTTGAGTTTGCCCTTGGCATGAAGCTGCGCCATGCGCGCCGAGGTGCCGGTGCCACAGGGTGAGCGGTCGATCGCCTTGTCACCGTAGAAAACGGCATTGCGGGCGTCGGCCTCGGGGTTGGTCGGCGCACCGGTCCACAGCATGTGCGACAGCCGGTTGATGCCTGGGTTCTCGGGATGCACGAAGGAATATTTCTCATTGAGCCGCTGCCGCACCACCGGGCTCCAGGCGATGAAGTCGCCCGCCGAATAGTCGGCCATGTCGCGATAGTTCTTCTGCGGCTCGACGATGGCGTAGAAGTTGCCGCCATAGGCGACGTCGACGGTGATTTCGCCGAGCTGCGGGCATTCGACCGTCAGCCCCTCCGCATGGAGGAAAGACGGTACATTGGTGATGCGCACCTCCTCGACATAGTCGCCGACCTGCTTGTACTCGGCGATGACCAGGCCGGCCGGCGTGTCGAGCCTGAGCACGCCCGGCGTCTTCGGCTTGATCAGCCCGTGCTCGATCGCCATCGTCACCGTGCCTATCGTGCCGTGGCCGCACATCGGCAGGCAGCCGGAGGTTTCGATGAACAGGATGGCGATGTCGCAATCCTCGCGCGTCGGCGGATAGAGGATCGAGCCGGACATCACGTCATGGCCGCGCGGTTCGAACATCAGCCCGGTGCGGATCCAGTCATATTCGGCCAGAAAATGCGCCCGCCGTTCCATCATCGTCGAACCCTGCAGCAGCGGGCCGCCACCGGCGACCAGACGGACAGGGTTGCCGCAGGTGTGGCCGTCTATGCAGAAGAAGGATTTCTTGGCCATGACGCTCCTCGAAAAATCAAAACCCACGAAAATCAAAAACGATGTGGACTGAAGGGGGCCAGATCGATCGACGGAGTCTGCCCCAGGACGAGTTCCCGGATCAACCGTCCGGTGGCGGCTGCCTGGGTCAAGCCGAGATGGCCGTGGCCGAAAGCATAAACCACCGATCGGCTTCCCGATGCATGACCGATGACGGGCACTGAATCCGGCAGCGAGGGACGGAACCCCATCCATTCGCGCCCGCCCGAGGGATCGAGCCCCGGCAGGAATTTCTGCGCCTTCCGTAGCAGCGCTTTCGACCTGGCATAATTGGGCGGTCGCTCGATACCGCCGAGTTCGACGGCGCCGCCGACGCGCAGCCCCGTTTCGAGCGGCGTGATGACGAAGCCATGGCCGGAGAAGATCAGCATCCGCTTCACGTCGAAGGCGCTCGGCGGCAACGTCGTGTTGTAGCCGCGCTCGGTTTCGAGCGGGATGCGATCGCCGAGTTGCCTCGCCAGCAGATGCGACCAGGCGCCGGCGGCGACGACAAGGTGCCTGGCTTGCCTCGTCGTGCCGTCGGCCAATGTCAGCGCGGCGCCGTCATGATCCGCCGCGATGCGCTCGATCCGAGCCA
The DNA here is from genome assembly GCF_040317555.1 of Mesorhizobium sp. M1406. Taxonomy (NCBI): domain Bacteria; kingdom Pseudomonadati; phylum Pseudomonadota; class Alphaproteobacteria; order Hyphomicrobiales; family Phyllobacteriaceae; genus Mesorhizobium; species Mesorhizobium sp. M1406. Next base: position 92,543 of record NZ_JAMYKW010000001.1, on the reverse strand, counting down.
TCTCAAAGCGTGCCCCCTTGGTCTGCGCGTAGGCCCACACCGCCTTGCCGAGCAGTTTCGGGTCGGCGACCGTCATCCATCCCGGGACGAACGTGCCCTTGACGAAGCGCGGCGAAAGCCCCGGCTGCAAGGCAGCCAGGTCCTCGCCCTCGACATGGCGGAAACCGATGCCGAAACGCCCGCGCGCCGCCCAGCCAGGCAGCTCAGCCTGAAACTCGGCCTCGCTTTCGTAAAGCTCGAGCGAACCATCCTCACGCAGCATCGATCGTGTACCGGACCGATCGAGCAGGCCCATCCATTCCGCTTCGGCGAGCTTCATCATGCCCGCCTGAGCGGCGAGGCTCGCCTCGTATTTTCCCGGCGCGCCGGCGCGCCAGAAGCGGATCAGCCAGGGCAGAAGTTTCGGCAGATAGGCCGGCGGAATGCTGAGCGGGCCGAGCGGATCGGCCAGCCATTTCGGCAGCTGCCGCATCATGCCCTTATGCGCCATCGGCAGCACGTCGGAGAAGGCAAAGGCGGCGGCATTGCCGGAGCTCGTCTCCTCGCAAATGCCCGTCCGATCGAAGATCGTGACATCGCGTCCCGCCTCGGCGAGAGCGGCGGCGGCGCAGATGCCGATGATGCCGCCACCGATGATGGCGATGTCGATTGCAACGTTGCTATTCATCGTTGCACGCCAAGCCGCATGTCCAGTCTCCGCCCCGCTTCACCCTGCGGTCAGCCTCAGAACGACGGCAGCGTCGGCCGCACCGCCAGCGCGTCCTTGACGATCTTCTCGACCACCTTGCGGCGCTCGCCCGACAGCGGCTGGCGCGGCATGCGCACGCGATCATTGGTGTTGATCGCGAACACTTCGGCAAGCTTGATGTTCTGCACCAGATAGGTCGAGACGTCGAGATCGAGCAGCGGCCGGAACCAGCGGTAGATGGCGAGCGCCTCTTCGCGGCGGCCCTGCTTCATCAGCTGATAGATGGCGACCGTCTCGCGGGGGAACGCGGTGACCAACCCGGCCACCCAGCCGATGGCGCCGACCGACAGCGCCTCGAAGGCGAGATTGTCGACGCCGGTGAACAGGTCGTAGCGAGTGCCGAGGCGATTGATGATCTCGGTCGAGCGGCGGATGTCGTCGGATGATTCCTTGATGGCGACGAAGCGCTTGTCCGACGCCAGCTCCTCCATCTGGTCCACAGTGACGTCGACGCGGTAGGCAAGCCGGTTGGAGTAGATCATGACCGGCAGGTCGCCGGCCTCGGCTACGGCACGAAGTGCGGCGACCGTCTCTTCCGCATTGGTGTGGTAGATCGGGCTCGGCACGACCATCAGGCCGTTGGCGCCTTCTTGGGCCGCACGCTTGGCTATGCTGGCCGCCTCGCGTGTGCCGGCCTCGTTGACCGTCAGCAGCACCGGCTTCTTGCCGGCGACCTTCTGCGCGGTCTTCAGCACCTCGATCTTCTCGTCGGGCGACAGCATCGGCCCTTCGCCGAGCGATCCGCAAACGATGATACCGTCGCAGCCGGCCTCCATCTGCAGGTTGAAGCAGCGCTCCATCTCGGCATGATCGAGACGATCATCCGCGGTGAATTTGGTCGTGACGGCTGGAAAAACTCCGGTCCACATGATCATCTCTCCATCTGATATATCAGCCGTATATCTGTTAAGAAACGGCCTGTCAATACGGATTCCATTATGATATATGCAAGATATATCAGGAGAGCGCCTTTGATATCCATGGAAGCCAGCACCGTGACCGAGCCAGCCGCGACCAAGGCCTATCACGTGCTCGAGCACATGATCGTCACGCTTGAACTGGCCCCTGCGAGCTTCGTCACCGAAGGCGCCCTGATCGAAAGGCTCGGGCTCGGGCGGACACCGGTGCGCGAGGCGATCCAGCGGCTGGCCTGGGAAGGGTTGCTCGACGTGCGGCCGCGCGCGGGCATCGCGATCGCTCCGCTTCATCCCGGCGACTGGCTGCGCGTACTCGACGCGCGCCGCGGCGTCGAGGTGGTCCTGGCCCGCTCGGCCGCCCGCTTCGTCACCCGCGAAGCCGCCGACCTGTTTCACGAAGCAGCCCTTGCCATGCAGAAAGCAGTGATCGCGGGCAATGTGCTTGCCTTCATCCAAGCCGACAAGGCACTCGACGAAGCGCTGGCCCTGGCCGCCGACAATCCGTTTGCCGCTCGGCTGGCCGCCCCCTTGCAGACCCACAGCCGCCGCTTCTGGTTCCGCTACAAGGCCGACACCGGCTTGGCGGAATCGGCAGAACACCATGTCGCGCTGATCCGCTCGATCCTCGACGGCGACGAGGAGGCCGCAGCCAAGGACGCCAAGCGGCTGATGGCGCTGCTGCGCGGCCACGCCGAGGTGGCGGCGACACGCTGAGCGCCATTAGGTCCGCCGGGCGTTCGGTGTCTTTCCAACGCTTCGGTCTAGGTGCCTGGCAAGGCAGCCTCCACCAATGGACCGTCCCAACCTTCACCTGCCGTGATGACGCAGCTCTGACCCCGCGTATCGGTGGCCAGGATAGTCCAGGTGCCTTGGTCGGAAACGAAGATCTCGAGAATCACGCTCGGGTTGACCACGCCGCGCGCCGCCTCGCTTTCGTGGAACTTCTCGCCGAGCGCCTTGATCATGTCCGCTCGGGCAGCGCATTGTCCGGCCGCCAAGGCCGGGACGGCAAAAGACGAAGACGCAGCACAAAGTAACATTGCCATGAGACGTGTCATCAGACACCTCCTTGCGCCACGCGGTACCCCCGAAGCTGTCGCCAGCGCCGTTGGTTGATCTGCCGCACCTCCTTCGCGGCAGGATTGAAACTTAAGACTACAAACGCCCGTCCGGTTCCATCACATTAACGTTTAGGCCGATGCGGCCCGCGACCGGAATGCAAAAGGCCCGGGCGCAGCGCGCCCGGGCCTTGAGTTCAAAATCGATTGTCGTTCGGCCAGTTCATCGTCGGGATAACGAATTCCGCACCGTCCTTGATGCCTGCCCGCCCGCGGCAGTAGGTAGGCGAGGACGCGCAAGCAAGAAATCGTCCGTCTAGTTCATGGTCGGGATGACGAACTCCGCACCGTCCTTGATGCCGGACGGCCAGCGCGAGGTGACCGTCTTGGTCTTGGTGTAGAAGCGGAACGCGTCCGGACCGTGCTGGTTGAGGTCGCCGAAGGAAGATGCCTTCCAGCCGCCGAACGTGTAGTAGGCGATCGGCACCGGGATCGGCACGTTGATGCCGACCATGCCGACCTGGACACGCGAGGCAAAATCGCGCGCCGCGTCACCGTCGCGGGTGAAGATGGCGACGCCATTGCCCATCTCGTGGTCGTTGGCGAGCTTGATCGCGCTCTCATAGGTCGGCGCGCGCACGACCGAGAGCACCGGCCCAAAGATCTCTTCCTTGTAGATGCGCATGTCCGACGTGACGTTGTCGAACAGGCAGCCGCCCATGTAGTAGCCGTCTTCATAACCCTGCATGGAGAAGCCGCGGCCATCGACGACCAGCTTGGCGCCTTCCTTGACACCGGTGTCGACATAACCCTTGACCCGCTCCAGCGCCTGCGCCGTCACCAGCGGGCCGAAATCGGCGGAAGAGTCGGTCGAAGGTCCGACCTTCAGGCTCTCGACGCGCGGGATCAGCTTTTCCATCAGCCGGTTGGCGGTGTCGTTGCCGACCGGAACGGCCACCGAGATCGCCATGCAGCGTTCGCCGGCCGAGCCGTAGCCGGCGCCGATCAGGGCGTCGACGGTCTGGTCCATGTCGGCGTCGGGCATGATGATCATGTGGTTCTTGGCGCCGCCGAAGCACTGCACGCGCTTGCCGGCGGCGGTGCCGCGCGAATAGATGTAGTGGGCGATCGGCGTCGAGCCGACAAAGCCGATGGCCTTGATGTCGGGATCGTCAAGAATGGCGTCGACCACGTCCTTGTCACCATTGACGACGTTGAGGATGCCCGCCGGCAGGCCGGCTTCGAGGAACAGTTCGGCAATGCGCATCGGCACGCCCGGGTCGCGCTCCGACGGCTTCAGGATGAAGGCGTTGCCGCAGGCGATGGCAGGTGCGATCTTCCACAGCGGGATCATCGCCGGGAAGTTGAACGGCGTGATGCCGGCGACGACGCCGAGCGGCTGGCGCATCGAATAGACGTCAATGCCGGGGCCGGCGCCGTCGGTGAATTCACCCTTCATCATATGCGGCGCGCCGATGCAGACTTCGACCACTTCGAGGCCGCGCTGGATGTCGCCCTTGGCGTCGGCGATCGTCTTGCCGTGTTCGCGCGCCAGGATATCGGCCAATTCGTCATAGTCGCGAGCGACGAGTTCGAGGAACTTCATCAGCACGCGCACGCGGCGCTGCGGGTTCGTTGCCGCCCACTTCGGCTGCGCTGCCTTGGCATTCTCGACCGCCGCGCGCAGTTCCGCCTGCGAAGCCAGCGCCACCGTGCCGCGCACGGAGCCGTCCATCGGCTGCATGACATCCTGCTTGCGGCCGCTGGTCCCGGCGACATGCTTGCCGCCGATGAAATGACCGTAGTCGATCATGATTTCTCTCCCTTTGTTTATGATGGCGTATTGTCCGCCTTTGCAGCGGCGATGGCAACGCGAGGGAGAACGCAACCGTTGTGCGGAAAGTAGATAACGATTGACGGGCGAGCATCAATTCCCGCAAATGATGAGACCGCAACATACATTTCAAGGATCGCCATGAACTGGGATGACGTCCGCATCTTCCTGGCCGTGGCCCGCGCCGGCCAGATCCTTGGCGCGGCCAAACGGCTGGAGCTCAACCACGCCACCGTCTCGCGCCGCATCGCCGCACTCGAGGATGCGCTGCGCACAAAACTGTTTCGCCGGCTGACCACCGGCAGCGAACTGACGCCGGCCGGCGAGCGCTTCCTCGACATTGCCGAGCGTATGGAGGGCGACATGATCGCCGCGCGCTCGACCATTGCCGGCGAAGGCGACGACGTCTCCGGCACGGTGCGCATCGGCGCGCCGGACGGCTTTGGCGTCGCCTTCCTGGCCAAGCGCCTCGGCGAACTAACCGCGCTGCACCGCGAACTGACGATCCAGCTCGTGCCGGTGCCGCGTTCCTTCTCCCTGTCGCGCCGCGAGGCCGATATCGCCATCACCGTCGAGCGGCCGACCGAAGGCCGGCTGGTGGCGGGAAAGCTGGTCGACTATTCGCTCGGCCTGTTTGCCTCGCGTGACTATGTCGAGGCGTATGGCTTGCCCAAAACTGCCGCCGAGCTTGGCCAGCACACCCTCATCGGCTACGTGCCGGACCTCATCGTCAGTCCCTCGCTCGACTACGCGGCCGAGTTCAGCGCCGACTGGCGCACCAGCTTCGCCATCTCCTCCGCACTCGGCCAGGCCGAGGCGGTGCGCTCGGGCGCCGGCATCGGCATCCTGCACACCTTCGTCGCCCGCTCGATGCCGGAATTGGTGCCGGTCGATGTGGTCGCACCCATCCGTCGCGCCTACTGGCTGGTCTATCACGAATCGGTCAGGCCGCTGCGCCGCGTCCAGATCGTCGCCAGCTTCATCACTAAGATGGTGGAGCGGGAGCGGGGCCTCTTCACCTGATTTCGCAAATCCGGCAAAATAAATCCGCCATCTGGGGCGGGTCGAGCACAAACGAATTCACCACACGCTCAACCCTTGTCCGCCAATGGCGCCCATTCTACGAAGACTGGGTCCGGCAGTCGTTCCGACCTTTTATCGCAGATAGCGCTCCTGTGCGAGGTCGCGGACATCGATGTCCGGCACCCGGCTGGAGATGATATCGGCCAGAACCTTGCCCGAGCCGCAGGCCATGGTCCAGCCGAGCGTGCCGTGGCCGGTGTTGAGGTAGAGATTGGAAAGCTCGGTGCGGCCGATCAGCGGCGGGCCGTCCGGCGTCATCGGCCGCAGCCCGCACCAGAAGGTCGCGTCCCGCATCGCGCCGGCGCCCGGAAACAGATCGCCGACCGAGTGCTCCAGCGTGCGCCGTCGCGATTCATGCAGCCTGAGGTCGAAGCCGGAAATCTCCGCCGTACCGCCAACCCGAATGCGGTTCCCTAGCCGGGTGATCGCCACCTTGTAGGTCTCGTCCATCACCGTCGACACCGGTGCCGCCGCGGCATCCTTGATCGGCACGGTGATCGAATAGCCCTTGACCGGATAGACCGGGATCGGCCGCTTCACCCGGCGCATGAAACCCGCCGAATAACTGCCCATCGCCATCACATAGGCGTCGGCGGCCTTCCAGCCCTTGCTGGTGCTGAGATTTGCGATGCGGTTTCGGCTGCGGATGACACGCCAGATCGTCACGTCGTATTCGAACTTGATGCCGCGCGCCACGCAGAGTTCGGCCAGCCTGTCGGTGAACATCTTGCAGTCGCCGGTCTCGTCATGCGGCAGCCTGAGGCCGCCGACGAACTTTTCGCGCACCCCGGCCAGGCCAGGCTCGGCCGCGATGCAGCCGTCCTGGTCGAGGATCTCGTAGGGCACGCCATACTTCTTCAGCACCTCGACATCGCCGCCGGTGCCGTCGAGCTGTTTTTGCGTGCGAAACAGCTGCAGCGTGCCCTGGGTCCGCTCGTCATAGGCGATGCCGGTCGCTTCGCGCAGCGCCTTCAGCGTGTCGCGGCTGTATTCGGCCAGCGGCACCATGCGCGCCTTGTTGATCGCGTATCGCTCGGCCGTGCAGTTGCGCAGCATCTTGATCAGCCAGGTCCACATATGCGGATCGAAGGCCGGCCGCACCACCAGCGGGCCATGCTTCATCAGCAGCCATTTGATGGCCTTCAGCGGAATGCCGGGTCCGGCCCAGGGCGAGGCGTAGCCGGGGGATATCTCACCGGCATTTGCAAAGCTGGTTTCCAGCGCCGGGCCTTTCTGGCGGTCGAGAACCGTCACCTCGTGACCGGCTTCGGCGAGAAAATACGCCGTGGTCACCCCGATGACGCCACCGCCCAGCACCATGATCTTCATCGTACAACACTCCACGGCGACGCCCAAACCGATGCGATCTTCTGTCTGCCGGATTCTGTGGCGCCCGCCAAGGGGCTACACGCTAAGCGTTAGCTATCGACATAGCGCCGATGGAAGCGCGGGCCGAGGCTGGTCAGGATCTCGTAGCCGATGGTGCCGGCATGGCCGGCAGCCTCATCGACGCTTTGTGAGGGACCGAGCAGTTCGACGAGATCCCCCTCGCGGAGCTTGCCGGACGGCAGAGCGGAAATGTTGAGAATGATCGAATCCATCGACACCCGCCCGAGGAAGGGCAGGCGCGCGCCCTCGAACCAGGCTGCGGACGCCGCCCGCCGGTGCCAGCCATCGGCATAGCCCAGCGAGATCGTCGCGGCAGCGAGCGGAGCCGTCGTTTGGAACATGTGGCCATAGCCGACACCGGCGCCGGCCTCCAGCATGCGTGTCTGCACGACCTTGGCCTCCAGCCGTACCACCGGCAGCATCGGGTTCGGCCTGGCCGGTGTCGGATTGATGCCGTAGAGCGCGGCACCGGGGCGGGCGAGATCGTAGTGGAAGCGCTGCCCCAGAAAGATGCCGGACGAATTGGCGAGCGAGGCCGGCGCCTTCGGCAATAGTGCGCGCAGCCGCTCGAACGCCAGCCGCTGCCGCCCATTGGCCGGATGCTCCGGCTCGTCGGCGCAGGCCAGATGGCTCATCACGAAGTGGATGTCGATGCCGTCGAAGGCATGCGGATCGGCGGCAACGCGCTCCACGTCCAGGGGCGCCATGCCAAGCCGCGACATGCCACTGTCGACCTGGATCGCGGCCGGCAGTTTTCGGCCGGCGCGCCGAGCCGCCACGCGCCATGCCGCCAATTGTTCCGGGCTGTTGATCACGGCGCAAAGGTCTGCCGCCACCGCGTCCGGTTCGGCACCAGGCGGAATGCCGTTCAAGACGAAAATGGCGGGATTCGGCCCAAGCGAGCGGCGCAAGGTGACGCCTTCGGCCAGAAGCGCGACGAAGAAGGTATCGCAGCCTTCGCGCAGCAGCGCCGCCGCGACCTGGCTGGCACCAACACCGTAGCCGTCGGCCTTGAGCACACCAGCGCAGCCGACATCGCCCAATCGCGATTTCAGCCGCCTGTAGTTTTCACGGATCGCGCCGAGATCGATGGTGAGGACGGCGCCGGCCGCCACTTCGCTTGTGGCGGTGACCTCTTCGGGCAGCGACCTTTTGGGGGCGTCGTTCATGGCGACCCTTTGCGCAGTGGATACATACATCAATAGGACCGCCGGGCCGGCGCGGCAACCAGGGTCGTTGTGTTGAGCCTATTGCACCAGATGCCGAAATGCCGCCACCACATCCTCATAGACATGGCGCTTGAACGGCACGATCAGGTCGGGCAGATCCTGCATCGGCCGCCATGCCCATTTGTCGAACTCGGCGGTGTGGCCGCCCGGCGGCGGATTGATCTGGATCTCGCTGACATCGCCGTGGAAGCGAAACGCGAACCATTTCTGCGTCTGGCCGCGATACCGCCCCTTGAAGGCGATGCCGACGAGATGGTCCGGCAAATCATAGTTGATCCAGTCCGGCGCCTCGGCCAGCAAAGAGATGCCGCGCATGCCGGTCTCTTCGTAGAGTTCGCGCTCGGCCGCCTGCAACGGCTCCTCGCCCTTGTCGATGCCGCCTTGCGGCATCTGCCAAAGCTGAGTCGTGCCGGCGAATTCGCTGTCCGGCTCGGCAATGCGATGCCCGACCCAGACCAGGCCCTCGGCATTGAGGATCATCAATCCGACGCAGGGGCGATAAGGCAGCGTTTCGCGGTCAATCTTTTTAGCCATGCGTGATGGGGTCCAGCCGTTTTGAGAATTCGCTCCGGTGAGGCAGGTGGCGAGCGGTTTCGAGAACCGGAGCGGAGCGTACTTAAAGTACGTGAGCACCGGAAGCGCAGAAAACGTCGCCAGATGCCCGCCGGAGTAGAATTATCAAGACGGCTGTTAGCCTTTTTGCGGATCAATCGCCACCGCTGAAATCGGCACGATCTCGATGCCGCGCTTCTTGGCCTCGGCCACCCACGACGACACGGTGTCGACCGTCAGGCCGAAGGCCGAGCCGATGCCGACGGCAGTGCCTTTGGCCCGCGCGGTCGCTTCGAGACTGTCCAGTTTTTTGAGGATTTCGCCGCGATCCTGCACCGCATCGATCGCCATGTCGCCGGAAACGAAGGGCACGCCATCCCTGAGCGCCAGGTCGGGCGCCAGGCTGCGCGCCGACGATCCGTCATCGATATAGGCGAGGCCGCGTTTGCCGAGTTCGGCCATGAATGGTTCCATCGCCGCCGCGTCGGCGGAAAAGCGCGCGCCCATATAGTTCATGACGCCGGTGTAGTTGGTCGTCCGCGACAGCGCCCAATGCAGGTTCTTCAAATTCTCGTCCGCGCTCGCCGCCACCGTCAGCGTGTTACGGCCGGGATTGATGTTCGGATAGTCGAACGGTTCGAGCGGCACCTGCATGACGATCTCGTGGCCGCTTTGCCGGGCGGCCTGCATCCAGCGGCCGATGCTGTTGCCTTGCGGCGCGAAGGCCAGTGTCACTTCCGCCGGCAGCTTGGCGATGGCCGCCTGGGTGCCTGTCTGCGAAACGGAAAGCCCGCCGATGACGATCGCCACCCGCGCGCCGCGCCCGCCCGACCAGGGCCGCGCATAGACGTCGAACGGCCGCCTTCCATCGGTGGCGCGCACAGGCAAGGGTCCGGTATCGCTGGCTTCGATCAGCGCCTTGTCGGGAATATGCGCGATCTTCAGGTTCTGGCCGATGGTCGACGGGTCGCGAATGACGATCGCCGCCTTGGGCGGGCCATCGCCCTCTTCCGTCTGCACGCGGATGATCTGCGGCCCGCCTGTCTTTGTCGGCGTCTCCGTCTTGGGTGCCGTCACTGGGGCCAATGCGGTCGGCGCGGCAGCGGGTTCGGCTGCCGCTGTTACTTTCGGCGTCGAAACGGCAACCTCCTGCGGCTTTCGAAACGGCTTTTCCCGGAGCGCGATCGCACCGGAGACGCCGACCACCGCGAGCACGGCCACCGTTGCCATGATCGCACCGCCGCTGACCTTGCCAGCAGCGCGCGGCGACCGGACAGCCTGTCCGAGCGGGCGTTCGATGTCCTTGCCTATATCAGCCAAGCCTAATCCCCGGGGCGCATCAGCTTCGAAGACGAAACCGCTTCGAAAGGACATGCGCGAATTCATCAATCCTGGCGCACCCCTGGCGCCGTGTTTGGGGCTTTGCCTTGCCCCCGAATCAAACTGCCGGAACCTTTCGGTCCCGGCAGCATCGCATTGCTTCCATCGGGCGGCCAGACCTACTTGTCCGGCCCCACCGCTACTGGTTGAGAACGGCCTTCTGCGGATTGGGCGGGAAGGACGGATCGGTCTTCTGGCCGCGCAGCAGCTGCTCGGCATAGATGAGCTGCAGATCGTCCTTCGGATCCGGCGGCACATAGGCCGCCGAGCCCGAACCGGTCGTGCTCTCGTCGGCGCCCTTGATATGGCCCTTGAGGTCGGATTCGCCGCGCGTCAGGTCCCTGCCCTGCAGTTCCGGCGGCAGCGGCTGGTCGACCTTGATGTCGGGCGTGATGCCCTTGCCCTGGATCGACTTGCCGGACGGCGTGTAATAGAGCGCCGTCGTCAGCCTGAGTGCGCCATTCTCGCCGAGCGGAATGATGGTCTGCACCGAACCCTTGCCGAAGGACTGCGTGCCGACCACCGTGACACGGCGCAGATCCTGCAGCGCGCCGGCGACGATTTCCGACGCGCTGGCCGAACCGCCATTGACCAGAACGATCATCGGCTTGCCGTTGATGTCGTCGACCTGCTTAGGCTTGGCGTCGAAGCGAGTGACGTCCTTGGGATCGCGGCCGCGCGTCGAGACGATCTCGCCGCGGTTGAGGAAGGCATCGGACACGCTCACCGCCTGGTCGAGCAGGCCACCAGGATTGAGGCGCAGATCGAGAACGTAGCCCTTGAGCTTGTCGTCCGGCACCTGCTTCTTGATGGTGTCGATGGCGTTCTCGAGGTCGTCATAGGTCTTTTCGGTGAAGGAGGTGATCTTCATGTAGCCGATGTCATTCTCGACCCGGAACTTGACCGCCTTGACCTTGATGATGTCGCGCACGACCGTCAGTTCGATCGGCTTGTCGGCGCCCTGGCGCAGGATCGTAAGCTTGATCGGTGTGTTGACCAAGCCGCGCATCTTGTCGACCGCGTCGTTGAGGGTGAGGCCGCGAACCTCTTCGCCGTCGATCTTGGCGATATAGTCGCCGGCCAGCACGCCTGCCTTGGCGGCCGGTGTGTCGTCGATCGGCGTGATCACCTTGACCAAATCGTTCTCCATGGTGACCTCGATGCCGAGGCCGCCGAACTCGCCCTTCGTCTGGACGCGCATATCCTGCGCCTGCTCGGCGTTCATGTAGGAGGAGTGCGGGTCAAGCGAGGCGAGCATGCCGTTGATGGCGTTCTCGACCAGCGACTTGTCGTCGGGCGGCGTCACATACTGCGCCCGCACCCGCTCGAAGATATCGCCGAAGATCGCCAATTGCTTGTAGGTCTCCGACCCTGCGGCGTTCGCCGCCGAGCCGGGCGTGCCATAAACAAGGCTCATGGCGGACGCGCCCATCAGCGCACCGGCAAACAGAAGCGACAGTTTCCGCATTATTCACGTCCTTCCAGAAAAACGGTCCGCCCACCATGGGGCCGGATCGACGGGTTTTCCATCCTTGCGGAACTCGACATAGAGTTCCGGCGTGGCATTTCCATTCTTCGAAACCGAGGTGCTCGCCACCCTGGCCTCTCCCATCGCGCCGACCGGCTCTCCTGCGAGCACTGATTGACCGGTCGCGACGCTGATTCTGCTCATCCCCGCCAAAACGACATGATAGCCGTCGCCTGCGTTAAGGATCAAGAGTTGACCATAAGAGCGAAACGGCCCCGCATAAAGCACATTCCCATCCGCCGGCGCGGTAACGATGGCTCCTGATTGTGTCGCAACCATGTCGCCAAGCATCATCGCGCCGTTACCGTCATCGGCGCCGAATCGCCGTTTGATGCGGCCGGTCACCGGCAGCGCGATCTGTCCCTGCAACGCTGAAAAAGGTGCCGCGGCGGCAAGCCGATTGCCTTCCGGCACCGGCAGCGACGCCAGTTCCGCCGGCGTTGATGGCTTGTCGCCGTCCGCCGTCTTCTGCTCGGCGGCCTTGGCCGCATCGGCTGCCTTGCGGGTCTTGTCGGCCTGCGCTTCGAGCGATGCGATCAATTCCTTCAAGCTGCCGGCCTTGGCCGCCAGCGCCTCGGATCGCTGCTTTTCAGCGGCCATTTGGGTTTGCGTGTCGGCTTCGAGCTTCTGCTTGGCCTCCAGCAACATGCTTAGACGCTTTTTTTCCGTCGTCTGATCGCCGACCGCCGCAGTCAGCCGCGCTCGTTCGGCCTCGATCGAGGCCGTGACCCGCGACTGCTCCTTGAGATCGGCCAACAGGCCCTCGGTCTGCTGACGCAGTTCCGGCACGACGGCGCCGAGCAGGATGGCGCTGCGCACCGACGACAGCGCATCCTCGGGCTTGACCAGGATCGCCGGCGGCGGGTTCAGCCCCATGCGCTGCAGCGCGCCCAGCACTTCGGCCAGCACGTCACGTCGAGACGCAAGCGAGACGCGGATCTTCTGTTCTTGGCCCTTCAGCCCTTCCAGCCTTGCGCCGATGTCCTCTATGTCCTGGCCGAGCTTCTGCTCGGTCATCGCCGACTGGATCAGGGCTGCGGTGATTGAAGCGTGATCCTTCTTGATGGTCGCGATGTCGGCGGAGAGCTTGGCCAATCGTTCCGACGACAGCGTGATCTCCTTCGAGACCCGTTCGTATTCGGCGCGGCTCTGGTCCGGATCTGGAGCCAAGTCGAGCGAGTTCTCGGCCCGCCCCGCATGCAGCGACAGGACAAGCACCGCCGCCGCGATGCCGCAGCGCGCGCGCCATGAGCCCGTTCTCGATTTCCAACCTTCAGACATTCGGTGTCGACTCTATCCGCGGCTTCGTTAACGAACCATCAACCATGTTTGAGAGGCCCGTTTCCGAATGCATGTCGCCCAAAAGTGGTCCCGGTTTGGGAAAAACGAATGCAAAACCAAAGTCCAATCTTGCGCGGCATTGGGGCGGAAATCCGGGCGGGTCGCGCCAATTCACCAGTTTATGAGCGATGATAGGGATGTCCCGAAAGGATGGTGGCCACCCGATAAAGCTGCTCTCCCAGCATCACGCGCACCAGTTGGTGCGGCCAGGTCAGCAATCCGAACGACATCACCAGGTCGGCCTGATCGCGCAGCGACTGGTCGTGGCCGTCGGCGCCGCCGATGGCGATGATCAGCGCCTTGCGGCCACCGTCACGCAACAGGCCGAGGCGCCCGGCGAAATCTTCCGAGGAAAAACTCTTGCCGCGTTCGTCGAGCAGGATCAGCGCTGTGCCGGGTTGCAACTGCGCCTGCAGCTTCTGACCTTCCTCGCGCCGCCGCTCGTTGGCGGTCTGACCACGACCTTCGGCGATCTCGGCAATGCCGGCGAATTCAAGCCCCACCGCCGGGCCGCTCTTGGCGAAGCGCTCGAAATAGCGGTCGGCGAGCAACTTCTCGGGGCCGGCTTTCATCCGGCCCACGGCATGAACTGATATCTTCATCCTTGCCCCTATAAGCCGCCGATGCACGCGATGACATGCATCAAAACAAAGGCGGCTTAGTGGAGGGTCTCTTCCTCGAGATCCGGCGCCTGCCACATCTTTTCAAGATTGTAGAATTCGCGGACCTCGGGGCGGAAGACATGGACGATGATGTCGCCCGAATCGATCAGGACCCAGTCGGCACCTGCCAACCCCTCGACGCGCGCCATGCCGAGCCCGGCATCTTTGAGCGCTTTGAGAAGGTGATCGGCGACAGCCGAGACATGACGGTGCGATCGACCCGAAGCGACGACCATGTAGTCGCCGAGGCTCGATTTTCCCTGGATGTCGATGGAGACAATGTTTTCGGCCTTGGAGTCTTCCAGACTGGCAAGGACTGTCTTGATGGCGCGGGACACGGCGTCGTCTACGCTGATCCTGGCCGGCGAAGGCATGATATCGGCCTTCTTCCGCAGTGCTGTTCTCAGTGTATTTCCTTTCGCAGCAAGAACAACCAAATCACCCTTGAAAGCAGGTGACGCCCCTTAGATAGGCAGAGTTCCCTTACAGTTTCAAGACGGCACCTGCCTGGCACGAACGTATTCTCGTTCCTGTGGTTCGCCCGCACGCCGGAAAAGATCGGAACCCTCGCTCCCCGCACGGGTTATCGGCTCACCGACCAACCGGATTTTCACCATGCCGATCGACCCACAAAACACCCTTGCCACCGTCCAGGCCGGCCTGGCGCAACTGAGCACGCTGATCATTTCATACTCTTTCTCGGCCATCGGCGCCGTCATCCTTTTGGTTGTCGGCTACATCATCGCTGGGCTTGCCGAACGTTCGATCTTCGCCGGACTCGGCCATATCCATGGCTTCGACCAAACGCTGCGGCATTTCTTCTCCAAGATCGTCCGCTATGCCATCCTGATCCTCGTCACCATCATGGTGCTTGGCCAATTCGGCGTGCAGACGGCGTCGATCATCGCCGCCATCGGCGCCATAGGCCTAGCCATCGGCCTAGCGTTGCAAGGCACGGTGCAGAACATCGCCGCCGGCATCATGCTTCTGGCGCTGCGGCCGTTCCGCATCGGCGAATCCGTCGAGGTCGGCTCGATTGCCGGCACGATCGAGGAGATCGGCCTGTTCGCGACCAAGCTCAGGACCGCCGAAGGCGTCTATATCCTGGCGCCCAATTCGACGCTGTGGAATCAGCCGGTGCGCAACTTCACCCGCAACGGTGTGCGCCGCAGCGACATCACACTCTCCATCGGCTCCTGGAACGACATCGACCGCGCCCAGAAGACCTTGCTCGCCATTGCCGCCGCCGACCGGCGGGTGAAACGTGAGCCGGCGCCGATCGCTTTCGTCGCGACATTGGGCGACAGCACCGTGTCGATCGCCTTGCGCTACTGGACATCTTCGGCGGACTTCTTCGCCACCCAGACCGACCTCACCAAACGTGCCAAGCAGCAATTCGACTCGGAAGGCATATCGATTCCGCTGCCGCCACCGGAAGCGCCAGCGCCGGAGGCCCGCCGGCAATGATCGGTTAGCCGTTGCGCCGGTCTTGCTCGTCCGGCGCGAACGCAAGTTCGACCGGCAAAGGCGCCTGCGCGGTCATCGGTGCGAAACTGCCGGTTTCACCGGCGGGAACCGGACGCGTCGTGAACACACGCAGAAGCACGAACAGGCAGAAGGCTGCCGCGATGAGGATCGCTACATAGATGAAGGTCCGCGTCCCGAAGACGGCCGAAAGCGCCGTTACGATGCCCGGCACGATGAAGCCCGAAAGCGACCAGGCAAACAACAGCGTACTGGACATCGCCACCATATCCTCCTTACCGGCACGGTCGGAGGCATGCGCGCTGGAAAGCGAATAGATCGATTCCGAGGCGCCATCCCAGATGATGTAAATCACCACCAGCGCCGCCAGCGCGCCGCCGTCGAACCCAAGCGCGAACAGGCCGGCGACCATGGCGAGTGCGGATGCGGCGACCAGCACATAGCGGCGGTCGGTGCGGTCGGAAATCCAGCCAAGCGGGATCTGCAGGATCAGCGTGCCGACCGGCATCGCCGAAAGCAGCAGCGCCACATCGGCTTGGCTGTAGCCCTTGGCCGTGGCGTGGATCGGCGCGAAGCCCGCGATCGACATCGACAGGCCGCCGACCGCCAGCATGCCGGCGACGCCGACCGGCGAAATCCGCCAGGCCCGTCCGAGCGCCACCGAGGCCGCCCGCGGTGCCGGCGGCTGGGCCAGCCTGGTCATCCCGACGGGGAGGATCGACAAAGCGGTGAAGGCGATACCGATCAGCGGCGCATCCGCGGTCCTGATATCGATCAGCGCCAGCGTCGCGTAGCCGACGCCGAGCCCGGCGACATAGGCAACGTAGAAGAAAGCCATCACCCTGCCGCGGATGGCATTGGCAATGGCATCGTTCAGCCAGCTCTGCGCGACGATGAACAGACCGCATATGGCAAAGCCGTAGAGCGCGCGGGCGGCGATCCACAGCAGCGGATGCGGGCCGGCGCCGACAGCGGCGTTGGCCAGCGCGATCAGCGCCGACAGCACCATGAAGGCGCGGGCATGGCCAACCCTTCTGACCAGCGGTCCCGTCAGGATGCAGCCGGCGAGGCCGCCGGCCGAAAGTCCGGTGATGATCAGCCCGGCCCAGGTCGGATCGAAGCCCTCGGCGCCGAGCCGGACCGGGATATAGGCAAACATCAGCCCATTGCCCACGGCTATCAGCGCCATCGACGCGATGACGCTGGCAATCGCGATCAGCGGCGTGGGCTCGGTGCCCTGCTCGACTTCGCTGCGGTTTTTCCTGGGAATCGACATGCCTGCTCAGGATTGCCCACGAAACGGGCAAAGGGAGCGATAAAAGCGACATGGCCGGGCGAGTGGGATCAACCCTGTGCCAGTTTGCGGATCGCGCTCGACGATAGCGACGAACGCGGGCCGTGGATGAAAGTCCAGGCCGGCGCCTTCATGCGGGCAAGCCGTGGCGCATCGCCTTCGTCGACGCGGGCGTAGTCGAAGGTCTTGGCGACAACCGATGACAGGAACGACAGCGTCGCTCCCGGCCGGTCGATCACCGCGATCGGGAAGGTCATGACGATCTCGCGCCAGCGCTGCCAGCGATGGAAATCGCGCAAACTGTCCGCACCCATGATCCAGACGAAGTCGACGCCGGGATTGCGCGCCTTGACCAGCGCCAGCGTGTCGGCGGTGTAGCGGACATGATGGGCCGCCTCGACGGCGGTGACCTTGATCTTCGGGTTCTTGGCGATCTGCTCGGACAGTTGCAGCCGTTCGCTGAGCGGCGCCAGCTCGCCTGTGCTCTTCAGCGGGTTGCCGGGCGTCACCATCCACCAGAGCTGGTCGAGCGCCAGGCGTCGCAGCGCAATCTCGGCGACCAGCGCATGGCCGGCATGCGGCGGATTGAACGAACCGCCGAACAGGCCGACGGCCAGCCCCTTCTCGGCATGCGGCATCTTGAGATAGTGGGAGGGGATTGCGGGTGGGGAAGGGGATAGCATCGCGCTAGGCACCCCCCTCTGCCCTACCTGGCATCTCCCCCGCAAGGGGGGAGATCAGCAGTTTCGGCGTAGGCGCAAATCTTGCAGCGTTGAAGATTGGCGAAATCAGAAATGTCAGCCAATCTCCGCCCTTGCGGGGGAGATGTCCGGCAGGACAGAGGGGGGTGGCTGGGCGCAAGCTTCAGGCCCTTCGGGCAAAAGACGTCAAGGCCTCACCTGTCCGGACCCGCGCACGCGGTATTTGAACGAAGTCAGCTGCTCGACGCCGACCGGTCCGCGCGCATGCATCTTGCCGGTGGCGATGCCGATCTCTGCGCCCATGCCGAACTCGCCGCCGTCGGCGAACTGGGTCGAGGCGTTGTGCAGCAGGATCGCCGAATCGATCTCGTTGAAGAACCGCTCGACCGCTTGCGCATCCTCGGCGACGATCGCTTCGGTGTGATGTGAGGAGAACGTCTCGATGTGTTCGATCGCACGACCGATACCGTCGACCAGCTTCACCGCGATGATGGCATCGAGATATTCGGCCACCCAGTCGGCATCGGTCGCCGGCTTGGCGTCGAAAAACACTTTCAGCACTTCGGCATCGGCATGGATTTCGCAGCCGGCCGTGCGAAGTGCGTCGAGGATCGGCACCAGATGCGTGGAGGCAACCGCACGGTCGATCAGCAGCGTCTCGGCGGCACCGCAGACGCCGGTGCGCCGCATCTTGGCGTTGACGGCGATCTGTACCGCCATGTCGAGCTTGGCCGAGCGGTCGATGTAGAGATGGCAGATGCCTTCGAGATGCGCGAAGACCGGCACCCGTGCCTCGGTCTGCACCCGCCCGACGAGGCTTTTGCCACCGCGCGGGATGATGACGTCGAGCGTACCGTCCAGTCCTTTCAGCATCTCGCCGACGGCGGCGCGGTCGGTGGTCGGCACCAGCTGGATGGCGTCTTCCGGCAGGCCGGCTTCCTTCAGCCCCTCGACGAGGCAGGCGTGGATGGCGGCCGACGAATTGAGCGAATCCGAGCCGCCGCGCAGGATCACCGGATTGCCGGCCTTGAGGCAGAGCGCGCCGGCATCCGCCGTCACGTTCGGCCGGCTCTCGTAGATGACGCCGACGACGCCGAGCGGCGTGCGCACGCGCTCGATATGCAGGCCGTTCGGCCTGTCCCATTGCGCGATCACGTCGCCGACCGGATCGCGCAGCGCGGCGATCTCCCTGATGCCTTCGGCCATGGCCAGAATGCGCGCCGGATCGAGCTTCAGTCGGTCCATGAAGGAGACGGAAAGCCCGGATTCCTGACCATTCGAGACATCGATGGCGTTGGCGTCGAGGATATCCTGCCCACGCGCGACGATCGCCTCGGCCATGGCGAGGAGTGCGGCGTTCTTGGCGGCGGTCGTGGCAATGGCCAGCGGTCGGGCGGCGGCGCGGGCGCGGCGGCCGATATCGGCCATCAGCGCGACGGTGTCGTCCCCGGATTTTTCATGCAATTTCAGCATGCTCATCCTCCGCTTACATCGCCACCGGCCAGCACTTGGTTACCGGCTCCTACTTGGTCACTGGAATGGCTCACCACAAGGTCGTCGCGGTGGATCATCGCCGAACGCGCCTCGTAGCCGAGCACGGTTTCGATCTCGGCCGTCTTCAGACCAGCGATCCTTACGGCATCGGCGGCATCATAGGCAACCAGCCCACGGGCGATCTCGCGGCCCTCGGGCGACAGGATCGCCACCGTGTCGCCGCGCGAGAAATTGCCACTGACCAGCTTGACGCCGGCCGGCAGCAACGACTTGCCCGACAGAAGCGCACCAATGGCGCCGGCATCGACCGTCAGCCGGCCAGCCGGTTCGAGCTGGCCGGCGATCCAGGTCTTGTAGCCCTTGACCGGGTTGCTGCTCGGCCGGAAGAAGGTGGCGCGCTCGCCGCGTTCGATCGCCATCAGCGGCGACAGCCGCGTGCCGGACGTGATGATCATCGCCGTGCCGGCGGCGGTCGCGATCTTGCCGGCATCGAGTTTCGTGCGCATGCCGCCGCGCGACAGCTCGGAAGCGGCGGCTCCCGCCATCGCCTCGATGTCCGATGTGATCCGGTCGACCACCGGAATGAACTTTGCATTGGGGTCCCGCGCCGGAGGCGCCGTGTAGAGCCCGTCTATGTCGGAAAGCAGCACCAAAAGGTCGGCGCCCATCATGGTGGCGACGCGAGCCGCCAGCCGGTCATTGTCGCCGTAGCGGATTTCGGAGGTGGCAACCGTGTCGTTCTCGTTGATGACCGGCACCGCCTTCATCTTCAAGAGCGTCGAGATCGTGGCCCGCGCGTTGAGGTAACGGCGGCGCTCCTCGGTGTCGCCGAGTGTCAGCAGGATCTGGCCCGATTTCAGGCTGCCCTTGCCGAGCGCATCCGACCAGGCGCCGGCCAGTGCGATCTGCCCGACGGCTGCCGCGGCTTGGCTCTCCTCGAGCTTCAAGGCGCGCTTGCCGAGGCCAAGGATGGTGCGGCCGAGCGCGATGGCGCCGGACGACACGACGAGGATTTCAGCACCGCCCTGGGCAAGCACGGCAATGTCGTCGGCGAGCGAATCCAGCCAGTCGCGCTTCAGGCCCGTCGCGCGGTCGACGAGCAGCGCCGAGCCGATCTTGACGGTGATGCGCCGATATTTTTTCAGCGACTGCATAGTCCTATCTGTCCCAGCGCGTCTCGACCGGTGCAGCGATCCGCGCGCGTGCCTCGGCTACCACCGACATCAGCGCCCGCAGCACCGCCTCGACACCCTCGCCGGTGACCGCCGACAACAGCATCGGCGCGCGGCCCGCGGCGCGCTTCAGCGAGGCGACCTTCTTCTTGCGAGCCTCGGCGTCGAGCGTGTCGACCTGGGAAAGCGCCACGATCTCGACCTTGTCGGTCAGGCCGTTGCCATAGGCCTCGAGCTCGGCGCGCACGGTCTTGTAGGCCTTGCCCGGATTTTCCTCCTGCGCCGAAACCAGATGCAGCAGCACGCGCGTGCGCTCGACATGGCCAAGGAAGCGGTCGCCGATGCCGACGCCCTCATGGGCGCCTTCGATGAGACCGGGAATGTCGGCTATGACGAATTCGCGCGCGTCGATGCGGGCAACGCCGAGGCCGGGGTGCAGCGTCGTGAACGGATAGTCGGCGATCTTCGGCTTGGCGGCGGTGACGGCGGCGAGGAATGTCGACTTGCCGGCATTCGGCAGCCCGACCAGCCCGGCATCGGCGATCAGTTTCAGCCGCAGCCAGATGTTGAGCTCTTCGCCCGGCAGGCCGGGATTGGCGCGGCGCGGCGCCTGATTGGTCGAGGTCTTGAAATGCTGGTTGCCGAAACCGCCATTGCCGCCCTTGGCCAAGAGAAAGCGCTGGCCGACCACGGTCAGGTCGCAGATCAGCGTCTCGTTGTCCTCTTCGAACACCTGCGTTCCCGCCGGCACTTTCAGCGTGACATCGGCGCCCTTGGCGCCGGTCATGTTGCGGCCCATGCCATGGACTCCGGTCTTGGCCTTGAAATGCTGCTGGTAGCGATAGTCGATCAGCGTATTCAGCCCGTCGACGGCCTCCACCCAGACATCGCCGCCACGACCGCCATCGCCGCCGTCCGGCCCTCCGAATTCGATGAATTTTTCGCGCCGGAACGACACCGAACCGGCGCCGCCGTCACCGGAGCGGATGTAAACTTTGGCTTGATCGAGAAATTTCATGGGATTTCGCAGTTTCTACTAGTGGCTTTGCGGCATTGCTCTAAACCTTGGGCCTTGCTCTAAACCAAGGCGCGGCGAAGGGCGAGGGCGTTTTATGACAATGGCCGCGCGGGATCGGCCGGAGAGATGTTGGAATGAAGCTTGTAACTTACAACATCCAGTACGGTATCGGTCTCGACGGGCAGTACGACGTCGGGCGCGTCGCTGACGCCGTGCGCGGCGCCGATGTGATCGCACTGCAGGAGGTTACCCGCAACAACCCCAGGAACGGCGGCCGCGACATGGTCGCCGAGATCGGCGAGGCACTGCCCGATTACTTCGCCGTCTATGGCAGCAATTTCGAAGCCAACATCGGCTCCCACCTCGAGAACGGCCGCGCCATCACGAAAACCTTCCAGCTCGGCAATATGATGCTGTCGAAGACGCCTATTCATCTGTCGCGCAACCTGCTTTTGCCGCGCAGCCGCAGCTTCGAGATGATGAACTTCCAGCGTGGCGCGCTGGAAGCGCTGATCGAGACACCGCTGGGTTTCATCCGCTTCTATTCCATCCATCTCGATCACCGCAGTCCTGTCGAACGCGCCAGTCAAATCCAGTTCCTGCGCCGGCGCCTGTTGAACTATGCGCTCGAAGGCGGCGCGCTGTCCGGCGTCGCCGAGATCGGCCTGCCGGAATTGCCGCATCCCGAAGCCTTTGTCGGCATGGGCGATTTCAACATGCTGGCCGGCTCACCGGAATATGTCGAACTCGCCGGCCGGCCGGACCACGAATTCGGCATGCCGCTGACCGCCGATTTCGCCGTCGATGCCGCCTTGCGCCTGAACGCCACCGGCGACGATCTCGTCAGCTGGGTCGACCCCAAACAACCCACTGACCCCAACCGCCACAAGCGCATCGACTACATCTTCACCAGCGCTTCGCTTGCCAAATCCCTGAAGCGCCTGTGGGTCGACCGAAAGGCCGTCGGTTCGGACCACCTGCCGGTGTGGGTCGAACTGGGCTGACCCCAGTTGCCTCCCATTGGTCTCGCGCCGTACCCGATGTGTGTCGAGATTCAGGTCAGGCCGAGCCGAGAATAGTGGCTTCCGAGAACCGGAGCGGAGCGTACTTTTCGTACGCGAGCACCGGAAGCGAAGGAAGCCGCCATTCGCAGGCCGGCCTCACCTGAAGATCGGCACACATCAAAAGTGCACCCAGTTCCGCAGGCTGGTCCAGGTCTTCCTGTCGAGCCGGTAGCGCTCGACCGGCACCTGGCCGGCGACGATCGAGTTCAGCATGCCCTGGCCGGCATACTGGAAGCCGCATTTGTGGATGACACGGCGCGAGGCCGGATTGATGACCCGCGTCGAGGCATGCAGCACGTGGATCGACGTCCTCTGGAAGGCGAGGTCGACCAGTGCATGCGCCGCTTCGGTCGCATAGCCCTTCTTCCAGTACGGCTCGCCGATCCAGTAGCCGAGTTCCAGTCCGCGATCGGTGGTGTTGAGGCCGGCACAACCGACGAAAGTGTCGGTGCCGGCCAGCGTCAGGGCGTAGGCGATGCCCGCCCGGCGCGACTTGGCCATGGCGAGGAAGGCGCGCGCCTCGGCCTCGCCATAGGGGTGCGGCATGCGGGCCAGCATTTCGGCGACATGACGGTTGTCTGCAAGCTCGACCAGCTGCGCGATGTCGCCTTCGTGCGGCGCCCGCATCACCAGTCGCTCGGTGACCAGCACCGGGCAGTCTATCGCGTAACTTTCGTCTTCTGAGTCTTCCGCTTCGGCAACCATTTGAAGTCCTCCAGGCACAAGAAAAAGGGGAGATGGAAACCCATCTCCCCTGATCCTTTTCCTGGTTTTGCCAGACACCGGTCCCGAGATGGGCGCCGGTGTTCTAGTGCGGAACCGGCTACTCCGCGGCTTTGGTAATCGGGTTGACCGATACGTAGGTTCGGCCGTTGGCTTTTTTGTTGAACGTCACGGCGCCGGTCTCGAGCGCAAAAAGCGTGTGGTCCGTACCCATGCCGACATTGACGCCGGGATGCCACGTGGTGCCGCGTTGACGAATGATGATGTTGCCCGGGATGACGGCTTCGCCGCCGAACTTCTTCACGCCCAGACGCTTGGAATGCGAGTCGCGACCGTTGCGCGACGAGCCGCCAGCTTTCTTGTGTGCCATCTAACTAACTCCGTTGCGCCGCAAGGCGCCTAAAAGGCGTTATGAACGCGTTCGCGTTCCGTTTCAAGTCCGATCCGGCGACCTGATCGCCAGAAAAATTACTTCGCCGCCAATTCCTTGGCCTGCTCGCGCCAGTCCTTGATCTGGTCGGCGCTGAAGGGCATGTGCTCGTCGATCTTGGCGACATCCTTGTCGGTCAGCTTGGCGAGCTGGGCAAAGGTGATGATGCCCTGCTCGTTAAGATCCTTGGCTGCGACCGGGCCGATTCCCTTGATCACGGTCAGATCGTCCGGCTCGCCCTTCGGAGCCTTGAACAACGGCGCTGACGCGGTCTCGGCTGCCTTTGTCTCGGCTGCCTTGGCCTTGGGCTCCTTCTTCGGCGCGGCTTCCGCCTTCGCTTCAGTGGCGGCCTCTGCCTTGGCTTCCTTCTTCGGCGCCTTGACCGCTGCCGTCTTCGTCGGCTTGGCACCACCCAGCAGGATCTCGGAGATCCGCACGGTGGTCAGAAGCTGACGATGGCCGATCTTGCGGCGCGAATTCTGCCGACGGCGCTTCTTGAAGGCGATGACCGTGCGGTTCTTGCCCTGCTCGACGACTTCGGCGGTGACCACCGCGCCGTCGACGAACGGCGCGCCGAACGTGACATTTTCGCCCTCGCCATGCGCGAGCACGTGGCCGATCTCGACCATATCGCCGACATTGGCTTCGACTTTTTCGATCTTCAGGAGATCGTTGGCGGCAACGCGATACTGCTTGCCACCCGTTTTAATGACTGCGAACATTTTTTGCCTTTCGCTGTTCGGTCGGCCTTGATGAACCGCCTCTGGCGGTTCAGCCGTCTTTTTGTCAGTCTGCGGGTTCAAAAAACAAGCGGCGCGGAAGAACCCTCCACGCCGATTGCGCGCTGTCCCTAACCGAAGGTTGAGTGTGAGTCAAGGCAAACAGCCGCGCCGGGGACTGTTATTGGCGGCAGGCACTGGCCGTGTCGACAGCACCGCGCCGCGCTGCCGTCGTGGAGGCAAGGATGCGTGACTGGTCGGCAACCTGCCTCGGTCTCCCTGCACCGGACCCGCCGCGAATCCGCCGCTTGTCCGGCAAGCCAAATAACTGACGGATTTGGCCTTGTAACCTGCCCGTTCAGCCGTTATCTAGTGCGCCGCGCCGGCAACGGCCGACCATGACCGCGGAGAGGTGGCAGAGTGGTCGAATGCACCGCACTCGAAATGCGGCATGGGTGCAAGCCCATCGGGGGTTCGAATCCCTCCCTCTCCGCCACCAATTAACCGACTAATCTGCATTCAACCATCTGATTTTACTGGATTTTTTGCTTCTCGACTTCGAGCAGGGCGGTAACCATTCCATCGGTTTGCTCTGGTTCCTGCTCCTGAATTTGCTATGGTCTCTCCGCCAAGTGTCCAGCCGGAGTCCAGTGCAAATGGGTAAGCAGATCAAGCTCAAAAAACGCGGTGATACCTTCCATATGGTCCGGCATGTTCCTGTCCGGTATCGATCTGTTGAACCCCGAAAAGAGGTCTGGATTACCCTCCGGTTGGACTCGGAGAGTCTGGCTCGGCAGAAGGCCGAACAGGTTTGGTCGAAGACGATCGCAGCATGGGAGGCCAAACTAGCCGGCGATACCGGAGACGCAGAAAAGGCATTCGAGGCAGCGCACAATCTAGCACAGGCACGGGGCTATCGTTGGCTGACAGCCAGCGAGGTTGCCAAGCTGCCCAACGAAGAGCTTCTGGACCGTGTTGCCGCCGTAATCGCCAACGACCAACCGGACAGGAAGGAAGCCAAGGCCCTGCTGGGTGCGGCGAAGGAACCGGCAATCACCGTCAAGCGGGCTCTGGAACTCTATTGGGAATTGGCCGCCGAAAAGTCGATCGGCAAGAGCGACGACCAGATTCGCCGATGGAAGAATCCGCGCATCAAGGCGATGAACAATTTTATCAAGGTGGTCGGCAATAAGGCACTGAGCGAGATAACACGCGACGACATGCTGGATTTTCGGGATTGGTGGTCGAAGCATTTGGCGAAGGGCATGACCGCGAACAGCGCTAACAAAGACATTGGCTATGTCGAGAGCACGTTGCGTTTGGTCGAGGAAAAGAAACGCCTTGGCCTGATCCTGCCGTTCGGCAAACTCACATTCTCTGAGGACGGCGACGATCGTAAGCGGCCGGCATTTTCGGAGACGTGGATTAAGGACAAATTGCTTGCCAAGGGTGCATTGGACAAGCTCAACGCGGAAGCGCGCGCGGTCGTCCATGCCATCGTCAACACAGGTGCACGCCCTAGCGAAATCGTCGGCTTGCTGCCTCATCATATCCGGCTTGATCACGACGTGCCGCATATCGAGATTAAGGCGGAAGGGAAGCAGACCAAGAACAAGCCATCGCGGCGCGTGATTCCCTTGGTCGGAGTGAGCTTGGAAGCATTCCGGCAGTTCCCGAAGGGCTTCCCGACCTATCGTTTCAAGGACCGGATCAGCGATACCGTGAACAAGTTCCTTCGTGAAAACGGGCTGCTGGAAACAGAGGAACACACGCTGTACGGACTGCGCCACTCATTCGAGGATCGAATGCTTCACGCGAAGATCGATGAGCGAGTCCGGCGTGATCTAATGGGGCACAGTCTTGCCGGCCGGGAACGCTACGGCGCGGGCGCTACGCTGGTGCATGCGCGCGACCTTCTGGCAGCTATCGCTCACTAAAAGCGTTCCTAAGTAGTTGCTGACAAGAGGAAAATAGTCCTTTAAATGGGCGGCGTGATTTCAAGCGCCCTTCCCTCTCTGCCTTATTGTATTGCGCCGCGTTCGGGCACGTGGACGGTTGCACGTCTTCGTAAGGCGCTGCAAATGATTGCGCAGCTTGTTATCGAGGACGTTTCTTACCTGCCGATTTTTGAAAGGCTGGAACGGGAAGTCGCGCTTGCGGAAATGCAGGCCGGGACGCTTGATCCAGTGGAGAAGGCGAGAGCCATCGCACGTGCTGTCAGACATTGAGTGCAGACCGATGATCACGACGCCTAATTCGGCGTCGCGACCTGTCCTTTGCCGCCTACGCAGCCTATCGTCGCACGTGGGGCAACTTCGTTCGCGAGTTGATTGCAGAGGGTGGCATGCGGAACAATTCGACTATCGCGGTGTTTGCCGCAGGCTACGTGTTCGTGTTCGTCTTGCTCTTGACCATGAAGGCAATGTTCGTGCCTTCGGATGCGGCAGCGATTTGCAACGTGGGATGCCTCATCTATCGCGTTCTGAGCGAGTTTCAGACCCTGCTCGCGGCAGGCGTCGCATTAATCGCTGCGATGCCAGTTTGGCACCAAATCAAAAAGATGAATCTCCAGCAAGACATCATGGCACGGGAGATCATTGAGCGGCGGCTCGATTCCATTGAAACCAAAAGCCGCTATCTCGACATCAACACGGCGAAGCTGTTGCAAGATATTTGGCTGACCGTCTACGACCTCTCCGAAGAAGACGATTACGTCCCGTCTTTGGTTGAGCCGATGTGGGCCTTCAATATCGGCCAGCATGCGGGGCAGATAATTTCGGAGCTTGGAAGGCACCAGATCGCAAAGGCTGATAGTGTGCGGATTGAGGCAGCGCGTGCTGACGTAATCGACGCGCTTGCGGCACTTTCCAAGTGTGCGTCCACCATCTGCGCTCCAGCCGAATATGCTGGTGAACCGCTGCTGTCCGATGAAGATATGCAGCGGATGGAAGCCGCTGTGCCGGATGCATTGGCTAAGTTCCCGAATTTTGTCGATGCCGTAGATAAGGCTCGCAAGGCCTTCGTCGAGATCGCGGGCATCGAAAGTTCGTCGGTGCGTGAGCGACTCCGGGGCATCGCGGAACAGTTGATCCGCGATCACAAGGATTGATCCAATAGGATACGCGTGCTCGCTGCCGCAACCCTTTCAGATCACGGCCTGTCGCTGTCCAAGTCGAGGGGCTGCAAATGTTCAGATGGAAGTTTCCGGCCTCAAACTCGACAGCGCCGGCACCAAAACTACAGGTGCGACAGCGTTTCCCATCCGCATGTGTGCTGGCGAAATACGGACAATCGGATCGAACGCCGCCGCATAATCCGAGACATCCCATTCCCATGCTTCTTGGATACAGTACTCCCGGTTATAGAGAATCCAGATAAGGCGATCCCAATCGTAGTTTCTGGCCTTAGCACAGAGGGTGACCTTGCTTCCCGGTCTTCCACTGGGGCGATTTGCCTTGATTTGATATCGAACGCCGTCGCAGACGAAATCATACCCGCGTTGGACCGCCGTCGCTGTCAACTGCGATTGCTCGAATGCGGCCTCCGACATGCCAAGCAGCGTCACCGCCGCGTCGTACTCTGACAGCGCCGTGGTGATCGAAGGCGCTACGCCGTATCGCTCCTGCCACTGCAAAGCTGTTTCCACTAGCTGGTTTCGCAAGGTAAGTGCCATGGTCCTCCATCCTTGATCGCGCCGAGACACCGAACACGATAGTACCCCAACGCTTAAATTCGGGTAAGGTCGGTTTGTCCGGCATTCAGCGGGTGTGGGGATGGACGATCACCAAGAGGCAAGGAAGTCCTATGGCTCCGATCGTGCTCAGCTTGTCTACGGGCTGAGGCCGGACGGCACCTTGGCGCATATCAGCGAGGTTCAGCGCGGCGTCGCTTGCGGCTGCAATTGCCCTGCCTGTAGTGGGCGGCTGGTGGCTCGGAAGGGTGATGAAAAGGTGCCGCACTTCGGGCACGACGATGGCGAAGCGTGCGGCGGCGGTCCTGAAACGGTCCTGCACCTACTTGCCAAAGAAGTGTTTCGAGCCAACCCGACGATGCTCTTGCCGGAAAGGCTTGGTCTCAATACCGGCAACGTCGTGATGAAGCCGGGTCAGCAGGTCACGACACATTTCCTTCGGATCGAGTTCACCGACCCGAAAAGGATCATCCCAGACCTCTATGTTCGTGCGCTCGGCTACGACCTCTTTGTGGAAGTCGCGGTCACCCATGCGAGCGACGAAACCAAGATTCAGCGTCTCCGGGAATACGGCATCATGGCCGTCGAAATCGACCTGTCCAGATTGCCCCGAGACTCGACACGCGAGCAAATCGCGGATGCGGTGCTTCGATCTGCGCCACGGCGTTGGCTCTATCACCCAGACATCGATAGAGCGCAGGCGAAGAACCGCGCGGACGAAGAGAAATGGCAAGCTGCACAGGCGAAGCGGTACGCCGACTTTCAGGCCAAGCACGATAAACGGGTTGACGAACTGGCGCGCGCCTATGCGGAAGCACTTAGGCAATTGGCCGGAAAGAAGGTTCCCGTTCCACGCTACGCCGAGCTTCAAGCGATCGGACTCGCCGAACATGCTGGTATCGAGGTTGCGGGCTATGCCTGTTTCACCGTCCCGCCTGCGGTATGGCAAGCCACCATCTTGGCGGAG
This sequence comes from Mesorhizobium sp. M1406, assembly GCF_040317555.1. NCBI lineage: Bacteria > Pseudomonadati > Pseudomonadota > Alphaproteobacteria > Hyphomicrobiales > Phyllobacteriaceae > Mesorhizobium > Mesorhizobium sp. M1406. The sequence continues at coordinate 64,064 of NZ_JAMYKW010000001.1, read as the reverse complement.
GTCTTCCACGACAATTGCCTTGGTGGCGGAGTTCGCAAGGCGGTGCCGATCGCCAAGCATCTCGAAAAGCGTCGTCTGATACGGCCGCAGTTCCAGCGTGTTTCGCGCGAGGTCGCGGATACTGTAATGGTTGAACCGCCCTTCGCGCCGCCATGGAAGGCCATTGACAGCTATTTGCTGCATTTGCTCGGCACTGGCGTGTTGGTCAAGCGGGGCTATAGCCTGTTGCTGGCAAATCCTTTCGCAGAGGAATGGACCGCGCGCACGTTGGCAGAGAAACAAAGAACCGCTGTCATGCATGCGGCAGTGCAAGCAGTCGATTGGATATTGGGACAGCTTCCCGACGCAGAGCGAGCGGACATGACTGGCGAATTGTGGCTCGATTCCATCCATGCGAAGTCCGGCATGACATATCGGGCCGCCATCCAGTCTGACATCGAAACGCCGAAGATTGCTGCCGAGATTGACGCCGTTGTCGCCATGATCGGAAACAGCGGCCCGGTTTCATATGCGACTGTAGGGTTACCGGTTGAAGGCGCAATCGAGCGCCGCAAAGCACGAATGGCTAAGCAGGCCGAAGAATTACGCGAAAAACAGGTTCAGGACGCGAAACGACTTCGGCAGTCACGAAGGGATCGGCTTTGCGTTGACGCTGAACAGGAATTGAGTGGTTCCGATCTTGGGGTATTCCTGAACACGAAACATAACGATCTGAGCGGAATGACGCCGTTGGAAGCGGCAGAGGATAGCGAGTCCGGATTGAGCCGAGCGCGCAATGTGCTGTCCGAATTGGTAAGGCAGCGCCGCGACGAGGCGGAGGCCGCAGTCGAGCGGAAGCGATATCAGGACATGCTCACCGCAGAAGCCACTCGCCGGTTGACTGCCAAGAATCTAAGCGCCTTTCTCAATGGCCGGGATGACGACCTTGGCCGAACAACGCCGCTCTTGTACGTCAGGAACGACGGCACCTATCAGAAGGCGCTTGGCAAACTCGCTGAATGGCAGAGGGGATTCGGAGGGCCGTTTTGACAATGGGAGCACGCTCCCGCGCGCGATCTAGCGCGGCTTGGATGAAGGGCGTTGGGTTTTGAGAAAGGTACCGATCAGGGCGTGTTGGGCGCGCTATCGAAGTGTCTGGACTTCGAGTGCGAATGGCAGCAGCCAGATTTATCAATCCCATGCTGGAAGGGCACCTGCCGCGCAGGCTGCTCGCTCACGTTCAAGTACCCTGATCGACGTCGCCAAGGCAGCCCTCTGGTGAGGATCGCGGCTCTTTTCGAACCTCGAATGCATGGCGCGCAACCGCGACTCCAACTCGGCCAGGACACGTTCTGACGGTTCATTCATATGCTAAACTCCAGAAGGTTCCCGCGCCTGCCCCAAAAGTACCCAAAAAGGGCAGGCGCGGGTGTGACCGGGCCTTGTCCGGCCGTTGCGCGTGCGGGGTGTCACGCGCAATAAGAATTAGGCGACCAAGAAGGGCGCGACGTACTGCCGGGCGCGCTCAGCGTCGAAACGGGTCTCCCGCAAATGCTCCGGGATTCCGGCCTGCGCCTCGCGATGGGCCTGCTCCAGTACCTGAAACCATTCAAAGACCTCTCCCCGCGCCGTGGGAGTGAGTCCCGAGTCTGCCAGCTTCTGCGTGTTGAGCTTCGGCGCGCCGGAAGGCTTTGCCGTGCCAGTGCCATCGGTCGTGTTGGAGCCCACGCTAGGAGCGCCAAACGCTTCGAAGAAGCCACGCTGGAACTCGTCGAGTTCTTCGACCGACTGCCCGCACAGATATTGAACCTGCAATTCAGTATACTTCGATGCCGGCTCCGGCTCAGCATCCGGCACATATTGCAGGTTGGCGAACTCCAGTTTTGCCGCGCTCCCCGGTTCGAAGTCATCGACAGACGCCTTGCCGCACGCGGCTAGATATTCTTTCTGGGCGATGTTGGTCATGATTACCCCTCGACTCGGGCGTTGATCACGGTCGGCTTGCGGGTGCCCGCACGTGCGACAGAGATCGCCGCTAGAGCGGAGTCATACGACAGCCACTCAGCATCGTAATTTTTTACCTGATCGGAGGCGTTGGCCCAGTCGAGATCGGAAACAACGCGGCCGTCTCGCAGTTTGATTGCATATGGATTGGTCATTGGTAGGTCTTTCTTTTGGCAAGTCGGTTACGTAAGCTCTTCGTGAAAATCGGCTTCGCTAGGAAAATAACGGTCGAGTGTGGCGCGGCGCTGAATCAGACAAAGCCTTAGCAAGGAAGGAACAGATCGACCCGTGCGCTCCTTCTCAGAAAGAGCAAAGTCAAATAGCTCGTCGGGGAGAGATACACTTACTACGCGAGACATCGACGTACCTCGCGGCGAACATCATCGGCACGCATCGCCGCTTCAAGAATTACGCCAATTTCGGCTGAAACGCTGGATGCATTTTGCCGAGCAAGTTTTCGCAGCCAAGCAAGGTGCTTGTTGACTAGATAAGCCGAAAACTGTTCGCCGGTTTTTGTGCGCATTCGAATGTCTACTTTCTTTAAGCGAATTAAAACATAGGATGGAACACATTCCTAGAAAAAGTTAGGAACGCGTCCCAAATGCAGGTCGAATGCCTTGGGCTTCTGCACTCATCCCCAGCGCCTGCATTTCGAGCGGAAAACGAAGTGTTGCTTCACGGCCGGGTGATGCGGCCACCACAGCGTTTCTCGGCTGGCACCTTTGGGTTTTAACGGTGTAACCCTCCGACCTGAAAGGCGACTTCTATGTCGTTCCGCAACGTGCAATAAATCGAGGCGCAGGCCTGTTCCAGGGGTGGGGAGACAGCAACAATGAGAAGCGGACTGAGGCTTTGCCGCGCGTGTATCGCGGGAGCCGTCCTCGTGATGGTCACTGCGTGCGGACCTGACGAAACAGCCGACAATGACAGGTTTTCCCTCGTGAACGAGGAAATAAACGACGTTCCTGTCAAAACACAGATAGAGCAACACGTAGTCGCCCAAGGCGTCCCTACGAAGAGTGAACTGGAAACTGAAATCTTGAAACGCTTCCGCGCAGCCGGAAAGCGTAGCGGCTTCCGGTACCATGACTCTCCGACGAACATTTACATCTATGTGTACGGCAGCAAAGAGCAGGCGCGAGCGGAACAAGGCCTGTGGATCGCGATGCTCGCGAAAAACTACTCTGATACGGGGGAGCCACCAGTACTCATCGACGAAGGCCGCCTTGCAGCGCTGTCAAAAGCCCCGGAGGACCGCTTTGGCTTGTCGGAGGACGTTCGGAAAACGGTTTTCAAGGAATGTGTCGAGGCAGAAAACAGGGCAAGTCGCGAGGCAATGGAGCGTATCCCGGACAGCAGACTGACCGAACAAACCAGCCTTGGAAATGAGTTGACCGAGAAATACAACGCGCAACTCGCTGCAAAACACAGCATCAACCGGGATCAACTTGTCGAGATACAGGTCGAAGGGTTCACCAAAGGGTGGCTCAGGCAGTGATCCTGTGGCCGGTTCCATCGGCGATATCGCTAGGAGAGTGATTTTCAGGGATGAGTGCAGACAAAGCTTTGAAACTTTATAGTCTCGCTAAGCGCACCGTGTGCGGCACAACTAGGCCGGGGCACCGTGCTCCCGTCTGGGTCCACTCCGGTGTGCCATGGGAGGAATCGAAGGCGGTGGGGGGTATGCCGAACGGGCTCGGCCTCTGCACTCAACCGGCAACGCGGCGCATCGTCGTCACGGACGACTGCCCCAATAGAGAAAGCCCGGCGCAATGGCCGGGCTTATAGGTCGCGTCGCGATGGCGGGCGGCCTAGTGCGGCCAGAGCATCGCTAGAACGAAGAGCCAAAAGAGAAGGCTCACAAGGGAACTGATTAGGCGCATGTTGCTGGGACTCCCCTACATGCGCCAGTTAGCCAAGGTCTGTTCCACATTGGCCGGGTTGTCCCGCATGCGGATGACGGTCTGGCGCTGGAGGCCGGTTAGCTTGGCGATGGCGCTAGGTCCCTCGCCACGTGCCACCGCAGCGGTGACGGTTTCGAAGTCCGCGCGGGTGTAGTCAGGCCGACGACCACGGTACTTCGCCGGGATAGCCTTAGCGGCCTCAATCCCCGCCTTCTGTGCCTCCTTGGTGGCCTCCGCCTGTGCCTGTGCCATCGCGGCCATGAAGGCAATCAACGTGTCGCGGATGGCTTCCTGTGTGGCATCTTTGGTTGCACCGTCGAACGTCATTCCGTTGATGATAGTCTTGATGATCACGCCTTTACGCATGAACTCACGGATCGTATCCGTCACGTCCCGATAGTTCCTGCCAAGCCTATCAACCCAGCGAACCACCAGCACGTCACCAGACCGGAGGATATCGAAGAGCCGTCGTCCGCCCTCACGATCCTTCAGAGGCGTGCTCACACCGGACACGCCATCGTCGGCGATCACGTCTTCATCGTTAAAGCGGTAGCCTGCGGCCTCCGCCTGTTGGCGCTGGTGACGAATGTTCTGGTCCGCCGTCGAAACTCGCATGTAAAGGACGTTCTTACTCATGACACCCTGACTCCTTGTCCAAAAGGGTTATGTCCAGAACTAGCCTGTCCATAAGTCGGAGTCAACTTCAACATACAGGTATCCGAGGGGGTAATCGCCCCGTGCGATGATGTAACCCAGGGTATACCCATATGGACATGGCGCGCGATGGCGGAGAGCGTCTTTGACCTAGCCAAGAGGATGGGGGCAGAGCATTTGATGCTCATTTTAACGATAGCGGATGCCGCGAAGGTTGAGTCCACATTCGGCCGTGACGATCATCCGGCCGGCGTGCGGCGTAGTGCGTGGCACGTTAAGCTTGGCGCGGCAGGTTTTGCCGCGAAGATTGAGAGCAGATGAGCGCGTAGGCATATCTGAAAAACGCTCCCGTTTGGGAATCTGCCCCGGTTGGAAAATCGTCCCGTTTGGAATCCGCTCCCGTTTGGGTTTGGCTCCCGTTCCGTTTGGGTGTGCAGATAGCCAGACCGGGATTAGATCGGCGGGATACGAGGATTCGGATGGTTTAGCCGGGAGGGTTGAGTTCAGATGCGACGCAGCGCGCCTTGGCGTCTGCCTTTCTCAGGCGAGGATCGTATTGATACAGACCTTACTGCCTCTAGCAGCGCACTGACAGTTCGCTTTTCTCAGGCGAGGATCGCACTGATACAAGCCTTACTGCCTCCAGCGGCGCACTGGCGTGCGTTTTTTTGTTGGTCTAGGCTACATTGATACAGCCCGTGCCGCCACCAGAGTTGCAGGATCGCGAAGGAACACCCGATATACAGGCGCGACGATTTCCCGAACTGTCAAAAATTTGCGTAAAGCGCACAAGCCAGCGATAGAGCCGATATACAAGAGAGGCGATTGTCGGCGGTTGCAATTTTTGCTGGAACGCGGCCCTTAAATGACTAAAGGCGCGGCCTTTAGAGCCACGCCTAGCCATATGTGGGTTTAGACTCTCAGGGTGCTACGGTAAGTGCCGTAGGCTCGCGTCACCATTGTTCCGCCACCTAGCGAGTAGCCTTGTTATAGGGCTAACATAAGAAAGATTCAAGGGGGAACCAAGGCCGTGTCCATAACGAAGCGTCATATCCCTACCATGGAGTTACTGGGAGAGTATCTGACATTCTGTCCGACACCGCGTCAGGTCGCGCACTTCGACGCAGACATGGGAACCTTGAACCCCACCATCTTACGGGACTCGATCAAGGAAGCCAAGGCCACCAAGGACCTCACTGGGATCAGTCACGCTGAACAGCGGATGATCATACATAGGATATATACTCGGAAGGTCAAAGAGTTCTCTGCCCTATATCCCGTGGTGTTCGCAGTAGAGAATGCCCTGAGGTCGAAGTTGGCCGACTTCCTAGCCGTGCATTTTAACCGCATGGATTGGTGGGTGCTGATAAGGGATGCAGTCCGCCTAGGGTATACCCACACTCACTTCGTCAATGGCAACATCTCTGGAAAGCCCGCTACCCAAGACTTCATCAAGCAGGCCTTTTTCGCGATGGACAAGGTACTTAACGTGCAGCAGATGGCCCGAAGGATCATGGGACAGGATCGAACGGACGAGTTCTACTACTGCCTCACCCTTGGGGAACTGGCACGGCTAATGGAGACCGATTGGACTCGTATCAGACCGATGTTCAGAGACGACGCCACTCTAGGCTTCAAACTTGATTTGACCGCGTTTCAGACGACCCTCGTGCTGCTGAGAGATGCCCGCAACGAGTTATACCATAGCAATCCCATCAAGAATCGCCCTCAAGTTTTTCAGGCAAGCGAGCGCATCCTGAACGCCTTGGACTTTCATCTTGGCGATTATGATTGCGACCTGCGAGACACATCGTACACGAGGATCGCCGCCGCCGTCATACGTGTGGACCGACACTTCCTGCCGGCGCGTTGAGGTCTACAAAGACGACAGGATGGATCCCGATCCTTACAGCCGCGTGACCCGACCAGCACCATCTAGGACAGCTTCGCACTGCCGTAATATTCCTTCAATGAAAGGAGCGCTGCGGGCGGCTGTGCCACGCATCTCATAAGCCTTCTGGAGCGCCAGTTCCCAATTACTGCCCCAGCCGCTTGCGGTGATCTTTTGCGAGAGATCATCCGTCATCTTGATCACCTTCAAGATATCGTCTTCCTGTAAATCAAGCACCTTCCGGCACTCGCCAGCGATCTCAGGATTTTCCGGGTGCTCCATCGCGCACCTACGCAATAGACCCAATCGACCCGCACGCAACATATCGAGAGAGCGCCCGAACTCCGCCGCGCTCTCGGCATTCAGACGCGCGACCTCCGCCCGCCTGTCGTTTACACGGTTCGCATGATCCCGCCCCATGCCGAGTAATGAAAGTAGAGTGCCGATGATGTCCACGAAGGTCTCCCCGCTAGCTTGGAGCTTACCAAACGTGAAGCTGGCGCACTACTGGCACGGTTATCGGGAAGGCTGGTGGGCGAGCACCGTGGTTAGGCATCGCCGCTTTAGTTGGTGTGCCGCTTAAATGGGAGAGCGAATGGCATGCGACACGCGATGAAGCGAGCGCGCGGTCTCTCGCAACTCAGACAGAGTGACTGTTTTGTCCATTTCGCCTAGCCGACAGGCGACCTCCGGTTCTTCCGGCTCCCATGGATTCGCGGAAGCGGACGCCAGCCCATGGGCAAGGCAGTTTCGGACGATTGCGAGACGGTCGATTTCTTTAAGCAACTCAGCCAATTCCGGCGTCGGCGGCTCAACCTTTCGCCATCGGAGCAGTACCGGGGTCTTCGACGCCTTCATATCGGCTGGACTGATCACGGAAAGACGTTTGCGGATCGCCGCTTCCACGTAGCCCCAGCATAGGAGCACTTCTCCGACTGCGGCCATGAGGTCGCGCATATCAGGTCCGGGAAGCGGAGTGTCGGTCATGCGTGAATGTCGCACGGGCGATCGGGCGTGAAAAGGTCGCGGTCTGCACTCATCCCCGGTCTGAACTCATCCTGCTTCGCGTGTCGGCATGTAGGCAATCGTGCGGCGATCTACACTGAACCGACGCGCCTGACGGTGCTGGGCTCCGCGATGGTTGATCGGACGCCGGGGGCTACCGGCAGGGTCAAATCGGTTGAGCGCAGAGACCGGATCGGTAGTTGGTGATTCCCCAACCTCCCCGACCTCCCCAACCTTTTTTCGACCCATGATAGGAATCCCGAAATCTACCCCTTCGAAAGCGTGACAACGGTGTGTGACAGCGGAGAGAGGGAGGATTCTCCGTTTCTATACGTATTTGAAAATTAGCCTGGGAAGGTTGGGGAGGTTGGGTAAATACGGCATGCCGGTGGTGTGTTTGACCGGCGAGCGGACGTAGGTTGGGGAAAGGTTGGGGAGGCGAAAAAGCCTCCCCATCGTATCACTCGCGGTCGAAGACGCCATTGATGAAGGTGTCGGCGACGCTCTCATAGGCTACCAACGCGGCATCATAATCCACCCCTTCCGCCCTCTTCGGCGGCAAGATCAAGTCTCCAGCGCTGACCACCGACGTATAGTCCAACGGGACCTTGGACTTCTCCGCATAGAACTCGCGCAGGGCAAGCAGCGACGGCAGCACAAAGCTGCGCCCCGTCTTGCCGTCGCCGTCTGTCTTGATAAGCGACGGCTCGCCCTTCTGCTTACGGAACGCGCCGATGAAGAACATGCTGATTGCTTCGGGCGATACCTCCTTGCCGTCGCGCGCCTTCACCATCGATCGATAGCTTCGATAGACGGTCTCCTTCGCAACATTGACGGACTTGTCTGCCCACTTCTTGCGTTCCGGTTCTGTCAATTCGCTATCCCCGTCCGCATTGGTGAACGTGCCGTCCGCCAGCACGGCGCGCAACCAACGGTCCTCCGCCTTCATGTTGATGAGAATCTGACTGATCAGCGCATCGGTGAGCGGCGGGTTGCGGAGGTCGACGCCGTAGGCATGTTCCACGGCTGCAATATCGAGCCTAAGCAGGTCATAGAGCATCGCTGCCGCAACCTTTCCGCCCCGAAGCTGGTCCGCGAGCTTCTGAAAATAGGCGGTGTTGCCCTTCATCTCTGCACTGGCAACCGTGACCGCGTAGCGCCGCGCGTCTCCCGTTGCCCTCACCACGTTCTCGGCATTCGACAAGAGGATAAAGCGCCGATAGTCGCCGACTTCGATGGCGTCCATGAACTTGTTTTCCATCATCATGCGGTCGCTGGTGATCATGTCCTTGATGATGGAGTCGATCTTTGGATCGCCCGCGAAGAATGCTTCCTCCGCAACGGCAAGCATCTTGCCCGACATGTGGCCGTTGAAGTTGCCCGTAAGCTGGCGTGGATCGCTCACCTTGACGCTATGGCGGTTGCCCCAGACCTGACGCACGAAGTCAGTGAAGAGGCTCTTGCCGGTTCCTTCGATGCTTAGAATGGCGAGCGCGGTCCCGATCTTACGGCCGGGATTCTGCACCATGTCAGCAAGCCATGCGTTCACATAGGCATAGAGCCGCTTGTCGCCGTTGCAGATGATACGGAAGACGTGGCGCTGCAAATCCAGCCAGTCGCCCTTGGCGGGCTCAATGGCAAAGCCGCGATACATGTTCAGTTCGTCAGGCGGGGTGTTGTCGGGCTGCCCATAGCGGTGCGGTTCGAACACAACGGCCGTGCGGTGATCGCGTGCGGGCGATTTCAGCCATGCCGAGAAAACCGAGTCTCGATCTTTTCCGGCCGTCCAAGGAGCATAGATGTCTTTAGCCGCCCGGAGTTTCAACCAGCCTTCGCCGTTGCTCCGCTTCTGGAAGATCACGGCATCGCCGCCACGCTGGACGATTGCAATTTCATTGTTCAGGGCAGCAATTGCCGATTCCATCTTCTTAAAGTGGGTGGTCGGTTTTTCGGTGGGCGGGTGCTCTCCACTAGGAACGCCATCGCCCGCCACGCCGAAATCCTCAAGCGCCTTGGCGAAGTCCTCCGGGTGCATGCAACTATTTGCAGGATCGGTCAGGGCTTCGATCGGAAACCAGTCCATTTCAATCGCCCGCTTAATCCGGTCCAGCGCATCGTGATCGGCACAGGAATCGTGGCTGCAATGGAAGGCGAAGCGCTCGGCATACCCGGCATCCTCGATATAGGCTCCGGGATCGTCTTCCGTACCCTCGCTTCCGTGGCCTTCACCATGCGGGCAGATGCATGCGAACTTTGACGGGCTGCGCTCCATCCGTCGATGCTCCGGGCAGTGATCGGCGAAAACGTTGGTCGGCTCGAAATGGCCTCCGAAGATCGCCGCCCACTTTCGCAGATTGAAGCTGCCGATCATGAGGCGGTCGCGGTCGTCCGCGCCGCCCATGTCGCCGCCGGCCGCGTCAAACGGGTCGGTCGGTGCCGCCTTGTAGTCCTTGGCCGAAACCTTGGTGATCGTCGTCCAGTCGAGTTTCTTCCCGGCGTTCACGATAATCCGAGCATCGGTCGCACCCGGAGCCTTGGACGGGAGGTAGAAGAGGCGTGCGCAGTCGCGCGCGGCCCGGTCGACCTTGATCCCGAGTTCACTTGCCAGCCCGAGAATCATATCGCCCCATGCGGCCTGAGCGTCCTTCTGGCTGCCCGGCTGTTGGGCCATCACGTACGGCTTGTGCAGAATGAAAACCAAACGGAACTTGTCCAGCGGACGGCAACGCAAGTTGATCTTGATGCCATCGACTTCGTGCGTTGTGTCCACATATTCGGCGGACGCGATCACGTCCCCAACGTACTTTCCTTCGTCGGTCATGAAGAGTCGAACGAGGCGGTTAGCCTCATCGCTGGAAAGGTCGTCCAGCTTCGCCGGATGTCCGTTGTCGCCCGCCCACTTTATGAAGCGGTCCTTCTTGTAGTCGATCTTCTGAGAACCGTGCGAGTGGGTTGTGTAAGCGATGAAGAAGAGCCCCTTCGACCTGAGCATGGCGATCGTTTTCGCCATGTTCTCACCGCTATCAACATCGAGCCCCATCATGTGCAGTCTGATAACGGCGTTATTGGTGCGCCGCCCGTCCTTAAGGACGCCGAGAACGAAACACTTGCCATCCTTGTTGCCGACTCGAATCTTCGTGAGGTCCGAGTTCAAGAAGTTGCTGAACGGCGCTTCCTTCGAGTTCGCAAACACCTTTGCATCGCACTTACCTGCGAAGGCAATCTGGAGCTTGGTGTTGAGGATGTCCGGACCAAGCTCGCCGATGACGCTCGCGTCATTGAGGGTCGACTCGGCGGACGGAGAGAATGCGGTTTCAATCTCCGCCACCGTGACAATGTCGAACTTCCCGCCCTCGGCCAGATGCTTGGCATCATCATCACAGAGCCGATAGTCGTCATCAGCGCCCAGCACGTCGAACTCGACATAAGCGTCGTCCGTATCCTGCTCCTGCCACCGCGCGACAAGCGCCTTGGCAAGCTCCCCCTCATGGTCGGCGACGAGATAGACAAGATGCGTGCTGTCCCGATCACCATAGAGGATGTACGACGGCGTCAATCGCGCGGCTGCGTCTCGCGCTTCGTCACGGTCGACAAACGCAAGGCGGACACCGTGGCGACCGTGTACGGCAGCCCGAAAAGGCGTGAGCGGATCAAAGGAGGTTGTGGCAGTCATAGGTACTCCGAAAGTCAGGGCGCACGTTGGCGCTCGCCGCGACACATGGTGCGGGCGTTGGGCATTTGACGGCGCGTTTTCGGAGGGTGCTGAGCCTTTTTCGAGAACTCGCGTCGTCGGCGAAATGAATTACGTCGTCCCCGACGACGGGACTGTCTTTCGAGATGCCACCCGCCCCTAGGTGGGAACGGGTGGCCGCGATTTCTCGAAGGTCAGCAGCCTTGATATAAAGTTGTTGGCAGGCATTTTCAATCGAAACTTAGGAACGGTGTCCTACGGCGCAGTTTCGTGCATCATGCAATATTTGGAATGACTGAAAGCGCTACAGCCTATTCTCGCAATTCGATCGCATCCATGACTCGATCTGCCAGTCGGAACGAATTTCCAGCCAGAAACATGGTTCGGCCAAACGTGGCTCCCGTGTCGGTCTCATCAAACCGGAACGACACGCCGCGAGGCCGCATTGCCGAGATTTCGTAGTCGATCGCGCATTCGGCCGTCTCGCCAGAAGTGTCCTCGCGAACGTCGAATAGAGTCATGTCAAGTACGACGTTTCGCCCGCGCCCGCGCAAATCGGCGGCGGCAGCCTTGCATGCAGCCGACCACTGGAAATGATGGTCGATCCACGCCCGCTTGATCTCAGGTGACGCGTGGAAGAGTTCCTGCCAAGCGGCTACGCCGAACGGATCAGCGTGAGGATTGTAGAGCGCCAGAACGGCTTTGGAGAGGTTCGGAGCGTCGAACATGTGTGTCCTTCCAAGCGGGCGAGCCGCTTCGGTTCAAAGAGAAAATGGGAGGTCAGGAAGGGCTCACCGAGCCTGCGCAATTTGCGCATTGCACGGTCTAGCCGCGCGCAGCACCCTCCGGGTGCCGCATTTGCTTCACCGAAGCAGGAATGTGTCTGGAAAAAAGACGCGGCTATGCCAGCGTCATGCCACTTGTCTCATAATAGTGTGGCGGCAGTATGGCGAAATGAACTCCGGCTAAAGTACAGTTCGGAGTGATATGGCACTCCGGCGAAGTGTCTTTTGTCCAGAAATGCTTGCAATTGACTTAGCTTGATTGGATCGCATTCTGAGTTAGTCAATCTTAGCGCAAAGGAGCTTTCCTATGTACAACTATCCTGAAGAAACCCTCGTCGCTGCAACTCTGATAGGGGATGAAATAAAAGAGATCGGTCAGAATCAGGTGTCAAATACCGCCGAAGGGATAGCGGCCGGCCGCGCGCTCCAACAGCAAATCGGCAAACTTCAGCAATAGCTTCACGATTGGTATCTGCCAGCGGCAACCCGAACACACCGGTTGTGGTGCCCTTCGGCCACAAAGTGCGCCGTAAGTGATTTCACTGTTCTGCACTCAACCTGCACGCGGCCGGGATTGGCACTTCCGGCCACATTTCTTGCTCTGATTCTTGCTCTGGTTTTTGCCCGTTCTATCCAGCTAACTGGTTGATTTTATTAATGTCATGATCCAGGCTGGCGGCCTCCCTCTCCGCCACTCTGCTTCGGTCCATTCCGCTGCCGAAAATCACCGAGTATCTGGAAGGATACGGCAGTTTTTGGCCCTAATCCAATCTAGAAAGGGTCGCCCGCCCAATCCTCATGTCCGTGGCGGATTCGGACAATGAGGATGTCGCCGTCCGCTTCGATCCGGTACACGACAAGATGGGCCTTGCACGGGTGGATGCGCATTGGCGGCGAGATCTCCCGGCGCTCCCGCGCCATGCGCGGATTGGCGGCGATCAACTCAAAGACCGCAAACAACCCCTCATGATACTGTCTAGCCTGCACCGCGCCGAACAGACGCACTCCCTGCTCGGCAATAGCGACAACGTCTTCTTCCGCCGCCAGGGAAAGGCGGAACCCCATTACCCGTTGCCGCGCGTCGCATCGGCCCGAGTCAACGCGGCTGCAAAAAGTGCGTCTTTGGAACGACCCCCGATGCCACTTTTCAGCCCGTCATCGACATAGCGCTGCATGGCCGCAATCTTGTCATTGCGCTCCTGATCCCGGCGGATCAGATCACGCACATAGTCGCTGGCATTTGCATAGCGACCTGTTCTAGTTTGCGCCTCGACCCAGTCTTTCATGGGGTCGGGCAAGGATACGTTCATAGTCGCCATATCGGCCTCCATTGATTGCCATTATGGGGTATTTTGGCAAACTTTGTCAAAAACCTTTGCTGTTCCGCCACATCGCCAGGACGAGACGGACACACGAACTCGGGAAATAGCGTTTGATTTCAACTCCTGGCAGAGCCTGCTCGTCACGCTTACCGGCCTGGCGCCGATCACGCTGATCAGCATCGGCATCGCCTGCTGATAGTGTTCACGAATCTACAGCGCCGCGAGCGCATGGACTGCCGGATCAACGAGCGCCCACGCACCTGATCGCTGCCGACAGGGCACTGGATGGATCATTCACCGGAACATGGCTGTCGATCCTATCCATCTGCGCGACTTCGCGAGCGGGAATCGTGGAGGACGATACGACCGTCGACCTCAAGGTCGAATGCGTCGGGGATCGGACCACGCTCGCAGCATCCGCAATGCGGTCGAAGCATGCCTGTCCGACATCCTGCTGCTCGGCACCGAAGGCGTCCAGCCACGGCCGGGGCCATCCGCGAGTTCGTGGTCGCACATCTCCGCCCCTCCGATGCAGAAGAGTAATAACCGGGTATACCTCTCGCGGTGACCCGGATATACTTTGCGATCCGCGCCGACGAGAATTTGCTGAAATAACTGCCGTCTCTTGCGGAAATATTCGCTTTAGGAGATGCTGATCCCTGGCCTTGGGAGGGCTTGGGGATGAAAAGAAGAACATTGATGGCACTCACTGCCATTGTGCTGCTCGGTGGCTGCCAAACAAGCAATCAAGCCGACTACATGCAAATCGGATATGGACCCAGTTTCGAGGTTGCGCATGCTCAGTGTGAGATGCGGAAAGGGTCGGTGGACCAAGGTTATCTTGCCATCGGATCGCCGGCCTTTGTTGCCGGCGCTGGCCTTGGCAACGCACTCGGCAATGCGATAGCCGAAGATCAATACATGAAGAACTGTCTGATCATCAGCGGCTGGAAACGGGCACCTCAAGGAAAGGCGTCGGCCGCAGTTGCCAATCCGGCCACTCCGGCCGGTGGCTTTGGCCAGCAGCGCGCACCTGGCAGCTGGATAAATACCGCCCTACTGGATTGGTCGTCAGCCAATAATCAGTGCATTGCCGGCAACAAGTCCGCCTGTGCTACCCGGACCAAACTGGGGGCTCAGCTAAGGGCCGCGGGCGTCAATCCGGCGCCGATCTGAGTTCCTCAAGATCGGGACCGAAGTCGTAGCCAGGAGACATGGGGTTTAGGTATTCTCTGCAGGGGGAAGGCCTGACGTCAGCCCGCACCACCCGCCCGGTGCCCCTCGATCGCGTTCAGAAAAACCTGGCCAAACTCCTTCAGCTTGGCAGCACCGACGCCATTCACCTCGGCAAAGGCGTCGAGGTCGCGAGGGCAGCGTTCGGCCATATCGATCAGCGTGCGATCGGAGAACACCACATAGGCCGGCACCTGACGCTCCTTGGCGAGCCGCAGGCGCAGCGCCTTGAGCGCGGCCAACAGCGACGCATCGATGCCCTCGGCGTTCATACCCTCGGCCGCTCGCATCTTGCGCAGGGCGCGGGTGCGGACTTCGACACGATAGTGGAACGGCATCTCGCCACGGCCAAGCGCATGGCCTTTTTCGGCGATGGCGAGCCCGCCATGGCCGGCCGGATCAGGTTCCAGGAACCCGCCCGCGGCAAGCTGCCGGATCAGCGACAGCCAGAAATCCTTCTTGTGCGCCAGTCCGCTGCCGAAGCTGGCAAGCCTCTGGTGGCTTCTGGTCAGCACCTTCTCGGTTTCATGGCCGAGCAGAATGTCGATGACATGACCGGCACCAAAACGTTCGCCGCTCTGCGCGATGGCCGCCAGGATGACCTGCGCCTCCGCCCCGCCGTCGGCGCGCGGCGCCTGATCGAGGCAGGTGTCGCAATTGCCGCAGGGCGAAGCCTCTTCACCGAAATAACCAAGCAGCACCTGGCGGCGGCACTGCGCCGTCTCGCAATAGCCGATCAGCGTGTCGAGCCGGCGATGCGAGCGCCGTTTGTGCTCCACGGCAGCGTCCTCATCGTCGATGAAAAGCCGGCGCATGCGGATGTCGCCAAGGCCGAACAGCATATGCGCTTCCGCATCCCGCCCATCGCGGCCGGCACGGCCGATCTCCTGATAGTAGGCCTCCAGGCTGCCCGGCATATCGGTGTGGAAGACATAGGCGACATCGGGCTTGTCGATGCCCATGCCGAAGGCGATGGTCGCCACCATGACAACGCCGGAGAGCGTCATGAAGGCGTTTTGATTCGCATCACGTGCCTCCTTGCTCATGCCGGCATGATAGGCGAGCGCGGTGACGCCGTTCTTTTCGAGGAAGGCCGCCATCTCTTCCGTCTTCTTGCGCGACAGGCAATAGACGATGCCGCTGCGGCCGGGATGACGCTCGACGAAGCGCAGCAACTGGCGCTTGCTGTCCTGCTTGGCCTCGATCGCAAGCTTGATGTTCGGCCGGTCGAAGCCAAGCACCAGGGTTTCGACACGCTCGCCGAACAGCCGGGCTTCGATATCCGTGCGCGTGCTCTCGTCTGCTGTCGCCGTCAGCGCGATGATCGGCACGTTGGGGAAAATGCCGCGCAGCCGCGACAGGTCCTCATACTCGCGCCGGAACGCCGGACCCCATTGGGAAATGCAATGCGCCTCGTCGACGGCAATCAGGCTGATATCGAGCCTGGCCAGCGCGTCGAGCATCCGCTCGGTCATCAGCCGCTCCGGCGCGAGGTAGAGCAG
Organism: Mesorhizobium sp. M1406; assembly: GCF_040317555.1. Taxonomy (NCBI): domain Bacteria; kingdom Pseudomonadati; phylum Pseudomonadota; class Alphaproteobacteria; order Hyphomicrobiales; family Phyllobacteriaceae; genus Mesorhizobium; species Mesorhizobium sp. M1406. Next base: position 48,094 of record NZ_JAMYKW010000001.1, on the reverse strand, counting down.
CCGCGTCTGGCCCGAAGCGACGCGCCGCCAGGCGGCGATATTGGCGTCGCGGTCGATCGAGGAATTGATCGTGTCGGCCGCCACGCCGGCAAGGCGCAAGGCGGCGACCTGATCCTGCATCAGCGCGACCAGCGGCGAGACGACAATGGTGAGCCCGCCCAGGACCAGCGCCGGCACCTGATAGCAAAGCGATTTGCCCGCGCCCGTCGGCATGACAGCCAGCACATGGCGCCCGGCCAGCAGCGCATCCATGACATCGGCCTGGCCGGGACGAAAATCATCGAAGCCGAACACGTCCTTCAGGACACGCCGCTTGGGATCCTCGGCTGGGACGCTCATTGCCGATGCCTGCATCAGGCAGACACTGGGCTGGAATTTCGTGGACTGGCGAGGATGTGGAAACCGGTCAAAACGACTCTCTGCATGGACGCCTTGGCTTAGCGCAGCTGGCATCGGACCACAACATGAACAGGTCGGTATAAGCAGGCCGACCGATCGGCGGCATTGAGCAAGGGCAGGCCTTCTCCAGGGGCAGCTCCACCCCCGCTGGTTCCCTCACGCACCACGATGTAAGCTCGGCCAGGCAAGCCAGGGAGGGCGCGATGCTGCGGACCAGACAGGATGCTCTCGGCGAGCGGTTCCAATTGCAGCACACCGCCTTCGAGGCGCAGCCTTTCCCTGACATTGGCGTCCGCAAGGATCGCCTGAGGCGCCTGCTGGCGCTGACCGGGCGGCACGAGGCCGAGATCTGCGCGGCCATCGACGCCGACTTCGGCGGCCGTTCCGCTCACGAGACGCGCCTGGCGGAACGAGCCGGCATCCGCCACGCGCTGTCCCACTTTAAGGGCTGGATGCGCGAGCGTCGTGTCGCCACCACCATGCCGTTCCTGCCGGGCAGAAATCGCCTCGTCGCGCAGCCGCTCGGTGTCGTCGGGCGCCCTGGAATTATCCTTTCCAGCTCGCCGTCGCGCCGGTCACGGCGGCGCTCGCCGCCGGCAACCGCGTGCTCAATCCCGCCTGAGCGCCGGGGCCTTGCTGCGCCCGCCTTACGGCAAGACGTTCGAGCGGCTTTTCAGCCTGCTACGGCACATCACCCGACCGAACGCGGCCATCAGCCATCGTCACCACTCGGAACCGGCGCGTTAAGACTATCTTCACCATCATGCGGCAGCTTCCGCATCCTGCGGTCATGTCTTGAGTACCGCGGCGCCACAAGCGCCCAGGCAACAACCCGCGCCTCCTTGGGGCGCGGGTCTTCCCTGCTCGATCTCTTCGGCTAGGCGAGAAAATCGGCCCGGTGCGGCGTAAAGCTGTCGACCAGCCGCCCCGCTTCCAGCGCCTTGACGCCGTGAACCAGACCGGACGGCACGATGAAGCTGCCGCCGGCCGCGAGGATTTCGGTCCGGCCATCGATGGTCACCTCGAAGCGACCCTCGGCGACGTAGCTCGCCTGAACATGCGGGTGCGAATGCAAGGCGCCGACCCCACCCTTGTCGAAGCCGAACTCGACCATCATCAATTCGTCCGTGTGCAGGAGAACACGTCTCCTGTTGCCGTCCGGCGTCACCGTCCAGGCGCCTTCGCCGGCATGCGCGAAAATCCTTGCTGTCATCGTCATCTCCTCAGAGCAATTCCAGGAAAAGCGTGAAACGGTCTTCCGTCCGGATTTGCGTCAAAACAAAGAGGTAGCGCGGTTCGGCGTTTCCGTGAAACGATGAACCGCGCTAGCGCGCCAGCCAGCCGCCATCCACCGGCACCACCGCGCCATGCATGTAGTTCGATGCCGGCGCCAGCAGGAAGACGGCGGCGTCACCAATATCACCCGCCTCGCCCCACCGGCCGGCCGGGATGCGCGCCAGGATAGCGGCGCTGCGATCGGGATCGGCACGCAGCGCCTGCGTGTTGTTGGTCTCGATATAGCCGGGCGCGATGGCGTTGACGTTGATGCCCTTTTGCGCCCATTCGCAGGCGAGCAGCCGGGTAATGCCGAGCACGCCATGCTTCGAGGCGGTGTAGGACGCGACGCGGATGCCGCCCTGGAAACTCAGCACCGAGGCGATGTTGACGATCTTGCCCTGACGCCCGCCGGCCAGGACACGCCTGGCAAAGGACTGGCAGAGCAAAAAAGCCGTCTTCAGGTTGACGTCCATGACGTCGTCCCAATCGGTCTCGCTGAGATCGACGGCATCGGCGCGCCGGATGATGCCGGCATTGTTGACCAGCCCGTCGAGCGGACCGCTTCCGTCCCAGATACGGTCGAGCATCGAGCCGGCGGCAGCCGTGTCGGCAAGGTCGGCGCTCACCGCCTCGAATTCCCCGCCCAACGCGGCGACCCTGCTTGCCGTTTCGTCCATCGACGAGCGGCCGACGCCGATCACCGCGCCGCCGGCGCGTGCGATCGACACCGCGATGCCCTGGCCGATGCCGGTGTTGGCGCCGGTGACGAGGATGCGCTTTCCGGCCAGGCCGAAGGCGGAGAGGTCGCTCACCGCAATTCGTCCAAGGCCACCGGGTCAACGTCGGTATAGTCGACATTGTCCCCGGCCATCGCCCAGATAAAAGCGTAGTTGGATGTGCCGGCGCCCGAATGGATCGACCAGCCCGGCGACAGCACCGCTTCCTCGTTGCGCATCACCAGATGGCGTGTCTCGTCCGGCTCGCCCATGAAGTGGAAGACGCGCGCCGTCTCGGCCAGGTCGAAATAGAGATAGGCCTCCATGCGCCGGTCATGCACATGGCACGGCATGGTGTTCCACACCGAGCCCGGCGCCAGCTGCGTCATGCCGACCACCAGCTGGCAGGTCTTTGCGCCCTCGGCATGGATGAACTGGAAGATCGAGCGTTCGTTGCAGGCATCTTTGCTGCCGAGATCGAGGCGCTTGGCATCGCCGATGCGGATCAGCCGGCTGGGATGAGCCTGATGCGCCGGCGCGCTAAGCAGGTAGAATTTGGCCGGCGCTGCCTTGGCCGCCGAGGCGAACGACACGTCGGTGGTGCCCATGCCGAGATAGAGCATGTCGCGCGCCTGCAATTCAAAGGACTGGCCGCCGGCCTCGATGACGCCTGCCCCACCGATGTTGACGGCGATCAGCTCGCGGCGGTCGAGGAAGTTCTTGGTGCCGGTCGGCTTGATCGCCTCCAGTTGAAGCGGCGAACCGGTCGGCACGGCCCCGCCGACGATCATGCGGTCGTAATGGGTGTAGGTCAGGCTGACGCGGCCGGACTGGAACAGGTCTTCGATGTGGAAGTTGTGGCGCAGCTCATCGGTTCCCATCGCCGCGGCGGCGACCGGATCGATGGCAAAGCGGGAGGTGAAGTCGATATGGCTCTGGCTCATTGTTGTCCTGACTTGAGATAATTATTCGCCGGTAGCGGCAGCTTTGACCGAGTCGGTGTAGAAAGCCTGACGCGCATGCAGGCGCTCGCGGTAGCGCTGCTGGCTGGCGGTGAGATGCGTCCGCATCGCTTCACGGGCGGCCTCGGCATCGCCTGATGAAATGGCGTTGAGGATCACCAAATGCTCGCGCTGCAGCCCGCGCTGGTAGCTGTCGGATTGCACCAGCTCTGTCGACCAGGGCGAGGTCACATCGCACGGAATGGCGCGCCGGCCGAGCACGTCGAGCATCTCGACATAGAACGGGTTGTTGGTGGCGCTGGCGATCGCGCGGTGGAAGGCGAGATCGGCCGGACCGGTCGGCTCGCTGGCAAGCAGCAGCCGCTCGAACTCGAAGAAAGCTTCCTGGATTGCCGCTTCCTGCGCGGCGTTGCGACGGATGGCGGCAATCCCCGCAGATTCGATCTCGATCGCAAGCCGCACTTCGAGCACGTTGAGCGCGATCGAATCCTTGCTGCCCATGTCGGCGGCCAGCGCGCCGAACATCGTCGAGATGTGCTCGGTGACGAAGACGCCGGCGCCCTGGCGCGGCTCGACCAGCCCGTCGGCGGCAAGTTTGGCCAGCGCCTCGCGAACGACGGTGCGGCTGACGCCGAAGGTCTCGGTCAGCTGGCCCTCAGTCGGCAATTTGTGGCCAGGCTGAATCTCGCCCGCCTGCAGCTGCCTGCGGATCGCCGCGACGACGGTTTCCGACAGCTTGGGTTTTCTCTCGACCTTGAGGTCGGCGGATGCAGCGGACACTTGATGGTCTCCTTAAGCAATTCCAGGAAAAGTGTGAAACGGTTTTCCGTCCGGAATTGCGTCAAAACTCTAGTGGAACAGGCTCGGCAGCCACAATGAGATTTCCGGTATGTAGGTGACAAGCATCAACACGACGAAAGCGGCGCCGTAGAACGGCCAGATCGAGCGCATCGCCGTCCAGATCGGGATGCGCCCGATGGCGCAGCTGACGAACAGCACCGCCCCCACCGGTGGCGTGCACAGGCCAATGCCGAGATTGAGGATCAGGATGACGCCGAAATGCACGGGGTCGACCCCGTAGGCCATCACCACGGGCAGGAAGATCGGCGTGGTGATGATGATCAGCGGCGACATATCCATGAACGTGCCGAGGATAAGCAAGACGACATTGATCATCAGCAGGATGACCAGCTTGTTGTCGGACACGGACTGCAAGAAGGCGACGAGCGCGGCGGGGACCCTTAGATAGGCCAGCAGCCAGCCAAAGGCAGCAGCACAGCCGATGATCATCAGCACCATTGCCGTCGTGCGCACGGCCGCGGTGGTGGCGGCGACGAAGTCGTTCCAGCTCATCGAGCGGTATATGAAAAGCGTCACCAGGAAAGCGTAGACGATGGCAATGCACGAGCTTTCAGTGGCCGTGAAGATGCCGGAGCGGACGCCGCCGAAGATGATGCCGATCAGGACCAGGCCTGGAATCGCGGCGACAAGCAGTTGCAATGCGCGGCCGAAGCCCGCGAAAGGCTCGGTCGGGTAGCCGCGACGGCTGGCGACCCAATAAGCCGTGATCATGAGAGACAGCGCCAGCAGCAAGCCGGGTATGACGCCCGCGGTGAACAGGTCGGCGATCGAGATGCGGCCGCCGGCCGAGATCGAATAGATGATCATGTTGTGCGAGGGCGGGATCAGCAGCGCAATGATGGCGCCGACGGAGGTGATGTTGACGGCATAGTCGACGCCATAGCCGCGCGCCTTCATCTGCGGGATCATCAGCCCGCCGACCGCCGAGGCATCGGCCACCGCCGAGCCGGAAATGCCGCCGAACATGGTCGAGGCAGCGATGTTGACCTGACCTAAGCCGCCGCGCAGATGGCCGACCAGTGACCCTGCAAGCGCCACCAGCCGGGCGGCGATGCCGCCGCGCACCATCAGGTCGCCGGCGAAGATGAAGAACGGGATTGCCATTAGCGAGAACACGGAAACGCCCGAGTTGAGGCGCTGGAACACCACAAGCGGGGGCAGGCCCAGCACCAGAACCGTCGCGAAGCTGGCGACGCCGAGGCAGAACGCGATCGGCGTGCCGATGATCAGCAGGAAGACGAAGGTGCCGAACAGAACCGTCAGTGCCATCACAGACCCTCCTCGCCCGTGGCGTACTGATCGGCATCGACCGGCAGTCCGGCAAACCGTCCGGCCAGCCGCTCAAGCGAAAACAGGCAGACAAGCGCGCCGCCCAGGATGACCGGCAGGAAGCCGATGCCGCCCGGGAAAGCCAGAGACGGCATCACCGTGTTCCAGGTCAGCCTGGCAAGCTGGACGCCGTAGACGATCATGCCGGCACCGAAGGCGAGCACGACGATATCCGAAATGCTGCGCAGCACCGCCTTGGCGGCGGACGGCAGAAAATAGAGCAACACATCGAAACCCAGATGGGTGCGCTCGCGAACACCGACCGCTGCGCCCAGGAAGATGAACCAACCCATCAAGAGCACCGAGAAGGGTTCCGTCCAGCTCGGCGAACTGTTGAGCACATAGCGCGAAAATACCTGCCAGAAGATGATCACCGTCATCAGGGTCAGCCCGATGCCGCTGATCCATAGCGCAAGCCTCGCCAATCCTGACAGCAGCCGCTCTATTGCGAGCCAAAATGATTTCATATGCACGCCTCCCCCGGATGATGGCGCGGACAATCGCCCCATCATTTGCCACGAACGGATTACTTGGTTGCCTGGATACGCGACGCGAGGTCTTTCAACTCGGGCGTCGACAGATACTTGTCGTAGACCGGCTTCATCGCATCGATCAGCGGCTGTTTGTCGATCTCGCTGACCTTGACGCCGGCCTTCTCGACGATGTCGCGCGACTTCTTCTCCTGCGCGTCCCACAATTCGCGCATCTTGACGACGCTGTCTTTTGCCGCTTGCCGGACGATCGCCTGGTCTTCCGGCGCGAGCTTGTCCCAGCTCGCCTTCGACATAACCAGCACTTCCGGAACGATCTGGTGCTGGTCCATGGTGTAATGCTTGGCGACCTCGTAGTGCTTGGCGGATTCGAAGCTCGGCCAGTTGTTCTCGGCGCCGTCGATGACACCGGTCTGCAGAGCCGAATAGACCTCGCCATAGGCCATCGGCGTGGCGTTGGCGCCCAACGCATTGACCATGTCGACGAACACGTCCGACTGGATGACGCGGAACTTCATGCCCTTCATGTCGGCCATCGAAGTGATGTCCTTCTTGGTGTTGTAGAAGGAGCGGGCGCCGGAATCGTAGAAGGCGAGGCCGACGAGATCGTGAGTCTCAAAGGCTTTCAGGATTTCGTCCCCGATCGGGCCGTCCATGACATGGCGCATATGCTCGACCGATCGGAACATGTAGGGCAGGGACGGAACCGCCGTTTCCGGCACGACACCGTTGAACGGTCCCATCGAGACACGGTTGAGGTCGATGACACCGGCCTGGGTCTGCTCGATCGTGTCCTTTTCCTCTCCGAGCTGCGCCGAATGGTAGACCTCGATCGAGTAGCGGCCATTGGTGCGCTGCTTGATCAGGTCGCCCATATATTTGACCGCCTCGACGGTCGGATAGCCATCGGGATGGGTATCCGATGACCTCAGCACGGTGTCGGCATTGGCAATGCCGACCAGCAGTGAGCCGAAGGCAAACGTAGCCGCCGTCAATTTCGAAAAATGCAACATGACTTCCTCCCTTTTAAAATCGTAGCGCCCGGCTCAGAGCCGGTACGCCTTCTTCGCAAGCGTGTAGGCAAGCTCCCGCGCAAGCTCATGCGCCTCGTCCTCGCGCAGCCTGTGCTCGACGACGAGACGCGCGAGGAACGCGCAGTCGACCCGCCGCGCCACATCGTGACGCGCCGGGATGGATGGAAAGGCGCGGGTGTCGTCGTTGAAGCCGACGGTGTTGTAGAAGCCGGCCGTTTCGGTGGTCATGTCGCGGAAGCGCCGCATGCCTTCCGGGCTGTCGTGGAACCACCAGGCCGGCCCGAGTTTCAGCGCCGGGTAGACGCCGGCGAGCGGCGCCAGTTCGCGCGCATAGCTGGTCTCGTCGAGCGTGAAGAGAATGATTGTGAGGTCGCGTTCCAGCCCGACGCAATCGAGCAGCGGTTTCAGCGCCGTCACATAGTCGGTCCGGGTTGGGATATCGAACCCCTTGTCGCGGCCGAACTTCTGGAAGATTGCCGTCGAATGGTTGCGCCATGAGCCGGGATGGATCTGCAGCACCAGCCCGTCGTCTAGGCTCATCTTGGCCATCTCGGTCAGCATCTGGGCGCGAAACAATTTGCGCTCGCGTTCGTCGTCGGAACCACGGCGAATCCGATTGAACAGCTCCTCGGCCGCCGCATCGGAGAGATTGGCGGTCTCCGCCGTCGGATGGCCATGATCGGACGAGGTCGCGCCAAAACTCTTGAAGAAGGCGCGCCGCCGGCGATGCGCATCGAGATAGCCGGCCCAGCTGCCGGTGTCGCAGCCGGTGATCTCGCCGAGCCGGTCGAGATTGGCCGAGAATCCTTCGAAGTCGGGATCGACGACCGCGTCCGGCCGGTAGGCGGTGATAACGCGGCCCTCCCAGCCGCTGTCGCGGATCATCTGGTGCCATTTGAGATCGTCGAGCGCGCCCTCGGTCGTCGCGATGACCTCGATGTTGAAGCGCTCGAACAGCGCGCGCGGGCGGAAATTCTCCCACTGCAGCAGCGTCGCGATGGTGTCGTAATGGCTGTCGGCGCTCGCCGCGGTCAACGGTTCGTCGATACCGAACAGATGCGCCAGCACATGGTCGAACCACAGCCGGGTCGGCGTGCCGCGAAACAGATAATAGTGTTCGGCAAAGCGCCGCCAGATCGTCCTGCCGTCGGTCTCGACAGGCGCGCCGTCCAGCGTCGCCACGCCGAGATCCTCGAGGCGGACGCCCTGGCTGAACAGCATGCGGAAGATGTAGTGGTCCGGCACGATGAGCAGTTGCGCCGGATCCGGGAACGGCTCATTCAGCGCATACCAGCGCGGGTCGGTGTGACCGTGCGGGCTGACCAGGGGCAGATCCTTGATTCCGGCATAGAGATCGCGCGCGACCGAGCGCGAATGCGCCTCGGCGGGAAACAGCAAATCCGCATCGGTCAGTGCCACGATCATCCTCCCAGCGGCTATCGGTAGGGTTGGCAAGAAATAATGTCAACATACAAAAATTAGATTGTTGTATGATGACTTTTCGGCCCATTGTGTGGCAGGAAATCGAATGTTACGCCGCTTGCCGACCACTCCCTGAGGCTTTTTTCATGCCATCCGACCGGACCAGCCGCGCCACAACGACCAAACGCCTTTCCTCGATAACGGCGCGGGCATTGCCGGCTTCGATCGCGACACCTTCGTACGATCGCAGCCGCGTCGTCCCGGGCATCGTGCATCTCGGTGTCGGCGCCTTCCATCGCGCGCATCAGGCGGCCTATGTCGACGACTGCCTGACTGCTGGCGAGACAGGCTGGGGCATAACAGGTGTGTCGCTGCGCAGCGCCGACACACGCGACGCGCTCACGCCGCAGGACGGCCTCTATACGCTGGCGATCAGAAGCAGCGGCGAGGAAAAGCTTCGCGTCATCGGTTCGATCGCCTCGATGCTGGTGGCGCCGGAAGACCCAAGCGCGGTGCTGGCCGCGCTGACCGATCCGCGCACCCGCATCGTCACGCTGACGATCACCGAAAAGGCGTATCTGCGGGCAGCGGGCGGTGGACTGGATACCGCTCATCCCGATATCGTCCACGACCTGGCAGAGCCGCAGACGCCGAAGACGGCGCATGGTTTTCTGACCGAGGCGCTTGCCCGGCGACGCGCCGCCGGCACGGCGCCCTTCACCGTGCTGTGCTGCGACAACCTGCCGGCCAACGGCGCCACGCTGCACCGGCTGCTGATCGAATTCGCCGAATTGCGGGATGCCAAGCTCGATGCGAAGGGCGATGCCGGGCTCGCCAAACACATCGCCGATGCGGTCGCCTTTCCGTCGAGCATGGTCGATCGCATCGTGCCGGCAACCACCGATGCCGACCGGGCGCGGGTCGCTGTCGAACTCGGCGTCGAGGACGCCTGGCCTGTCATGACCGAGCCGTTCTGCCAGTGGGTGATCGAAGACAATTTCCCAGGGGGCCGCCCGGCCTGGGAACAGTTCGGCGTCACCATGGTCGACGACGTCAGGCCGTTCGAAGACATGAAGCTGCGCCTGCTTAACGGATCGCACTCGGCCATCGCCTATCTCGGCCTGCTCAACGGTCACGCCACCGTCGACCGAGCTTTCGCCGATCCGGCGATACGGGCCTTTGTCGATACACTCTGGGCCGAGGCCATTCCGACGCTACCGAGGAATGCCGGGCTGGATACGGCAAGCTATACGGCTGAACTGGCCGAGCGTTTTTCGAACACCGCTCTCGCCCACCGCACAGCGCAGATCGCCAATGACGGCAGCCAGAAACTGCCGCAACGCATCGTCGCTTCCGCCTTGGAGTGCCTCGAAGCCGGCGCTGTGCCCGAACATCTGACGCTGGTGATCGCCGCCTGGATCGCGGCCTGCGAGGCGCGCGGCAAGACCTTGCCGGAGGGCCATTTCACTGATCCGCTTGACTCAGCACTGGCCACGCTTTTCGGTCGGAATCTGCCGACGGAAGAGACGGTAGCGGCTGTATTCGACCTCGCCGGCTTCGCCAAGGACCACGCCTCGCGTCAGACGCTGATCGAGTTCGTGGCCACCCACATCGTCCATCTCAAGCAGGGCGGGCCAGCCCTTGCGAGCAATCCTGAGCTATGACTTGATGGTTGTGATGGGCGCAGACCGTTGACGTCGGCGGGACAGAGGGGGGCGTGAAGGATCGCTACAGAACGCTCCTTTGCGCTACTGCGCTCCGCCTCGCGTTCGCTCTACCCGGATGGCGAGGAGATAGCTGGCCCTTACGCCGGCAGGATGGCAGCTTCCAGCGTCGTGAGCTGGCTAAGGAACTGTTCGGCCTTGCTTCTCGCTTGGTCGTCCTTGGCGTCGGCGGCGTCTTCCCTGGCTTCCTGGATGCGGCGCGCGAGATCGGCGCGGTCGACATCCTTCACCGCGACAGCCGATTCCGCCAGCAGCGTGCAGCCGGCCGGAACGATGTCGGCGAAGCCGCCGAACACCACATAGCGTTCTTCGCCGCCCGACACGGTCTTCACCGTGACGACGCCGGGCTTGATCGTGGTCATGACCGGCGCGTGATGCGCCATCACGGTCATCTCGCCTTCGGCGCCCGGAATGACGACGGATTCGACCTGCTCGGAAACCAGCAGGCGCTCCGGCGAGACCAGTTCGAACTTGAAAGCTTCAGCCATGTCAATTTAGCGAATAGCGAATAGCGACCAGCGAATAGTCAGAAGAAGAATTCGCCGGCCCATATTCCCTATTCGCTACTCCCTATTCGCTATTCGCTTTTTATGCTGCTTCAGCCGCCAGGCGCTGTGCCTTCTCGACTGCTTCCTCGATGCCGCCAACCATGTAGAAGGCAGCTTCCGGAAGGTGATCGTAGTCGCCGTTGCAGAGGCCCTTGAAGCCCTTGATGGTATCGGCGAGATCGACCAGCTTGCCCGGCGCGCCGGTGAACACTTCCGCGACGAAGAACGGCTGCGACAGGAAGCGCTCGATCTTGCGGGCGCGGGCCACGGTCTGCTTGTCCTCTTCCGACAGCTCGTCCATGCCCAGGATGGCGATGATGTCCTGCAGCGACTTGTAGCGCTGGAGGATCGACTGCACCTGGCGCGCGACGCCATAGTGCTCGTCGCCGACGACCAGCGGGTCGAGCATGCGCGAGGTCGAATCGAGCGGATCGACGGCCGGGTAGATGCCCTTTTCGGCGATGGCGCGGTTGAGCGTCGTCGTCGCGTCAAGGTGGGCAAACGAGGTCGCCGGCGCCGGATCGGTCAAGTCGTCGGCAGGCACGTAGATGGCCTGCACGGACGTGATCGAGCCCTTGGTGGTGGTGGTGATGCGTTCCTGCAGCGCGCCCATGTCGGTGGCGAGCGTCGGCTGATAGCCGACGGCCGACGGGATACGGCCGAGCAGAGCCGACACTTCCGAGCCCGCCTGCGTGAAGCGGAAGATGTTGTCGACGAAGAACAGCACGTCCTGGCCCTGGTCGCGGAAATATTCGGCGACCGTCAGGCCGGTCAGGCCGACGCGGGCGCGCGCGCCCGGCGGCTCGTTCATCTGGCCATAGACGAGTGCCGCCTTGGAGCCTTCGCCACCGCCCTTCTTGTTGACGCCGGACTCGATGAACTCGTGATAGAGATCGTTGCCTTCGCGGGTGCGCTCGCCGACGCCGGCGAACACCGAATAGCCGCCATGCGCCTTGGCGATGTTGTTGATCAGTTCCTGGATCAGCACGGTCTTGCCGACGCCGGCGCCGCCGAACAGGCCGATCTTGCCGCCCTTGGCGTAAGGAGCCAGTAGGTCGAGCACCTTGATGCCGGTGATCAGGATCTGCGCTTCCGTCGACTGCTCGACATAGGTCGGAGCTGGCTGGTGGATGGAGCGCATTTCGATCGCGTCGACCGGACCTTCTTCGTCGACCGGCTCGCCGATGACGTTGATGATGCGGCCGAGCATGCCCGGACCGACCGGCACGGTGATCGGCGCACCGGTGTCACGCACGTCCTGGCCGCGAACCAGACCTTCGGTCGAGTCCATGGCAATGCAGCGGACGGTGTTTTCACCCAGATGCTGGGCAACTTCGAGCACCAGGCGGTTGCCGACATTGGTCGTCTCGAGCGCGTTCAGGATCGCCGGCAGGTGATCGCCGAACTGGACGTCGACGACGGCGCCGATGACCTGGCGGACCTTACCGACAGCGCCGGTTGCCTTGCTGGCCACTGCCGATGTCTTGGCTGCGGCGGCCTTCACCGGTGCTGCGGCCGTCTTGGGCGGAGCCGCCTTCGCTGCTGGAGCCTTGGCCGCCGCTTTCGCGGGGGCCGCGGTCTTCGCGGCTGCCGCCTTGGGGGCCGCCTTCTGGGGGGTCGCTGCTTTCGCCATCGTCTTTACCCTTTTTCGTCCTTTGTTTCTCACGCGGTCCGGTCGCGGGTCGATGACCCGCGGACCGCGCCTAGAGCGCCTCGGCGCCCGAAATGATTTCGATCAGTTCCTTGGTGATCTGCGCCTGCCGCTGGCGGTTGTAGGTGATCGACAGCTTGTTGATCATCTCGCCGGCGTTGCGCGTCGCATTGTCCATGGCGCTCATCTTGGCGCCCATTTCGCCGGCCGCGTTTTCGAGCAGCGCCCGGAAAACCTGCACCGAGATGTTGCGCGGAATGAGGTCGGAGAGGATTTCGCCCGGCTCCGGTTCGTACTCGTAGACGGCGTTGCCGCCATCCGTCACTTCCGCCGGAGCCGAAGCAATGCCGGCCGGGATGATCTGCTGCGCGGTCGGAATCTGGCTGATCACCGACTTGAACTGCGAATAGAACAGCGTGCAGATGTCGAAGCCGCCCTCGTTGAAGAGCTGGATGACCTTCTTGGCGATGGCGTCGGCATTGACGAAGCCGAGCGTCTTGACCTCGCGCAGATCGACACGGTCGATGATCAGCGATGCATAGTCGCGGCGCAGGATGTCGAAACCCTTCTTGCCGACGCAGATGATCTTGACCTGCTTGCCGTCGGCCAGCAGCTTGCGGATGTGGTCGCGGGCGACGCGGGCGATCTGCGAATTGAAGCCTCCGCACAGGCCGCGCTCGGCTGTGCAGACCACGAGCAGATGCACGTCGTCGTTGCCGGTGCCGGTCATCAGCGCCGGGGCATCGCCGCCGCCACCGATCGCCTGGGTGATGTTGGCCAGCACGGAACCCATGCGCTCCGAATAGGGGCGCGCTGCTTCCGCGGCCTCTTGCGCACGGCGCAGCTTCGCCGCGGCGACCATCTGCATCGCCTTGGTGATCTTCTGCGTCGCCTTGACCGAGGCGATACGGTTACGAAGGTCTTTTAATGAAGGCATGCTTCAAACCTGATCCCGTCTTGCGCTTCGCTCAGGCGAAGGTCTTGGCGAAAGCGTCGATCTCGGCCTTCAGCTTGGCGCGCAGATCGTCCGACAGCGCCTTTTCGTTGCGGATGGCTTCGAGAACGTCCTTGCCGGCCGCACGCATGTGGCTGAGCAGGCCATGCTCGAACTTGCCGACCTGGTTGACCGGCAGCTTGTCGAGATAGCCGTTGACGCCGGCGAAGATCACCGCGACCTGCTCTTCCGTCTTCAGCGGCGAGAACTGCGGCTGCTTCAGGAGTTCGGTCAGGCGCGATCCGCGGTTGAGCAGGCGCTGCGTGGCGGCGTCGAGATCCGAGCCGAACTGCGCGAAAGCCGCCATTTCGCGATACTGCGCGAGCTCGCCCTTGATCGAGCCGGCGACCTGCTTCATTGCCTTGATCTGCGCGGCAGAACCGACGCGGCTGACCGACAGACCGACATTCACCGCGGGACGGATGCCCTGGAAGAACAGGTTGGTTTCGAGGAAGATCTGACCGTCGGTGATCGAGATCACGTTGGTCGGGATGTAGGCCGACACGTCGTTGGCCTGCGTTTCGATGATCGGCAAAGCGGTCAATGAACCACCGCCCAGATCGTCGTTGAGCTTGGCTGCGCGCTCAAGCAGGCGCGAGTGCAGGTAGAAGACGTCGCCGGGATAGGCTTCGCGGCCCGGCGGGCGGCGCAGCAGCAGCGACATCTGGCGATAGGCGACGGCCTGCTTCGACAGATCGTCATAGCTGATCAGCGCATGCATGCCGTTGTCGCGGAAGTACTCGCCCATGGTGGCGCCGGCGAACGGCGCCAGGAACTGCATCGGCGCCGGGTCGGAAGCGGTGGCTGCGATGATGATCGAGTATTCGAGCGCGCCGCGCTCTTCCAGCACCTTGACGAACTGCGCGACGGTCGAGCGCTTCTGGCCGACGGCGACGTAGACGCAGTAGAGCTTTTCCTTTTCGGGGCCGTTGTCGTGCACCGACTTCTGGTTGAGCATCGTGTCGAGGATGATGGCGGTCTTGCCGGTCTGGCGATCGCCGATGACCAGCTCGCGCTGGCCGCGGCCGACCGGGATCAGCGCATCGATGGCCTTGAGGCCGGTCGACATCGGCTCGTTCACCGATTTGCGCGGAATGATGCCGGGCGCCTTGACGTCGACGCGCTTGCGCTCGACTGCCTTGATCGGGCCTTTGCCGTCGATCGGATTGCCGAGCGCGTCGACAACGCGGCCGAGCAGGCCGGGACCGACGGGAACGTCGACGATCGCGCCGGTGCGCTTGACGATGTCGCCTTCCTTGATGTCGCGGTCGGCGCCGAAGATGACGACGCCGACATTGTCGGCTTCGAGGTTGAGCGCCATGCCGCGGATGCCGCCGGGGAATTCGACCATTTCGCCGGCCTGGACATTGTCGAGGCCGTAGACGCGGGCGATGCCGTCACCGACGGACAGCACCTGTCCAACTTCGGAGACCTCGGCCTCCTTGCCGAAATTCTTGATCTGGTCTTTCAGAATTGCGGAAATTTCCGCGGCGCGGATGTCCATCAGCCGACCTCTTTCAGTGCAAGCTTGAGCGAATTGAGTTTGGTTTTGAGCGACGTATCGATCTGGCGCGAGCCCATCTTGACCACCAGCCCGCCGAGCAGCGACGGATCGACGGTGACGGAGATGGCCACGTCCTTGCCGGCAACGCTCTTCAGCGCCGCCTTGAGTTCGGTTTGCTGGGCAGCCGTCAGCTCGTGAGCCGACGTCACTTCAGCAGCGGTTTCGCCACGATGTTCGGCGGCGATCTGGCGGAACGCCTTGATCATGCCGGGAATGGCGAACAGCCGGCGGTTTCTGGCGACGACGCGCAGAAAATTGCCGGTGAAGCCGGTAATGCCGGCCTTGTCGGCGATCGCCGCGATGGCTTTGGCCTGGTCCTCGCTGGAGAACACCGGACTGTTGATCAGCCGGGTAAGGTCGGCGCTGCCCGCGAGCATGGCTTCGAAGCTGTTGAGATCGGCCTCGACCTTGGCGACGGAATTTGCCTGCAGGGCGAGTTCGAACAGCGAACCCGCATAGCGTTCTGCGACACCTGAGATTGGCGATGACGATTGAGCCACGGACCGTCTTTTCTCTTGTCTGACAGGCCGTAGATTGTTGGCGCGAGCAAAAACTCTGGCTAAATCTTTGACCTTACTGCATTTTTTCGAGCACGGAGGCGCGGCTTCCGCTATCCCCGGCCGAAAGTCGATTGCCGTCTAGCACAGGCATTTTAAGACCGCAATGCGTCGTTCCGCATGGTTTTCAGGCACTATTGTCGCATCCGGCGAAAGTCACCCGTCTTCCATCGCGGAATACCCAACGATTCAAGGCAGAAAGCCGAAGGCAAAGGCGAGCGGCAACGCCGCCAGCACCAATTCCACCACGATGGAAACCCAATTGAAAGGCGTGTTGGCGCCATCCGACATCATCGACAGCAGCCGGCCAAAGGCGGTGAACAGCCAGGAGAAGCCGAGCGCCATGTAGATCAGCGGCTGCGCCAGCAGGATACAGCACAGGCCGACACCCAGATAGAAGCCCGACATCCTGCCGCGCCCCTCGGCGATCGCCGCCGCCTTCTCGGGCTTGACCTGCAAGCGCAGGGCACGGAAGGCGAGGCTGGGTGCCAGAAAGAACAAAAGCCCGAGCAACACGGTGACGACGGCGCTCGACCATGCCAGCCATTCGCCCTGGCTCGTCGGCCACGGAAGCGCAAAATCCATCTTGTCCCCTCGAATGCCTGTTTTGAAATTCCGGGCATTCTAGCGAAGGAAAGAAACGACGCCAGATGGAGTCCGGCAATTTGCGGAAGCCTGTCAGCCCAGCGCGAATTCGACCGCCGCCTCGGCATGGATGCGCGTCGTGTCGAAGACCGGAATGTCGAAATCCTGCTGGCCGATCAGCATGGTGATCTCGGTGCAGCCCATGATGACGCTGTCGGCGGCCTCGTCGCGGCGCAGGCGCTCCGTCTCGGCGATATAGGCCGCCTTGGAGGCTTCGGTGACGATACCCTGGCACAATTCCTCGTAGATGACGCGATGGATCATGTCGCGCCCGGTCGAATCGGGCACGACGGGGCTCAAGCCAAATTTGTCGGCGAGCCGGCCCTTGTAGAAATCCTGCTCCATGGTGAACCGCGTCGCCAGCAGTGCCGGGCGCTGCATGCCGGCGCGCTTGACGGCAATCGCCGTGGCGTCGGCGATGTGGATCAGCGGGATCGACACCGACGCCTGCACCTGGTCGGCCAGTTTGTGCATGGTATTGGTGCACAGAAGCAAGCCTTCCGCGCCGCCCGCCTCGAGCTTGCGCGCCGCTTCGACGAGAAGCACGCCGGCGCCGTCCCAGTCGCCATGATGCTGCCGCTCGGCGATCTCGGCGAAGTCGAACGACCAGAGCAGCAGTTTCGCCGAA
This sequence comes from Mesorhizobium sp. M1406, assembly GCF_040317555.1. Classification (NCBI taxonomy): domain Bacteria; kingdom Pseudomonadati; phylum Pseudomonadota; class Alphaproteobacteria; order Hyphomicrobiales; family Phyllobacteriaceae; genus Mesorhizobium; species Mesorhizobium sp. M1406. The sequence goes on along the minus strand of NZ_JAMYKW010000001.1, from coordinate 31,291 downwards.
TGCAGGCCGCCGAGGCGCTCGCGCACGATCTCGTTGAGCAGGCGATAGTAGATGGCGGTCGATTCCCAGCTCATGCCGCCCAGAAGGCCAAGGGTTTTCATGATTGGCTGTTCCTTTGCATGTACAGTGCCTATATTATGACCACATGAGACCACAAGGAGCGCCGCTGTGAAAATCATGCAGGTTCGGGAAGCCAAGGCGGGGTTCTCGGCACTCGTCGAAGCCGCCGAAAACGGCGAGCCAACCATCATCACGAAACACGGCAAGCCGACTGCCATGGTCGTGCCGATTGATGAGGGGCGGAAGCTTTACCCTCAGAGCAGCCAAAAAAAATTCGTCGACTTCCTGCTTCAGTATCCCGGAGGCATCGAGCTTGAGCGGAATGAATCGCCATCGCGGGACGTCGAATTTTGAGCGGCTACCTGCTTGATACATCTTTTCTCTCGGCCTTCGCACCCGATCGTAGCCCGCTTCCCTCCCACGTTCAGAAGTGGGTTGCCGAACAGCGGGAACGTGGCACTTGGCATATGTCATCGATCGTTGTTTTGGAGGTGGAAAGAGGCATTGCGAAACTGACGCGGTCAGGTGGGCTTGCAAAGGCGGAACGCCTGAGTCTCTGGTTCGAAAGCTTGGTCATCGAATTCGATCAACGCATCATCCCGGTCGATGCAGCCGTCGCGCGGGAAGCCGGACGGCTGGAAGACGCCACTATCGCGCGTGGCTTCAGTCCGGGCTTGGCAGATATCCTGATCGCAGCGTCTGCTCGTTTAAACGATCTTTCCGTGCTGACGGCCAACATCCGGCATTTTGCCGTTCTCGATGTGCCCTGCCTGAACCCATTCACCGAGAGCGGCTCGGCAGCGTAACCCTTCAATTTTACAAAAAGCTCTGCGGGTCGATGTCGACTTGCACCCTGACCGAGCCGCGCTGCTTCGGCCCGTTGGCCAGCATCGCGCGAATAAACCCTTGCATGTCGGCGCGCCGCTCGCCCTGAATCAGCAGGCGGAAACGGTGACGGCCACCGAGCAAGGACAGCGGTGCTTCCGCCGGCCCCAGCACGAACAGATCGGTCGCCTCCGGCGCGGCGCGGCGCAGGCCGCGTGCATGACCCTCGGCTTCCGCCCGCGTCACCGCGCTGACGATGACGCCGGCGAGCCGGCCGAAAGGCGGCAGGGCGGCCCGCTCGCGCTCGGCGATCTCGCGCTCGTAAAACGCCTCGGCGTCGCCGGAGACGATCGCCCGCATCACCGGATGCTCGGGCTGGAAGGTCTGCAGCAGGCCAAGGCTCTTCTTGCCGGTGCGGCCGGCGCGGCCGGTCACCTGACTGAGCAGCTGGAAGGTGCGCTCGGCGGCGCGCGGATCGCCATTGGCAAGGCCGAGATCGGCATCGACGACGCCCACCAGCGTCATGTTGGGGAAATTGTGGCCCTTGGCGACGAGCTGCGTGCCGATGACGATGTCGGCCTCGCCATTGGCGATCGCTTCCAGCTCCAGCCGCAGCCGCCGCACACCGCCCATCAGGTCGGACGACAGCACGATGGTGCGCGCGTCGGGAAAATGCGCGACGACCTCTTCGGCGATGCGCTCGACACCTGGCCCGCAGGCGACCAGATGATCCAGTGTCCCGCATTCAGGGCAGGCTTCGGGGCGGCGCTCATTGTGCCCGCAATGATGGCAGACGAGCTGGCCGCGAAACCGGTGCTCGACCAGCCAGGCCGAGCAGACCGGGCAGCCGAAGCGATGGCCGCAGACCCGGCACAGCGTCAGCGGGGCATAGCCGCGCCGGTTGAGGAACAGCAGCGACTGCTCCTTCCTCTCCAGCGTCTGGCGCATCTGGTCGAGCAGCACCGGTGACAGGAAGCCGCCGCGCGCCGGGGGCGCCCGGCGCATATCGACTGCCTTGAGATGGGGAAGCGCCGCCTCGGCGAAACGGGCAGAGAGGACGGCTCTGTTGTATTTGCCTTGGCTCGCATTGACGCGGCTTTCAACCGATGGCGTCGCCGATGCCAGCACCACCGGAAAACTGCCGATATGACCGCGCACCACTGCCATGTCGCGCGCATTGTAGAAAACACGGTCTTCCTGCTTGTAGGCAGGGTCGTGCTCCTCGTCGACGACGATCAGGCCGAGCTCCTTGAACGGCAGGAACAGCGCCGAGCGCGCGCCGGCGACGACCCGCACGCCGCCTTCCGCCACTTGCCGCCAGACTTTTTCGCGCATCCTGGGCGGCAGGTCGGAATGCCATTCGCCCGGCTTGGCACCGAAGCGCTGCTGGAAGCGCTCGAGAAAGGCATGCGTCAGCGCGATTTCCGGCAGCAGGATCAACACCTGCTTGCCCTGGTCGAGCGCGGCCGCCACCGCCTCGAAATAAACCTCCGTCTTGCCCGATCCGGTGACGCCGTCGAGCAGCGCGACGTTGAACACGCCGGCTGCGACATTGGAGCGCAGCATCAGCGCGGCGTCGCGCTGGTCCGGCATCAATTCCGGTATGGCGTAGCTGGAATCGGGTGCCGCCACGACCGGGCGCGGCGGGATCATCACCGTCTCGAACACGCCTTGCGCCCTCAGGCCGTCGATCACCGTCGACGACACGCCGGCAGCATGGGCGAGGCCGGACCGCGTCCAGGCCAGCCCGCCTTCAGCCGTCTCCAGCACACGCTCTCGGGCAGCCGTCATCCGATCGGGTGCGAGAAGCGTGCGCTGCAGCCCCTCGATCCATGGTTCGGGATCGAATGCTTCGGGTGCCCTGAGCAGCATGCGCGCCACCATGCCCGGTGGCGACAGCGTGTACTGCGCCACCCAGTCGACGAAGCGGCGCATCGCGCGATCGATCGGCGGGCAGTCGAAGACCTGTTCGATGGGGCGCAGCTTTTTCGCGTCGACCTTCTCGACGGCGCCATCCCAGACGATGCCGGCGACCTGGCGAGGGCCGAGCGGCACGCGCACGATCGAGCCCGGCACCACGCGCATGCCGGCGGGCACGGCATAGGTGTAGGGGCGTTCGGCGGGCATCGGCACCAGCACCGGTGCGGCCGCGACAAAGGGCGAATCTTCGATCATGAGGCGTGACCTTGCCCTGACTTTGGTCTAGATCAAAGGCCGACCCCGAATGTGCATGGCATGCACATAAAAATCTTCAGGAGACCCGCCATGAAATTTTTTGTCGACACCGCCGACATCAAGGATATCCGTGAGCTGAACGATCTGGGACTGCTCGACGGCGTCACCACCAACCCGTCGCTGATACTCAAATCGGGCGGCAAGATCGCCGACGTCACCAGGCAGATCTGCGATATCATCGAGGGTCCGGTCTCGGCGGAGGTCGTGGCGACCGAATTCAAGGACATGATGGCGGAGGCCGAGGTGCTGGCCAAGATCGCGCCCAATGTCTGCATCAAGGTACCGTTGACGCTCGACGGACTGAAGGCCTGCAAGACGATCCGCACCCAGATGAACCGTATGGTCAACGTCACGCTGTGCTTTTCGGCCAACCAGGCGCTGCTGGCGGCCAAGGCCGGCGCGTCGTTCATCTCGCCCTTCGTCGGCCGCGTCGATGACACCGGCTCGGACGGTATGGAGCTGATCCAGGAAATCCGGCAGATCTACGACAATTACGATTTCCAGACCGAGATCCTCGTCGCTTCGGTTCGCACCGTGAACCATATCAAGCAGGCCGCCCTGATCGGCGCCGATGTCGTTACCGCGCCGCCGGCGACCCTGAAGGCGCTGGTCAACCATCCGCTGACCGACAAGGGCCTCGCCGCTTTCCTCGCCGACTGGGCAAAGACCGGCCAGAAGATCGGCTGAGGTCACACCGTTTTCAACAACAAAAAGGCCGGGCAACCGGCCTTTTTTCATATGCGCTTCAAACGACCTGCCTATCAATCCGTGCCATCGTCGACAGGCGTGCTCGCCTGCTGGCGCCGGCCCATGATGATTTCGCGTTTGCCGACATGGTTGGGGGCGCCGACCAGCCCTTCCTTTTCCATCCGCTCGACCAGGGATGCGGCGCGGTTGTAGCCGACGCCGAGGCGGCGCTGGATGTACGACGTCGAACACTTCTTGTCGCGCACCACCACCTTGACCGCCTCGTCGTAGATTGCATCACTGTCCTCGGCTGCAACCGATCCCTTGTCGAACACCGCACCTTGGTCGGCTTCGGCTTCTTCCTCATCCTCTTCGGCTGTCACGGTTTCCAGATATTCAGGCCGGCCCTGAGCCTTCAGATGCGCCACGACGTGCTCGACCTCCGCATCTGAAACGAAGGGACCATGCACGCGGGAAATGCGCCCCCCACCCATCATGTGCAGCATGTCGCCCTGGCCGAGCAGCTGTTCGGCGCCCTGCTCGCCAAGGATGGTGCGGCTGTCGATCTTCGATGTTACCTGGAAGGAAATCCGGGTCGGGAAGTTGGCCTTTATCGTACCCGTGATGACGTCGACCGAGGGGCGCTGCGTTGCCATGATCAGGTGAATGCCGGCAGCGCGCGCCATCTGTGCCAGACGCTGGATCGCGCCTTCGATCTCCTTGCCGGCGACCATCATCAGGTCGGCCATCTCGTCGACGATGACGACGATGTACGGCATCGGCGCAAGGTCGATTTCCTGCTGTTCGAAAAGCGGCTCGCCGGTGCCCTTTTCGAAGCCGGTCTGCACGGTCATGACGACCGTCTCGCCCTTGTCGCGGGCAGCCGCCGCGCGCTCATTGTAGCCATCGATGTTGCGCACGCCGAGCCGCGCCATCTTGCGGTAGCGGTCCTCCATCTCGCGCACCGCCCATTTCAGCGCGGTGACGGCTTTTTTGGGATCCGTGACGACGGGCGTCAGAAGATGCGGGATGCCGTCATAGACGGAGAGCTCGAGCATCTTGGGATCGACCATGATCAGCCGGCATTCTTCCGGCTTCAGCCGGTAGAGCAACGACAGGATCATGGTGTTGATGGCAACCGACTTGCCGGAGCCGGTGGTTCCGGCCACGAGCAGGTGAGGCATCTTCGCCAGCTCGGCGATGACAGGCTCACCGCCGATCGTCTTGCCCAGACAAAGCGCCAGCTTGCAGCTGGTCTTGCGGAAGCCCTCCGATTCGATCAGCTCGCGGAAATAGACGGTTTCGCGCGTCTCGTTCGGAAGCTCGATGCCGATGACATTGCGGCCAGGCACGACCGCGACGCGCGCCGAAATCGCCGACATGGAGCGGGCGATGTCATCGGCAAGCCCGATGACCCGGGAGGATTTGACGCCCGGCGCCGGCTCGAACTCATAGAGCGTGACGACCGGGCCGGGGCGAACATGAATGATCTCGCCGCGCACACCGAAATCCTCGAGCACGCTTTCCAGCAAATCGGCGTTCTGCTCGAGCCGCTCCTGCGACATATAGAAGCCTTGTCCCTCCGGTGGCTGTTGCAACAGGTCTTCCGGGGGAAGCTCATAGGGATCGCCCGATTTTGATGGCACAGTTTTGCCGGTCCGAGGCAAGCGTGAAGAAGGACGCGCGGTCGCCACCCTGATAGTGGCGTCTCCACTTGCGAGGGCGGGCACGGGAACGGCATCGCGCGCCGCAGCGGGGATTGCAGCGGGCTGGGCCTTCAGTGACGCGTTGCTCGCTGGCACTTCAGCCTGGGCGAGAGCCTCGTTCGAGGTTGCCGGCCAAACATCCGGCAACGGCTTCGAGGCTTGGCCTGGAAGACATTCGATGACACGAAACAGCGAGGTGGCATCGGTCACTATCGGCGGGCGGATGCCGACCCACGCAGCGGCGACAGGCACCGCGGCGACCGGTGCAGGCGAGGCTGGGCTGGCCTGCCGGGCCTGTGACGAAACATCGACCAGATAGGGTGCCATGGCCTCGAAGAAGGCGTGATCCGAAAGATAGGGCCAGCGCGGCTTTTCGGCAGTGGCCGGTTTGATCGGCGCGCCCGGAGCGGCAATCCCGCGCGCGGAAGCTCGTCCCGTTGCGGCCGTCACCGGCGGCACCGGAGCAACGACGCGCGCGTTCTCCCTGGCGCGCCCCGGGGGAACGAAAGCCGCGGTCGGCGGTGACGGCCTTTGCGCGGCTCCTCGGTCGGCCAGCGGCTGGGAGGCATGGCTTTTCACCGACGCCGGCAATGCCAGGAGCGAGGGCGCGGAGGATGCCTCGTCAACCATGGCTTGCGCGACTGCCTGCTGCTTTGGGAGCGCGTCTGCATTGCCTTGCTCGACAATACGCTCCTGCCGCGGACGATGCTTCTTGGCCTCATAGTCCGGTGTGCGGGTAAAACGCACGTTCGGCGCGAGGAAGAAATATTCTTGCCAGGCAGGACTTTCGATATCGCCGACTTTCGAAGGCGCCTCCTTCGAGCTACCCCTCGGCTCCATATAGGGCCGCTTGTTGCCGCCGAGATCGACCACCGGCGCGGAATAGCCGGCCTGGTGTGTGCCGGGCCGCCGGCCGTCCAGTCCCGTGTGAGCCGGACGATCAAGATTGCCTGCCGCGGCTGAAGACGTTCGCTGCCCGCCCTTGTCGCCGATGCCGTCGTAACGCTTCACCTCGGGATCATCGGGCGATGCTGCCTTCAGTAAATTGACCCGGGAAAAACGCCTGGCTTCCATTCTCAAGACTCACTCTGAAATGTCTGCCGAGCAATAGGGAGCGAGTGGTTAACAGTTGCTTCCCGGATGGATCGGCAACGATCCTTGGGCAGCGAAATCGTCGTGACAAACCTCTGCGGACGACGCCGCCGGATCGTCATTCACAGCGCACGCCGGTGGCGCGATCTGCTCGCTGTGCGTGGGGAGTTTGATGGTGCTTGGGCGCTAGACCGATAAGCCGCGCTAGCCGGCCTTCGCGTGCCTGACCAGATCCTGGGCGATGGACAGTTGCAGCGCTTCGGCCAGTTCGCGCGCGGCGCGATTCTCGGCATCGATCTGCGCGCGGTAAGCGGCGAATTCCTGACGCGGCCTGTCGAACGAAGAGGTGATCGAACGCTTGCCGGATGCGATGACCACACCGGACTTCGCGTCGGACAGCGTATAGTTGCCAGTCAGCGTCACGGAACCGGCGGTCGGTTCGTCCTCGTTGGTTCCCACCTGCACAAGCGCCGCTGATTCGACGGCTTCGGTCACGCCGAGATTGAGCGAATAGGCCGGTGAGGCCGGCTCGGCGGCACCTCGTCCAAACCCGAAAATCAGATTGTTGCGCACCTGCTGGGCATAACGCGAGCCGACCGGCTTGATGGCGATCGAAGCCAGTTCGGCGCTGGCGCTCGCCTGCGAACCCGACAGCGCCGCGCTCGAATAGAGCGGCCGCACCGTGCAGGCCGAGACAAGCGCGAGCGAGCCGACCAGGCCGGCGAACGCGATATGGCGCAGCACACGGCTCAGCCCTGTCTTTTCCTGATCAGGCAACGACATTGACGATCCTCTGCGGCACGATGATCACCTTGCGCGGAGCCTTTCCTTCGAGCGCTTTCTGCACGAAGTCGAGAGCCAATACCGCTTTTTCGACAGCACCTTGGTCCGCGTCGCGGGCAATTGTCAAATCTCCCCGCTTCTTGCCGTTGACCTGCACCGGATAGGTGACTTCGTTGTCGACGACCAGCGCCGGATCGAACACCGGCCACGGCCGTTCGGCAACCAGATCGGTGCCGCCGAGCGTTTCCCAGCACTCCTCGGCCAGATGCGGCATGACCGGTGCGATCAGATGCACGAGAACCTCCACGGCCTGCCGGCAGGCGCCTTTCAGCACCGCTTCGGCCTTGCCTTCGGCCACCTCATTGAGCGGCGTGGTCAGCGCGTTGGCCAGTTCGTAGATACGGGCGATGGCGCGGTTGAAAGCGAGCTTCTCGATATCCTCGCCGACCGCCTTCAGGATCTTGTGCGCGGCCTTGGAAACCACAACGGCCTCGCCGCTGTCAGCCGCCGTTGGCTCGATGCCGGCCAGCGTCTCGGCCGCCGTCGACACCAGGCGCCAGATGCGCTGGATGAAGCGATGCGCGCCGGCGGCGCCTTCGTCGGTCCACTCGACGTCGCGCTCTGGCGGTGAGTCCGACAGCATGAACCAGCGCGCCGTGTCGGCGCCGTAGCCATCGGTGATGTCTTCCGGGCTGACCGTGTTCTTCTTCGACTTCGACATCTTTTCGAGCGGACCGATCGTCGCCGTCTCGCCCGTAGAGATCTCGATGGCGCGGCGCTTGCCGTCGACGTCCTCCAGCCGAACCTCGGTGGGCGCCAGCCAGCGGCCATTCGATGCCGAACCGACGCGGTAGGTCTCGTGCACCACCATGCCTTGCGTAAACAGGCCCTTGAACGGCTCGGCCAGATCGACATGGCCGGTCTCACGCATGGCGCGGGTGAAGAAGCGCGAATAGAGCAGATGCAGGATCGCGTGCTCGATGCCGCCAATATACTGGTCGACAGGCAGCCATTCATTGGCCGCCATGGGATCCGTCGGCTCATGCGCCCAGGGTGCGGTGAAGCGGGCAAAATACCAGGACGAATCGACGAATGTATCCATCGTGTCGGTTTCGCGCCGCGCATCCTTGCCGCAGCGCGGACATTTCACATGGCGCCATGTCGGATGCCGGTCGAGCGGATTGCCCGGCCGGTCGAAATCGACATCGTCGGGCAGCTTGACCGGCAGGTCGGCCTTCGGCACCGGCACCACGCCGCAATCCTCGCAATGGATCATCGGAATCGGGCAGCCCCAGTAGCGCTGGCGCGAAATGCCCCAGTCGCGCAGGCGGAAATTCACCTTGCGCTCGGCCATCGGCCGGTTGCCGATGGTCTTCTGTTCCAGCAGTTTCGCCACCTCGTCGAAAGCCTGATCGGGCTTCATGCCGTCGAGGAAGCGCGAGTTGATCATCACGCCGTCGTCGACATAGGCTTCATCGATGATCTGGAAACTCGCCGGATTCTCGCCCTCCGGCATCACCACCGGGATCACCGGCAGGCCGTATTTGTTGGCGAAGTCGAGGTCGCGCTGGTCACCGGACGGACAACCGAAAATGGCGCCGGTGCCGTATTCCATCAGCACGAAATTGGCGACGTAGACAGGTAGCGTCCATGTGTCGTCAAACGGGTGAACAACCCGGACGCCGGTATCAAAACCCTTCTTCTCAGCCGTCTCCAGCGCCGCCGCGGAGGTGCCCACATGGCTGATATCCTCGATGAACTTGGCCAGCGCCGGATTGCTCTCGGCGGCCTTCTTGGCCAGCGGATGATCGGCGGCGACGGCCATGAAGGAAGCGCCGAAAATGGTGTCGGGCCGTGTCGTATAGACTTCCAGCTCATGCTCGCCACCGGCAGCATCCGCCAGCGGCCAGCGGATCAGCAGGCCTTCCGAGCGGCCGATCCAGTTCTGTTGCATCAGCTTCACTTTTTCCGGCCATTCGTCGAGGCCCTCAAGCGAATCCAGCAGGTCCTGCGCGAAGTCGGTGATCTTGAAGAACCACTGCGTCAGTTCGCGCTGTTCGACCAGCGCGCCCGAGCGCCAGCCGCGTCCGTCGATGACCTGCTCGTTGGCGAGCACGGTCATGTCCTCCGGGTCCCAATTGACCTTGGAGGATTTGCGCGTCACCAGCCCCTTCTCGACGAAATCGAGGAACAACATCTGCTGGCGGTGATAGTAGTCGACGTCGCAGGTGGCGAATTCGCGCGCCCAGTCCAGCGACAGGCCCATGACCTTGAGCTGCTCGCGCATGGTGGCGATGTTCTGGTAGGTCCATTCCTTGGGATGGACCTTGTTCTGCATCGCCGCGTTCTCGGCCGGCATGCCGAAGGCGTCCCAGCCCATCGGGTGCAGCACGTTGAAGCCCTTGGCCCGCTTGTAGCGCGCCACGACGTCGCCCATCGTGTAGTTACGGGTATGGCCGATATGGATGCGCCCCGACGGATAGGGGAACATCTCCAGCACGTAGTATTTCGGGCGCGGATCGTCATTGTGCGCTTCGAACAGCTTCTTGGCGTCCCAGGCCTTCTGCCATTTGGGCTCTGACGCGCGCGGATTGTATCGTTCGGTTGCCATGGGATTATTTTCACTTAAAAGCATGCGCGAACCGCGGGCGACGGCTCGGCAGTTCAGGGAATGTGGTCCGGGTGTTCACCATGGTTTGGCAAACCCGTCAACCATATGGGTATCGCGTCTGACAAAAACGCGGGCCAAAACAGCGGGATTTACATATGGGCGACGCCGTTCAGCGGTTTTTCACGGTCAAGGCCAAGATTGCTGCGGCAGAACACGAGGCTGGCCGCCAAGCTGGCGCGGTGACGCTGGTCGCGGTTTCCAAGACTTTTGACACCGCCGATATACGCCCGGTCATCAAGGCCGGTCAGCGCGTCTTCGGCGAAAACCGGGTGCAGGAAGCGCAAGGCAAATGGCCGGCGCTGAAGGAGGCTTTCCCGGATATCGAACTGCATCTGATCGGTCCGCTGCAATCCAACAAGGCCAAGGAAGCGGTGACGTTGTTCGATGTCATCGAGACGGTCGATCGCGAGAAGATCGCCGCCGAACTGGCCAAGGAGATTGCCAGGCAACGCCTGGCACCAAAACTCTACGTCCAGGTCAACACCGGTTCCGAGCCGCAGAAGGCCGGCATCGAGCCGCGCGAGGCCGTCGCCTTCGTCGCCCGCTGCCGCGATGTGCATGGCCTCGCCATCGAAGGCCTGATGTGCATCCCGCCGGCCGACGAAAATCCCGGTCCGCACTTTGCCCTGCTGGAGAAGCTTGGCCAAGAGGCCGGCGTCGCCAAACTGTCGATGGGCATGTCCGGCGACTACGAGACGGCGATCGCCTTCGGCGCCACCAGCGTCCGGGTCGGTTCGGCGATCTTCGGAGCCAGGTAGCCGCGTCATGGCACCGCATTGCGAAGTCGGTGGCGTTCCCTAATTCCACCAGGGAACCCGAGCGACCATCATGGCCGTTCCTTTGCAATGTCGAAGGAGGCTATCATGAGCAACCAACACACCCACCAAGGGCAGCAGCCCAGTGACCAGCCTCACAACAGGCATCTCTCCGACGGGCTGCATTCAGACGTCTATCTTGCGATGGCCGGGCTTGCCGGATGGTATGCGCTGTCTGCCTGGGTGGGTTTCGGCGGCAGCAGCTACGCCGACTACCTTCTTGTCGTCATGACAGGATTCCTCGTCATCGCGGTGGCGCTGCCGGCGATCGCCGGACATATTCGGCATCGGCGCCAGCTTTGGACACCTTCGAACGTCAGTTTCGAGGATTGGATCGCTGGCGAATTCGATCTCGGCCAGGGCAACCGCGTCACCACCAAGCGAGCGCTGCTTGAAATTCTGCTGCCGCTCGCCGCCGTCGCTTTCGGCATGACCGCTTTCGCGATCGTGGCGCTGCTGGCCGGCTGAACGCCGGCAGGCACTATCGACGCCCGGCCAGATGAGGAATTTTTTGAGCAAGAGCTGGAAACGAAACGTTCCGTTCCTATTTACTCGGATGTTACAGCACTCTCTGGAGCTCGACCATGCATTACAACCAGCTTGGAAATACGGGGATGTTCGTCTCCGAACTATGCCTCGGCACCATGACGTTCGGTGCCGCCGGTGAAAATGCCCAATGGGGCCTGATCGCCAGCCTCGACCAGAAGGGCGTCAACGAGATCGTCGCCCGCTCGCTCGCCGCCGGCGTCAATTTCTTCGATACCGCCGACGTCTACTCCTTCGGCCAGTCCGAACGGCTGCTCGGCCAGTCGCTCAGGGATCTCGGCGTCGACAGACAGAACGTGGTCATCGCCACGAAGGTCCACGGCGCCATGGGTGACGGCCCCAACCAGCGCGGCTCGTCGCGCGGCCACATCATGGACTCGGTCGACGCCAGCTTGGAGCGGCTGCAGCTCGACCATATCGATCTCTATCAATTGCACGGCACCGACACGGTGACGCCGATCGACGAGACGCTGCGGGCGCTCGACGACCTCGTTGCCAGCGGCAAGGTCCGCTATGTCGGTGTCTCCAACTGGCAGGCCTGGCGCATCGCTAAGGCGCTCGGCATCGCCGACCGTAAGGGTTTTGCTCGTTTCGAGACCGTCCAGTCGTATTATTCGATCGCCGGTCGCGACCTTGAACGCGAAATCGTGCCGCTGCTCAATGAGGAGAAGCTCGGCCTGATGGTGTGGTCGCCGATGGCCGGCGGACTGCTGTCGGGCAAATACGGCCCCGGTGCACCGGGCAATGGCGAAGGACGCCGCGCTTCCTTCAACTTCCCACCGGTCAACGAGGACCGTGCCTGGGCGGCTGTCGCCGTCATGCGCGAGATCGCCAAAAAGCATGACGTGAGTGTCGCCACCGTGGCGCTCGGCTATGTCCTGGCCAAGCCTTTTGTGATGAGCGTCATCATCGGTGCGAGCCGCATGGAGCAGCTGGAGCAGAATCTTGCGGCGACACGGCTGGAGCTCGACACCGATGATCTCGTCCGCCTCGATGAGATCAGCGCCTTGCCGGCCGAATATCCCGGCTGGATGCTGGAGCGTCAGGCCGCGGGCCGACGCCCGGCCCCGTTCTCGCCGAAAGCATAACGCGGCCAACGCCGACATCTCGGGAGCCCATGGGCTTCCGAGTACCAGTCAGCTCAGCCGAACGTTTTCCCCGAGAAAATCGAGAAAGGCGCGCACCCGCGCTGGCAGATGCCGGCCTTGGCCGACATAGACGGCGTGGGTGGCCTCCTCGTCGCCTGGATTGAAATCCTCGAGCAGCGGCACCAGCCGTCCGACAGCGATATCGGCCGCCACATGCCAGCGGGCCAGCCGGGCGATGCCCGCGCCCGCCAGCGCCATCAGCCGCATCGCCTCGCCATCGCTCACCAGCGTGTTGCCGATGATTGGAACCATGATGGAATTGCCGGCCGTATCGAGAAAAGGCCAGCCGTCGAGGTGCCGCACGAAACCGAAACCCATCCGGTTGTGCCTGTCGAGATCGGCCGGTGTCGGCGGCGTGCCGTGCGTTTCGAGGTACGAGGGCGCCGCGACGACGACCACCGGGCTTTGCCCAAGCTTGCGCGCCATCAGCCGTGATTCGCTGAGCGGCCCGGCACGAATGGCGACATCGGCACGTTCCGCCATCAGGTCGATGACGCTGTCGCTCAGCACCAGATCGACCGAAATCTCGGGGTAGCGCTCGAGGAAGCGCGGCAGAAGCGGGATCAGCCGGTGCACTCCGAAGGGCACATAGCTGTTGACGCGCAGCCGTCCGCGCGGTGCCGCACCCGCCGCGGCCTCCTGCTCGGCCGCCGCCATGTCGGCGAGAATGCGCAGGCCGCTTTCGTAGAACGCGGTGCCTTCCGGCGTCAGCTGCAGTTTTCGCGTCGAACGGCTGACCAGCCGTGCGCCCAACCGGGCCTCCAGCCGCGCGATCAGTTTGCTGACCGCCGACGGCGTCATCCGCAATGCGCGTGCCGCAGAGGAAAAACTACCTTCCTCGACGACACGCACGAACACTTCGATCTCGCCGGAGCGATTGACGTCGGGTCTAGCCATCTGTGAATCTATTTCACAAAAAATGTGCCCGAGGCAAGTCTGGTTCACAATGCATGGCAACACGATCTTTCGGGTCGGGGCGCGGGACGGCGCTCGTCGCCATCGAAATGGAAACCGCCATGCCTCTTGCTCTCTACGCCCTTGCCGCCGGTGCCTTCGGCATCGGTGTCACCGAATTTGTCATCATGGGTCTGCTGCTCGATGTCAGCAAGGATCTCGGCGTCTCGATCTCGGCCGCCGGCCAGCTCATTTCGGGCTACGCGCTCGGCGTCGTCATCGGCGCGCCCTTGCTGACCATCGCCACCGGCAACTGGCCGCGCAAGACCGTGCTTCTGGCGCTGATGGCGATCTTCACGCTCGGCAATCTCGCCTGTGCGCTGGCGCCGGACTACTGGACGCTGATGGGCGCCCGCGTCATCACCGCCTTTGCCCATGGCACCTTCTTTGGCGTCGGCTCCGTGGTCGCCACCGGGCTGGTCGCGCCTAACAAGAAGGCCTCGGCGATCGCGCTCATGTTCACCGGCCTGACCGTCGCCAACATCCTCGGCGTGCCCTTCGGCACGTGGCTCGGCCAAGCCTTTGGCTGGCGGGCGACCTTCTGGGCGGTGACATTGGTCGGCCTGGCGGCCTTCGCCGTCATCCTGGCTCTGGTGCCGCGCAGCCGGACGGCGCCCGAAAAGAGCGATTTGCGCGCCGATCTCGCCGTCCTGCGCCGCACGCCCGTCCTGCTCGGCCTCGCCACCACCGTGCTCGGCTATGCCGGTGTCTTCGCCGTCTTCACGTACATCGCCCCGTTGCTGACCGAGATAAGCGGCTTCAAGGAAGCGGCGGTATCGCCGATCCTGCTCGTCTTCGGCGGCGGTCTCATCGCCGGCAATCTCGCCGGCGGCAAGGTCGCCGACCGCTGGCTGGTGCCCGCCGTGCTGGGCAGTCTCGTGGTGCTGGCGATGGTGCTCGCAACCATGACCTTCGCCATCCACAGCCAGGTGATGGCCGTCATCTATGTCGGGTTGCTGGGTGCTGCCGCCTTCGGCACCGTGGCGCCGCTGCAAATGTGGGTGCTGGACAGGGCGCAAGGTGCCGGCCAGAGTCTCGCCTCGTCCTTCAACATCGCCGCCTTCAATCTCGGCAACGCCGCGGGTGCCTGGCTTGGTGGCGCGGTGATTGCGCATGGCCTTGGCCTTGGTTCGCTGACCTGGGTCGCCGCCCTGCTGCCGCTCGCGGCACTCGCCGTGGCAGGATTGGCGCTGCGTCTCGATCGCACCGCCACGCTCGGCGCGCCTGCCTCCGTCCGGTCGTGAATACCTAAACCGGATCGCTTTCGACACCCTTCTGTCCACACCACCAGGAGCAAGAAAATGGACTATCGACGCCTCGGTGCATCGGGCCTGAAAGTGCCCGCACTCTCATTTGGCGCGGGAACCTTTGGCGGTTCCGGCCCGCTGTTCGGCGCCTGGGGCAACAGCGATGCCAGGGAAGCGCGGCGGCTGATCGACATTTGCCTCGAGGCCGGCGTCAACCTATTCGACACCGCCGACGTCTATTCGAACGGCGCTTCTGAAGAGGTGCTTGGCGAAGCGATAAAAGGCCGCCGCGATGCCGTGCTGATCTCGACCAAGACTTCGCTGCCGATGGGCGACGGTCCGGCCGATTACGGCTCGTCGCGTTCGCGGCTGATCAAATCCGTGGACGATGCGCTCAGGCGCCTCGGCATCGAATACATCGACCTTTTGCAGCTGCACGCCTTCGATGCCGGCACGCCGATCGAGGAGGTGCTGTCGACGCTGGACGAACTCGTGCGCGCCGGCAAGCTGCGCTATGTCGGCGTCTCCAATTTCTCCGGCTGGCAAGTGATGAAGTCGCTGGGAGAAGCCGACAAGCACGGCTACCCGCGTTATGTCGCGCATCAGGTCTACTATTCACTGGTCGGCCGCGATTACGAATGGGAACTGATGCCGCTTGGCCTCGACCAGGGCGTCGGCGCGCTGGTGTGGAGCCCGCTCGGCTGGGGCCGCCTGACCGGCAAGATCCGCCGTGGCCAGGCTTTGCCGGAAAAGAGCCGGCTGCACGACACAGCAAGCTTCGGGCCACCGGTCGAGGACGAGCATCTCTACCGGATCATGGATGCCCTTGACGCGGTGGCCGAAGAAACCGGCAAGACCGTGCCGCAGATCGCCATCAACTGGCTGCTGCAGCGCCCGACCGTGTCATCCGTCATCATCGGCGCCCGCAACGAGGAACAGTTGCGCCAGAATCTCGGCTCCGTCGGCTGGAGTTTGACGCCGGATCAGATGAAGAAGCTCAACGCGGCGAGCGAAGTCACCGCGCCCTACCCGTATTTTCCCTATCGCCGCCAGGAAGGTTTCGCCCGGCTCAACCCGCCGGCGGTTTGATATCGTGATCGTTCGTGTCGGCGGAACGTTCGAGATTGGCCGATGCTTCCCCAACTTCGTCATCCCTGGGCGAAGCAGGAGCGAAGCTCCGTCGCGGAGACCCTGGGATCCATTCCGTGACGGCTGTCGAGGAATGCGACGGAGCAGATTCTGGACCGCAGCAACGCTCTGAAATCGCGGCATGGATCCTCGGGTCTGCGCTGCGTCGCTACGCTCCTTGCTCCGCCCGTGGATGACGAAGATGATGGGCGTTTCCGCCAATCGCCAAGGTATGCGGTTCGCTGGCGTCAAACTTCTGCGCCAAGAAACTAATGCAGCACGAACTCGCCGTCGACTTTCCGCCATTCGTTCGGTGCGATCAGCTTCTGGTGTGTGTAGCTGATCGAATGCAGCGGCCCGTCCAACTCGGCCTTCCAGAACTCGATGAACTTGATCAGCACCGGAAACTTCGGCGCCAGATCGTAGTCTTGCCAGATGAAGCTCTGCAGCAGATGCGGGTGGTCGGGAAAATGATAGAGAATCTTGGCCGTGGTCAGGCCATAGCCTTTGAACATCAGATCCATTTCGGAATGGTCGCGCATGGCGGTCCCCTTGGGCGGTCTCTGGTTGAGTCTCCTTTCCTCCCAACGTCAGATTGTGCGCGCCGTTGCTTAACTGTCTATTGATTTTTCCTGATCGAAAACGGGTTTTCCGCGCGAAAACATGCAGTTAGCAGCGAGCCGAACTGAGTGCTGACAGCCCTGGAGAAGGTCCCTGCGGCATCCCGCCACGCGAATCCAACGTCTAATATTGCGATGGCGGACGAACTGGTAATAATGCCGCCGAATTCGCGGCGGCTTTGCCGCGATCCCGCCGGCGTTTCAAGCCGGCGGATCGGTTTGGGAGGAAAGTCAGGAATGTCCGAGGCTCATGTCCATCGCGTCCAGCCGGCGTGGAAGAAAAACGCGCTGATCGACAATGACACCTACCTGAAATGGTATGCCGACAGCGTCAAGAACCCGGACAAGTTCTGGGGCAAGCACGGCAAGCGCATCGACTGGTTCAAGCCCTACGGCAAAGTCAAGAACACCTCCTTCGATGGCAAGGTCTCGATCAAATGGTTCGAGGACGGGCTGACCAACGTCTCCGTCAACTGCATCGACCGGCACCTGAAGAAGCGCGGCAACCAGACCGCCATCATCTGGGAAGGCGACAATCCCTACGACGACAAGAAGATCACCTACAACGAGCTCTACGAGCACGTCTGCCGGCTTGCCAATGTGATGAAGAAGCACGGCGTCAAGAAGGGCGACCGCGTCACCATCTACATGCCGATGATCCCGGAAGCCGCCTATGCGATGCTGGCCTGCACGCGCATCGGCGCCATCCACTCCATCGTCTTCGGCGGCTTTTCGCCGGATGCACTGGCCGGCCGCATCGACGATTGCAAGTCGACCTTCGTTATCACCGCGGACGAGGGCCTGCGAGGAGGCAAGCCGATCCCGTTGAAGGACAACACCGACAACGCGATCGAGATCGCGGCGAAGGCCGGAACGAAAGTCGAAAAGGTGGTGGTCGTGCGCCGCACCGGCGGCAAGACCGGCTGGGTGGCCGGACGCGACGTCTGGTACCATGACGAGGTCGCGACGGTTAAGGCCGAGTGCAAGCCCGAGAAGATGAAGGCCGAGGATCCGCTGTTCATCCTCTACACCTCGGGCTCGACCGGCAAGCCGAAGGGCGTGCTGCATACCACTGCCGGCTACCTCGTCTACGTCTCGATGACGCACCAATATGTCTTCGATTACCATGACGGCGACATCTACTGGTGCACCGCCGATGTCGGCTGGGTGACCGGCCACAGCTACATCGTCTACGGCCCGCTCGCCAACGGCGCCACCACGCTGATGTTCGAAGGCGTACCGAACTATCCGTCGCAGTCGCGCTTCTGGAACGTCATCGACAAACACAAGGTCAACATCTTCTATACCGCGCCGACGGCGCTGCGCGCGCTGATGGGCGCCGGCGATGCACATGTCACCAAGACGTCGCGCAAGTCGCTGCGCGTGCTGGGTTCGGTCGGCGAGCCGATCAACCCGGAAGCCTGGGAGTGGTATTTCAACGTCGTCGGCAACGGCAAGGTGCCGATCGTCGACACCTGGTGGCAGACCGAGACCGGCGGCATCCTGATCACGCCGCTGCCTGGCGCCACCGATCTCAAGGCAGGTTCGGCGACGCGGCCCTTCTTCGGCATCAAGCCGCAGTTGGTCGACGGCGAAGGTAAGGTGCTGGAGGGTGCCGCCGACGGCAATCTCTGCATCTCCGATTCCTGGCCCGGCCAGATGCGGACCGTCTATGGCGACCACGACCGCTTCATCCAGACCTATTTCTCGACCTACAAGGGCAAGTACTTCACCGGCGACGGCTGCCGCCGTGACGCCGACGGCTATTACTGGATCACCGGCCGCGTCGATGATGTCATCAACGTCTCCGGCCATCGCATGGGCACGGCGGAAGTCGAATCCGCGCTCGTCAGTCATGACAGCGTTTCGGAAGCCGCCGTCGTAGGCTATCCGCACGACATCAAGGGCCAGGGCATTTACTGCTACGTCACGCTGATGGCCGGCGAGCAGCCGAGCGAGGAATTGCGCAAGGAGCTGATCGCCCATGTCCGCAAGGAGATCGGTGCCATCGCTTCGCCCGACAAGATCCAGTTCGCGCCCGGCCTGCCGAAGACCCGCTCGGGCAAGATCATGCGCCGCATCCTGCGCAAGATCGCCGAGGATGATTTTTCGGCACTCGGCGACACCTCGACGCTGGCCGATCCGGCCGTCGTCGACGATCTGATCGCCAACCGGCAGAACAAGAAGGCATGATGCAAACCAGGACCGCACTGGGTTCCGTCACCGAGCTTTGGCGTTATCCGGCGAGTTCGCTCGCCGGCGAGCGGCTCGACGCGATCCTTGTCGGCTCGGAAAGCATCGACGGCGACCGCTTGTTCGGCCTTGTCGACGCGTCCGACAACGAGATCGCACGACCGGACCGCGAGGCGAAGTGGCACAAGGTGCCGCGCATCCGGACCCGCCTGTCGCCTGCCCGCGAACTCGAGATCGCCGTCCCGGACGGCGACTGGCTGGCTGCGCCGGGTATCGAAAGCGACCGCGCGGTATCGGCCTATCTTGGCTTCGAGGCCTCGATCCGGCCGTTTCGCCGGGAGAACGCCGCCTCGGGCTATTCCGGCCCGCTGACGGCGGAACGCTATCGCAAGGCCCCGATCCATCTTCTGACCACGGCTTCACTGGCCCGCTTGAAGGCGCTGCATCCGGAAGGGGCCACCGACCCACGCCGCTTCCGCCCCAACATCGTCGTCGACATGGCGGCAATCGAAGGGTCGTTTCCCGAGACGGAATGGATCGGCCGCAAGCTTGCCATCGGTGATCTCCTGCTGACCATCTCGGAACCGTGCCGCCGCTGCGGTTTCACCATCATCGCCCAGGATGGCTTCGACAACGATCCGGCGATCCTGCGCAATCTGGTTCGCCACAACGCGCATAATTTCGGCGTCTATTGCACGGTCGACCGGCCGGCCAGCAT
This sequence comes from Mesorhizobium sp. M1406, assembly GCF_040317555.1. Classification (NCBI taxonomy): domain Bacteria; kingdom Pseudomonadati; phylum Pseudomonadota; class Alphaproteobacteria; order Hyphomicrobiales; family Phyllobacteriaceae; genus Mesorhizobium; species Mesorhizobium sp. M1406. Next base: position 11,863 of record NZ_JAMYKW010000001.1, on the reverse strand, counting down.
GGAGATCGGCGACATGATGCGCTTCCGGTAAGCTACCGATACAGATCCGCCCGCGTCGGCGGCAAGCCGCTCGGGCCACGCGCCCGCTTGGTGGCAACGGTCTGGAAAATCTGCGCCGAGGCGCGCTCGAAGGTGATCGAACAGCCGGTCAGGTAGAGCAGCCACAGGCGCGCCTTCGGCTCGCCCACCTCGGCGATTGCCTCACCGAAGCGTGCGTGCAGGCGCTCGGCCCACAGCCTGCAGGTGCGGGCGTAGTGCTCGCGCAGGTTCTCGACATCGTAGACGAGAAAACCATGGGCCTCGAGATTGCCGAGCGTCATGCCGATGGTGTCGAGTTCGCCGCCGGGGAAGATGTATTTGATCAGCGCCTTGTATTCCGGTCCTTTGCGCAAGGTCTTTTTCATATCGCCCTTGCTGCGCCTGGTGATGGCGTGATGCAGGTAGATGCCACCCGGATTGAGCAGGCGATGAACGGTCGAGAAATAGGCCGCATGGTTGGCAAGGCCGAGATGCTCGAACATGCCGATTGACGATATCTTGTCGAACGAGCCGGAGAGTTCGGCATAGGATTTTATCTCGATGGTGATGCGGTCCTCCAGCCGTTCTGCGCGGATGCGCTCACGGGCAAGATTGGTCTGCGCATCCGACAGCGAGACACCGTGGCCGATGACGCCATAGTTCTTCGCGGCATGGATGAGCATCGCTCCCCAGCCGCAGCCGATGTCGAGCAGCCTTTCGCCGGGCTTCAGCCGGAGCTTGCGACAGATATGGTCGAGCTTGTCGATCTGGGCTTGATCGATGCTGTTGGCGAAATCCTTGAAGTAGCCGCAGCTGTAGACCATGCGCTCGTCGAGGAAGAGCCGATAGAAAGCGTTCGAGATGTCATAGTGATGCTGGATCGCTTCCTGGCTTGAACCGCTGACGAAGGGATTGCGTCCCGAAAGATCGGTCCGCGCCGTCATCTGCTTTCGCGAAAACAGAACTGCCGGCAGGTCTCGCAGGATCGCCAGCTTCGGCAGCGATTTGAGCTTCGTCCTCAACTTGCCCTGCGAAGGCAGCGCGTAGAAGTCGAATAGCGATCCCTCTTCGATGTCGACGGTCTTGGAAATCCACATTTCGATCAGCGTCGACAAGCTGGGGTGGCGGACCATCTGCCAGACGATGTCCTGGTCGTTGATGGTGAGCACGGGGCCGGTGACGGGGCCGATCCGTTCGCCGGTCCACAATCTGACCGCGAAGCCTGGCTTCAACGTCTCGATGATCGTTCGAACGATTCGAGCTGCTTTGTCGGCTGCCTCCATGCCGCTTTCCTCCCAGACCATGGCGTGGTCCGGCAGTTTGCCCGTCAGCTCGGCTGGTCGCAACCCACCTCGGGCTCGGGAGCTGCCTGGATGGCTTTTTCAAACCGACGCCTTGTCTTTTGCTGCAACGCACCCCATCATGAGGGTGTGTTCAACAAATCGAAAGGAGGTGATCCGATGTCGAGTGATTTCGTTTTCCAGAACGTGGCCTCAGCGGATTGCACTTTCGGGAAGCAGTCTTCCCGTTAAGGCGCGAGATGCGCGGCGGGTGGACTTTCTCATCGCCATAGGGCCGCGCCACGGACGGAAACACGGAAGGCCGCCAGCTTCGCGAGAAGCGGCGGCCTTTTCCGTTTGGGCGATCACGACTGAACCGCAGTTCTTGAGAGCTTATTTGGCAACGGTGACCTTCTCGATGTTCTGGACGATGTCATCGAACGCCTGCTTCAGTTCCGCACCGGTTGCGGCCTCGTAATAATGCTTCAGCGAGGATGTGTCCGCCGTGGAGCAATCCTGGAGCACGCTTTTCGCCTGGTCCCGTTCGGTCGCCGTCATGGTCGGATCGTTCAGGTCGAAGCCTATCGTGAAGATCTCGATGCCGTCGCGCTTCATGGCATCGCAGATACCTTCGGCATTGCCACGCGACATCTGGCCCGCGTTCTGTGATTTTGACGCTCCGCTACCGCCGGCGAACGCTGTGTTGAACTGGCCGTCCGTCATCAGGATGGCGACCTTGGCGACCTTCCTCTTGTCGAAATTGGCGGGACCCGCACCGAGCCCGGCATTGACGATCGTCGGGCGCCACGACGGCGAAAGCATGTAGTAGCCCCACTGCACGGCGATGCCGCCGGCGGTCACGCCTGCCGCGCTGAAATCGTCGATCGTGTCGAGCAGTTTCTCCTCGTCGGCCGACAACGGGATGAGCTCCGGCGTCGGGCACGTTCTCATGCGATCATCCCGATTGATTCTAGCCAGATACTCTTTGCCGTTGTTGTCCCACCGCGACGTGTAAGGCCCGTCGGATGACGTGTCGGCATAGCCATCCTTGTCCTTGCGCTCGTTGGCACATTTGTCCGGCGCGGGTGTCACCGACGCCGAAACGGGAGCATCCACAGGCGGCGGCAGATTCGGCCCGCCTCTCGTCTCGGCGAAGACGCTGTCAGCGAGACCACCGGTATTCACCGCCTCGGCATAGGGAACAATCGCCACCCGCACACGTGGGTTTTTCGCATCGATGTTGTTGTCCAGCAGATCACTGACAGCTCCAGAAGCGGCACTTTGCAGATCTGCGATCTTGTTGGTCTTGGCCCATGCGTTCGGCCCCATCGACCCGGTCACATCGAGCATCATCGCCACTTCGATGGTCTTGTCCGAATAGAGCGCCGTCGTGGAAGCGGTGACGCGCTTCATGTCGCCCATGCCGAGAATCGGGAAATACAGGGCGACATCGGCATGCACTTCCGCCGCGACCGTCTTGGCCGTCCTGTCGACAATCAGCCTGTCCAGCACGATCTGGTCGGCCTGCAGGATGCCCGCCGCGCTGTTGGCGTCAAGAAAGGCCTGCACCGATCTGTTGGCGTCGCCTTCCCCGATGACGCCAGTCGTCAGGTCGCGTGCCGTCGACGTAACCGCGGCGTCGAGCACGCCCTGCAGGCTGGATCTGGCATTGTACAGCTGAGAGACGTTGACAGAAAAGCCAACGCCCAGCGCCAGGACCGAGGTAGCAAGGCCGAACAGGACCGCGAAATTTCCACCGCGATCCCTGGCGAACCCGCCGACCGCGTGAACAAGACCCCCGTAATTCCGCATCCTACAGCCTCCGCTTGCCTCGGCCTCGTCGCCGCAGACAAGGCAATGCAGGATTCCCGCCGGACGACGCCGCTCGGCCTCCGAAAGCACATTACCCCATCAGCAACACATTGTTTTTGCTTGATTTCGCCCTTTGCGAAGGTGAATGACTGGTAAACAGAACAACGCGGGCCGCGACTGCGTTTACGAGCTGGTTACCATCCTCAAGATGAAGCGATCGAAGAAAGCTCAACGACGTCCTGTTGCGGCACAGGGCCTCTATGCCGAAGCGGACCAGCTGTCTCGAAACCACAGAACGCGAAATGGTCTGATCGGACGCCTTACGACTACTAGGCCAGCATCCGCGCGCTGACCGTCCTGTCGATGCCATGATAGGGCGGGTTGAACAGATTGCCTTCCTGTTCGTAGGTCCACACCTTGAACAGGCTGAGCCGGTGCGGGCCGAAGCTGTGCAGCAGCGGCACGTCGGTGGCGTCGCGGCCGCGCGCGATGACGACGCGACCGATCCTCGGCATGTTGTGGCGGGGGTCGAACGTGTACCACTTGCCGCCGAGGAACACTTCCAGCCATGCTGAGAAATCCATCGGCGCCGGATCGATCGGCACGCCGATGTCGCCGAGATAGCCGTTCACATAGCGCGCCGGAATGTTCATGCAGCGGCACAGCGTGATCGCCAGGTGGGCGTAGTCGCGGCAGACGCCGACGCGCTCCTCATGCGCCTGGGCCGCGGTGCGGGTCGAGCGCGCATAGCCATAGCCGAACGACAACCGGTTGTGGACATAGTCGACGATGGCTTGCACGCGCGCCCAACCAGGCGGGATGTCGCCGAAGAGCTGCCAAGCCAGGTCACTCAGATGATCCGTCTCGCAATAGCGGCTGCCCAGGAGATAACCGAGCACCTCGTCCGGCAGATCCGCCACCGGCACTTCCCTGGCCAGCGTGTTGACCTCGTCGGTCTCGCCGCTGTCCTCGACGACCGCGTCGTAAAGAATGCGAAAGCCGCCAGCGGGCGCGGTGAACCGGCGGCAGGCATTGCCGTATGGATCGTGGTAGAGCCTGGTCGGCACGGCAGGCGATGTCAGCACCCGCGTCTGCCGCTTGATGTCGGCCTGTCTGTCCTTGTGGACTTCGAGCAGCGAAATCACCGGGGTGGCCGCGTTACATTCGATGGCGATTTCGTAGCCGAGCCGGATCAGCATCGCGGTCCCCCTTCGATCGTCGTGGAAAGCAGTCTTGTTCAAACGCCGGGGGGTTGCCGTGGTTCCCTGGCCGATTGAAAAGCCCGACCCGTGTCTTCCCCTGCCGTGAGCGAGGCGTTAGGTTCGGGATCGCCACAGGCGCTCCCCCAAAGACTCAAGGAAAATCATGTACTCAGGCAGAAAATTCGCGGCCTTCCTCTTCGATATGGATGGCACGCTCATCAATTCCATCGCCTCGGCGGAACGGGTGTGGAGCGAATGGGCACGCCGTCAGGGCCTGGACGTCGCCGCCTTCCTGCCGACGATCCATGGCGTGCGGGCGATCGAGACCATCACCAGCCTGGCACTTCCAGGCGTCGACCCGGCGCACGAAGCTGATCTGCTGCTGAAGGCCGAGGCGGCCGATCTGGATGGCATTCTCCAGATCTCCGGCGCCGTGGCGTTTCTCGACGCGCTGCCGCCCGAGCGCTGGGCGATCGTGACCTCAGCGCCACGCGAGCTGGCGCTGTTGCGCATGAAGGCCGCCGGCATCCCTGTCCCGGCTGTCATCGTCGCGGCGGAAGATGTTTCCCGCGGCAAGCCGGCGCCCGATTGCTTCCGGCTTGGCGCTGAACGGCTCGGCTTCGATGCGCGCGGCTGCCTTGTGTTCGAGGATGCTCCGGCTGGCATCGCGGCCGCCGAGGCGGCGGGGTCTGCGGTCATGGTCGTCAACGCCACGCACCAGCATCCATTGCCAACGCAGCATGCCGCGATCGCCGGCTATGAGATGATCGGCGTCACCGTCCACGAAGATGGCTGGATCGCGCTCGAGCCGCAGCGCAGCGCCGCCTAGATATCTAGCGCAACGCCGTCTAAAGGTGTGTTGAGATTCAGGTCAGGCTTGCAGACCAGCATCACCTGAATATCAACACACCTTAGAAGTCGCTGGTCAGGCCCTTGACCTCCCAATCGCCATAGCGACCGGGCTCCTTGCCGCCGCGGCCGCCGATTTCCTTCGGCGCCGCTGCTTCCTTCTCCAGATATCTTATGCGTCTTGCTTCGGCTTCCGCGAGCGCACGTCTGGCTTCCGGCGTCAGTGCCTTTGGCCCAACGTCACGACCAGGGTCGGCATCGGTTTTACTGGTTTCGTCGTTCATGCGATATTTCCGGCCGATTGAAACAGGAACTGGCGTTTCCCATCATATAGCGATGAACCCACAACGATCGACCCTTTTTCGCTACCATCTGGACAGGAGCAGACGATGAACACACTTCGCACCGCCATGCTTCTTGCGGCGATGACGGCACTGTTCATGGGCGTCGGCTTTTTGATCGGCGGAACCGGCGGCATGATGATCGCTCTGCTGATCGCCGCCGGCACCAATCTGTTCAGCTACTGGAACGCCGACAAGATGGTGCTGTCGATGAACCGCGCCGTCGAGGTCGACGAAAGGACCGCCCCCGAATATTACGCCATCGTCCAGTCGCTGGCCAAACAGGCCGGCCTGCCGATGCCGAAGACCTATCTGATCGACAACCCACAGCCGAATGCCTTCGCCACCGGTCGCAATCCGCAGAACGCGGCGGTCGCCGCCTCCACCGGTCTTTTGCAGGCACTGACGCACGAAGAGGTCGCGGCTGTCATGGCGCACGAACTCGCCCATGTGCAGCACCGCGACACGCTCACCATGACGATCGTCGCCACCTTCGCCGGCGCCATCTCGATGCTCGGCAATTTCGCCTTCTTTTTTGGCGGCAATCGCGACAACAACAACCCGTTCGGCTTTGTTGGCGTGCTGGCGGCGATGATCGTGGCGCCCTTTGCCGCGATGATCGTGCAGATGGCGGTCAGCCGCACCCGCGAATACGAGGCCGACCGGCGCGGCGCCGAAATCTGTGGACACCCGCTCTGGCTGGCATCGGCCCTTGACAAGATCGCCCGCGGCGCCGAACGCATCCGCAACCCCGATGCCGAGCGCAACCCGGCGACCGCGCATCTCTTCATCATCAATCCTCTTTCCGGCGAGCATATGGACAGTCTGTTTTCCACCCACCCGAACACAGAAAACCGCATCGCTGCTCTCCAGGCGATGGCGCGGCAGATGCAAGGCGGCGGCGCTCAGGTTCCGCGCCGGGCCCAGACGCCGCGAGCAGACGAACAGCGGCCGTCGGGCCCATGGGGCCAAGCCGCGCAGCCCGAGCAACCGGCCGAGCCTGCAAAGCCGAAATCCAACCCGTGGGGTCGCAACCCGACCGGGCCCAAGGGCCGGTGGTCGTGAGCGTGGCGGACAGAGGACCTCGACGTACGGTTTCAGGTGACCAGGAACACAGGGACGGCGGCGACCTTGTTGCCGGCCTCGCCGCTCGCAAGGCAGCGGCGCGCCTGCTTGCCGCCGTCATCGATGCCAGGACCCCGCTTGACGGGCTGACCGACCACGAGAACGGCCATCCGCAATACAAGGCGCTCGATTTGCGTGATCGTGGCCTGGTCCGCGCCATTCTGGTCACCGCGCTGCGCTATCGCATGACCATTTCAGGGCTGCTGGCGCGGCGCCTGGAGAAGCCGCTGCCGCCCAACGCGACCGCGCTGTCGCACATATTGCATGTGGCGGCCGCGCAGATCCTGTTCCTCGATATCCCCGACAGCGCAGCAGTCGACCTGGCCGTGACCCATGCAAAGTCCGATCCGCGCACGGTGCGATTCTCCGGCCTGGTCAACGGCGTGCTGCGCACGTTGGCGCGGGCCAAGGAAACGGAACTTCCTGCCGCTCTCGCCGCTACCGACGAAGCGCCCAAATGGTTTTCCGACCGGCTGAAGGCCACTTACGGCAATGACAAGGCCCGGCGGATCCTGGCAGCTCACCGCGTGGAGGCGCCGGTCGACTTTTCGGTCAAGGCCGATCCCGAGCTGTGGGCCGAAAAGCTCGGCGGCATCGTCCTGCCGACCGGCACAATTCGGGTGGAGAATCTCGTTGGCCCCGTCACCGAACTGCCAGGCTTCGCCGAAGGCGCCTGGTGGGTCCAGGACGCCGCGGCCAGTCTGCCGGCCCGGCTATTCGGCGATGTCAGGGGACTTCGCGTCGCCGATCTCTGCGCAGCCCCCGGCGGCAAAACCGCGCAGCTCATTCTCGCCGGTGCCCGGGTCACCGCCGTCGACACCTCGAAAAACCGGCTGGTGCGGCTGACGCAGAACCTCGACCGTCTCGGTCTGTCCGCCGAGGTCGTCGAGGCTGACCTGCTCAAATACGAGCCGAAGGAATTATTCGACGCCGTTCTCCTCGACGCGCCCTGCTCGTCCACCGGAACAGTGCGGCGGCATCCCGACGTGCCGTGGACCAAGACGGCCGCCGATGTGGAAAAACTCGCGGACCTGCAACGCAGGCTTCTCGCCCGCGCCGTCACGCTGGTGAAACCCGGCGGCAGGATCGTCTTTTCCAACTGTTCGCTCGACCCGCTCGAAGGCGAGGACCTCTATCGCGCCTTTCTGGCCGGCACCGCTGAAATAGCCAACGATCCGCTGCGGCAAGGCGAGATCGCCGGCATTGACCCGTTCCTGACGCCGCACGGCACGCTGCGCACCACGCCCGCCGACCTCGACCTTGGTTCGCCCGGGATTTCCGGTCTCGACGGCTTCTTCGCGGCTCGCATCCGCCGAGCCGGCTAATGCATGTCGCCCAAAAGTGTGCAGCGGTTTTGGGACAACGACATGCATGAAACAGAAGACCAAAGCGCGTTGCATTCAACCGGTCGGGCGCGACGCGCTTTGATTTAACCGCCCCCGGATTTACTGGCTTTTTAGCGATGATCGGGGGCAAAGCCGGGTGAACCGGCGGCGTCCCATGGAATTCGCCTTCGCACGAGTCCTGCAATCATGTAAACTCGGCGTCGGGGTAATGGACGATCAGGAGGGGTTTTGGCACTTGCTGCCAGCAGCACGACGCGTCTGTGGACGCTTGTCGCGAAGGAGTTCTGGCGCAAAACGCGCCGGCGCCTGCGTGCCGGGCCGGTCTACCGCTGGCGCTATTCCGGCCGCACGCCGGAACGTGTGCTGATCGCACCGCCGGACCTGCGCCTCGCCGACCCACAGATCGCACTCGAAATCTACTACGGTCGCTATCCCCTGTCGGGGCATCTGGTCGAAACCGGCGGCAAGTCACCTTTCCAGATCAACGTGCCCAATCATGGCTGGCAGAAAACGCTGCACGGGTTTCGCTGGCTGCGCCACATGCGCGCCGCCGGCACCGAACTTGCCGCCGCCAATGCCCGCGCCCTGGTTTCCGACTGGATCGTCATGCATGGTAGCCACATTTCCGGCGTCGCCTGGGAGCCCGGCACCGCCGCCAAGCGCATCATCGCCTGGCTGCAGCACTCCCCCGTCGTGCTGCAGGGGGCCGAGTTCCCCTTCTACCGCGCCTTCCTGAAATCGCTCGCCGTCCAGATCCGCTACCTCAGGTCGATGGCGCGCGAGATGCCGGACGGCAAGGACAGGCTGCGCGCCCGCATCGCGCTCGCCTTCGCCGCTTTGTCCCTGCCGGCACCGGCATCGGCGCTGCGCGGCGCGACCCGCAACCTTGCCGCGGAGCTCGACCGCCAGATCCTGGCCGACGGCGGGCATATTTCGCGCAATCCAATGGTCGTCCTGGAAATCCTCGCCGACCTTCTGCCGCTGCGCCAAACCTATGCCAACCAGGCGGAAACGCCGCCGCAGGCGCTGATCGGCGCCATCGACCGCATGCTGCCGGCGCTGCGCTTCTTTCGCCATCAGGACGGCAGCCTCGCCCGCTTCAACGGCATGGGCGCCACCATCCACGACCGCATCGCCACCATCCTGCGCCACGACGACACCGCCGGCGCGCCACTGTTGCATGCGCCGCATTCCGGCTATGAGCGCCTGTCGATGGGCGGCGTGACGGTTATCGCCGACACCGGCCTGCCGCCGCCGATCGACGTGTCCAACGCCGCACATGCCAGCTGTCTCGCCTTCGAACTGTCGTCCGGGCGCCAGCACTATATCGTCAATGCCGGCATCGACACCTATGGCGCGGCTGAATTCCGGCCGCTGGCGCGCGCCACCGCCGCGCACTCGACCGCCACCATCAACGACACCTCGTCGGCGCGTTTCAGCCATTCGCTGCGCGTCAACGACCTGCTCGGTTCGCCGCTGATCGGCGGCCCCCAGCATGTGCAGTGCAAGCGCACCGACCAGAAGGGCGTTCAGGGGTTCATCGCCCGCCATGACGGCTACGTCCCGCGCTTCGGTTTCCTGCATGAGCGCGAACTGAAGCTCTCCTCGAGCGGCAATGTGCTGGCCGGCAGGGACCGCTTCCAGCGGCCCGGCAATGCGGCGATCCGCAACAACGGTCGTGACTTCGTCACCGTCCGCTTCCACGTACACCCCGACATCAACTTGCTGCAAGACGAGCATGATCGCCTGGTGATGACCGCCGATCAGGCCGACACCTGGGTATTTACGTGCGCCGAGGGGGTGCCGGAGGTCGAGGAATCGATCTATTTCGCCGGTCTTGGCGGCCCGCGCCGCAGCCGCCAGATCGTGCTTGCCTTCAAGGCCTCGGAAGTCGCCGAGGTCCACTGGCAACTGACGCGCACCAGCATCGCCGGTTACCCGGAAAACAACTGAAGTGTCGAGCATGATGCCGAAAGTTGCGGACTTTTCGGACAAACACCATGCGGCAAAACAAAGAGACAGGCGCCGCTTCCGGTTTGATTTCCCGATGGCATGTGCTACGGGCGCGGCATCCATCACACCAGCCGTGAAAGGCCGCCAGCCCATGGCCGTCGCCGCCAAGAACATTCCAGCACCTGACCTCGTTCCGGTGCGTCGCGCCCTGCTCTCCGTCTTCGACAAGACCGGCCTCATCGATTTCGCCAAGGCGCTGGCGGCGGCCGGTGTCGAACTGGTCTCGACCGGCGGCACGGCAAAGGCGATCGCCGAGGCGGGCCTGGCGGTGCGCGACGTCTCCGAACTCACCGGTTTTCCCGAGATCATGGATGGCCGGGTCAAGACCTTGCATCCCAACGTGCATGGCGCGCTGCTTGGCGTGCGCGACGACCCGGATCATGCGGCTGCAATGCGCAAACACGGCATCGAGCCGATCGATCTCGTGGTCTCCAATCTCTATCCGTTCGAGGAGGTCCGCCGCTCCGGCGCCGATTACGCATCGATCGTCGAGAACATCGACATTGGCGGACCGGCAATGATCCGCGCCTCGGCCAAGAACCACGCCTATGTCGCCATCGTCACCGATCCCGGCGACTACGCCTCGGTGCTGAACGCGCTGGAGCTGAACATCGGCTCGCTGTCGCTGGATTTCCGCAAGAAACTGGCGGCCAAAGCCTTTGCCCGCACCGGCACCTATGACGCGGCGATCTCCGGCTGGTTTGCCGAAGCACTCGAGATCGAGCACCCGACTTGGCGCGCCTTTGGCGGCAAGCTGGTCGAGGTCATGCGCTACGGTGAGAACCCGCATCAGAGCGCCGGCTTCTACCTCAATGGCGACAAGCGGCCCGGCGTCGCCACGGCACGCCAGCTGCAGGGCAAGCAGCTCTCCTACAACAACATCAACGACACCGACGCCGCCTTCGAACTGGCCGGCGAATTCGATCCCGACCGTTCCGCCGCGGTTGCCATCATCAAGCACGCCAACCCGTGCGGCGTCGCCGAAGGCACCTCGCTGAAGGCGGCCTACGCCAAGGCGCTGGCCTGCGATCCGGTCTCGGCCTTCGGCGGCATCGTCGCTGTGAATCGCATTCTCGACGCCGACGCCGCCGGAGAAATCGTCAAGACCTTCACCGAGGTGATCATCGCGCCCGGCGCGACCGACGAGGCAGCGGCAATCGTGGCGGCAAAGAAAAACCTGCGCCTGCTGGTCACCGGTGGCCTGCCGGACCCGCGCACGCCTGGTACGACGGTCAAATCCGTCGCCGGCGGCCTGCTGGTCCAGGGCCGTGACAATGCCGTCGTCGACGACCTTGAGTTGAAGGTGATGACCAAGCGCGCGCCGACATCGGCCGAAATGGACGACCTCAAATTCGCCTTCCGCATCGCCAAGCACGTCAAGTCCAACGCCATCGTTTACGTCAAGGATGGCGCCACCGTCGGCATCGGCGCCGGCCAGATGAGCCGGGTCGATTCCTCACGCATCGCCGCGCGCAAGGCGCTCGACGCCGCCGAGGCTGCGGGCCTTGCCGAACCGCTGACCAAGGGCTCGGTCGTCGCTTCCGACGCCTTCTTCCCCTTCGCCGATGGACTGCTGGCCGCGATCGCCGCCGGCGCCACCGCCGTCATCCAGCCTGGCGGCTCGATGAACGACAAGGACGTCATCGCTGCCGCCGATAAGCATGGCATCGCCATGGTCTTTACGGGCGTGAGGCATTTCAGGCATTGAGTACCTTACCCTCCCCCTTGTGGGGAGGGTCGGTGAACGATTTTTGCGAAGCAAAATTCGTGAGACGGGGTGGGGGCGGCGCCGCGGGGCGACCCCCCCCCACCGCGCCGCGGGGGCACCACACCACACCCGCGGCGGCGCGCGGGCGCGAGCAGGCGCACACGCGGGG